>JBJEOE010000078.1:0-38137 GCA_051880555.1 Acutalibacteraceae bacterium
TCATTGTCAATCACTTTTCTTCAAAAGGCGGTCGTTATAACATATTCTTAGGAGGCGGTCGCTCTATCCAGCTGAGCTACGGAAACATAAGATTTACAAAACAATATGCAAAGTATTTTACCCACTTTGTTATCGTAACACAACCCGCTAAAAAAGTCAATACAAATTTAGGTCAATAGCACGGTTTAAATTATTAAATTATTAATCTTCCGCGCTTATGCTATCTAAACGCAGCGTTTATTGCATTTTTATCTGATTCGAGTTATTATTAATACGGGTGATAATTATGGATAATAAAAAAACAGGCGAGCTTATTTTTAAGCTTAGAAGCGAAAAGGGACTAACGCAAAAACAGCTCGCAGATATGCTAAACGTAAGCGACAAGGCAGTTTCAAAATGGGAAAGAGGTCAGGGAATGCCGGATGTTTCGCTTCTGCCCGAGCTCGGCGCAATTTTCGGTGTGAATATCGAAGGCTTGCTGGGCGGCGGACTTAATATCAACAACTTTGTGACAGGAAATATGAAGAAGGTAAAATTTTACGTTTGTCCGATATGCGGCAACATCACAATTTGCACGGGGAGCGCAGAAATAACCTGCTGTTCAAGAAAAATCAGCGAGGTCATTCCCCGAAAGGCGGACGAACTCCATACTCTTGAAATAAATGCGGTCGAAGATGAATGGTTTATAAGCTCGCCGCACGTTATGCTTAAGGAGCATTATATCTCCTTTATTGCCTTCGCTTCGGACGACAGACTGCAAATAATAAAGCAGTACCCCGAATGGAATCTCACCTCGCGAATACCTGTATTACGTCACGGCGTGCTTTTGTGGTACTGCACAAAAGACGGGCTTTTTTATAAAAACATTTGATTCTGAGAAAGGGATTTACGGTTATACCTACGGTGAAAAAAAGTTCAATCTATAGCGAATAGCAAGGGGCTGTCGCATTAAGGTAAAATTGCACAAACCAAAGGCCCCGCAAGCCTCACGGGGGCTGTCACCGATAGGTGACTGGGGGATATTAGATTTACAGCAAATCGGATTATATCCCTCCACCGCCGTTCGGCGGTCCCCCTTCCGTAAGGCTTAGGAGGCTTTTTGTGCAAAATGCCCTTAACGCGACAACCCCTTGCTTACTTCTTCATATTGTTCTTATATTTTGAATAGCTATTGGCACACATTAAAAATACTACAAGATATAAAACAATAATGCTACCGAATAACGCAGCTATAATATACTTATGGGTGCTTAATAAGTTGACTGTAAACTGCGGGATAAGTACACCGAAGAATAAAATAAGCAATGGAACCATTTTGCCCTTGAATACGCGTTCCATCATTTGTAATCTTGATTCGTCATCACAGAATATTTCTTCCTCGCCGTTTGCTTCAGATACAGGCTTGCGGAAGTAACTATATCCAACATAGTCTTGCAGGTACTCCCACCCGCAATCATTAAACATCTTGACGTATTCATCCTTATTATCAAGACCTTCTTTGTTATAATCAAGTTGATAAATCACATCCTCGGGTGTGCATTTTTCAAAATGGTACACACACAAACCTACTACTTTAACGAATTTCCAACCTGATTTATGCATCTTTCTAAGATAATCTTGCTCTTTTTCATACTCAAATATTGAAAACCATTTGAACTGTTTTTTAGTTGCCATTTCACATTTCCTCCTGAGCTATTTTGTATAAGCGTTCTATCCGCTGTAATTCGATCTGTAATACTTCTAATCCCAAATCTGTGATTTGATAAATCTTGCGTTTATCTTCCTCTTTGACAAAACAAATTACATTGTCTTTTTCCATTTTTGATAAACTGCCATACATCGTGCCGGGCGTGAGCCTAATAGCACCGTCCGTCATTTTTTCAACCTTTTGAACAATGCCATAGCCGTGATTAGGCTTTCGCAAACACAACAAGATAAAGAAAGCAGTTTCCGTCATAGGAACATATACCTTTTTAATATGCCGTTCCATAATAATCACCATTTCTTTCCAAGACACGAAATGCAATGAAAAATCACCTAAATGGTGATTATTATATCGCATCTGTTTCGGTTGCCTTTGGTAAGAAAGGCGAGAAACAGGAGTCTTTATCATTTTTAGCGTGATTTTTCACGCTATATACTTCCGCTTGGTCTTTGGTACAATACATCGCACTTCGATATATATATTATATCGTACTGCGATGTAATTGTCAATAGTTTTTTTGAGCGATTTTGGGCTTATTTTCCGCAACCTCTTTATTCAAGCACATTGAGGGCAAGGGAAGCCTTTATTGTTTGAGGGGTAAAAGAAAAAGCCGACATCCAAAAAGGACATCGGAATATAATAAGGCTATGGAAAACATACCCTCCTAAACGCGAGGATTAAAGCCCTATAAAAGAAGAAGCCCCGATACGCGTCTGCGTACCGAGGCACTCGGTTGGAGCGGGTGATGGGAATCGAACCCACACGACCAGCTTGGAAGGCTGGGATTCTAGCCATTGAACTACACCCGCAAGAGCAAGTATTATAATATCACAAAAGCCGCAATAAGTCAAGACTTTTTTGCGGCTTTTTAGTTTTTATTTTATTTTATGATTTTAGCAAAAAGGATTTCAGGCACCTCCGCGGGAGCTATATCAAGCACAGCGGCAAGCTCGCCGAAAAGCAGCTCCTCGGCGCGCTTTAAATATTTTTCGTCTATAAATCCGGTTTTCTTTTTCATACGCTTTGCCGCCTGCTTTTTGGAATAAATCATAACCGCCAGCTCCAAAAGCTCCTCACAGCTGTGACTGTCTATGTATTCCTGATAATCGGGCTTTCCTTCTCCATTAAGCGCTTTTTCGTAAATATCGGGAACTGTTTGGATCAATTTTTTAGCCTCGTCCACCGAAATGATTTCACGCATAAACACCTTTTCGCTTTCGACAGGCGCGTAAATTATATTATTTTGCTGATAAAGCGGTTTTATGGTGTAGTAAAGCCTTTTGTGATTTTTCGTAAGAGCCTTTTCCGAAATATCCTCTACTATGCAAACCCCTGTCTGTCCGTAAAAAATTCTGTCGCCCTTGTTAAACAATTTTTACCTCTCATTCTCAAATCCGTATATAAAAATTGTTCCGACAACCGGATTTACGTTCGTCGGAACAACACGCTGCATTATTATTTTAACACATTTTTCTCACGAATGTAAGCAAAATTTTTATCTTTCCTCGCGAAAATACGAAAGTCCCAGATGCGCGGGCGGCTGATTTTCACGCTTTTTACGCATACTTATTATTACAAGTACAATTATTGTAACAAGATACGGCATCATATTTATAATCTCCTTTGCACTGCTTGAAAGTCCCGGAATATAAACGCAAAGGATATAAAGTCCGCCGAAAAGGAAGGAGCTTAAAATCGCCGTACTCGGCCTCCAAATAGCGAAAATTACTATCGCTATAGCAAGCCAGCCGCGGTCGCCGAAGCCGTTATTTGTCCATGCGCCGCCTGTATAATCCATAACGAAATACAGACCGCCCAAGCCCGCAATCGCGCCGCCGATAACCGTGGACAGATACTTATATTTAGTTACGCTGATGCCCGCTGCGTCTGCGGTAGCGGGATTTTCGCCCACCGCACGCAAATTAAGCCCCATACGGGTGCGATTTAGAAAATAAGATGTCAAAAGAGCTATTATTATCGCCGCATAGGCTAAAAATCCAAGAGATAAAAAGGTTTTGCCGAACAGTCCCAGCTTATCTGCAAAGGGGAGGCTCGCTTTATAATAATTACCTGTTGTAATAAGCGAAATTGAACCGCTTTCGCCGAAAAAGCTCAAAAGCGACCCGCCGAAAAAGTTTCCGACGCCCATTCCGAAGGTGGTAAGAGCAAGACCCGTAACATTTTGATTTACCCTTAGAGTGATGGTTAAAAAGCTGTAAATCAGCGCCATTAGAGACGAACCCGCAAGCGAACATATAAGCGGAATAAGAATACAGCCGAGCGCGGCGGGATTATCGGTCGAATGTTCGTAAAGATATCCGCCGATAATGCCCGAAATGCCGCCGATATACATTATTCCCGGAATACCGAGGTTAAGGTTTCCACTTTTTTCGGTGATGATTTCACCCGTAGCTCCGTAAAGCAGTGGGATTCCCTGAATAATGGCGGCGTTTATAAATGCAAAAATAGTACTTACCATTATTTTGCCTCCTTCTGCTTTGAGCGTCTGTTTATCTGATAATTGATGAAGAACTCACAACCGATTATGAAGAAAATAATAATTCCCGTCAAAATGTCCGCAACGCTTTCGTTAAGACGGAAGGCGGTGGCGATTTCACCCGCACCGCGCTGCAGGAAAACTATTAAAAACGAGGTTATTACCATAACAATCGGGTTGAATTTTGCAAGCCACGATACCATAATCGCGGTAAAGCCCATTCCGCCCGCCAATTCCTTTGAAACGGTGTGGTTAGTACCCGAAACGAGCAGAAAACCTGCGAGTCCGCAAACGGCGCCCGAAATTATCATTGTGCGGATAATAACCTTTTTAACATTAATACCGATATATCTCGCGGTATTTTCGCTTTCGCCGACAACCGAGATTTCGTACCCGTGCTTACTGTATTTGAGATAAATAAACATAACAACGGTCAAAACCGCGACTATAAGAATGTTAAACAAATATTTTTTTCCGAAAAGCTCGGGCATCCAGCCGCTGCCTGTAACCTGATTGATAACCCCCATTACGCTTGAACCGCTCGGAACCCAAAGCATTATAAAGAAGGAGACTAACTGAATCGCCACATAGTTCATCATAAGGGTGAAAAGGCTTTCGTTAGTTCCCCAATTCGCCTTAAAGAAGGCGGGAATAAGGCCCCAGATAACGCCGCCCAAAATACTTGCGAAAAACATTGTAAGCAACAAAAGCCAATTCGGCATACTGTCCTTAATATAGAACATACACGCCGCGCTTGCAAGTCCGCCTATAAGCACCTGACCCTCTGCTCCGAGGTTCCAGAACCTCATTTTAAACGCGGGAGTAACCGCAAGCGAAATGCACAGGAGCATTGCAAGATTTTGCAGTAAAATCCACATTTTGCGCTCTGAGCCAAAGCTTCCCTCGATCATAGTTTTGTAAACCTGAAGCGGGTTATAATCGGTTATCGTTACAATTACAACCGCACAGACGAAAAGCGCCGCGACTATCGCAGCAAGGCGGATTAACCACGCCTTCCACCAAACTATATCGGAACGCTTGGTGATATGAAAAAGAGGCTCGTGAATATGTTTTTCGTTATTGCTCATTTTCGTTGCCTCCCTGTGTTTTAGTCATCATCAAGCCGATTTTATTCTTATCCGCGGTTCTTCCGTCAACTATTCCCGCAACCTTGCCCGAGCCGATTACCATAATACGGTCGCAAAGCTCGATAAGCACGTCCAAATCCTCGCCGACAAAAATAACCGCAACGCCGTTCTTCTTTTGCTGATTCAAAAGATTATAAATAGCATAGGAGGAGTTTATGTCAAGTCCTCTTACGGGATACGCCGCCATCAGCACGGTAGGCGCCGCCGCTATTTCACGACCGACAAGCACCTTTTGCACATTTCCGCCCGAAAGCTTTCTTACAGGCGTTGACGCGCTCGGCGTTACAACCTCAAGCTGTTCGATAATTGTTTCGGCGAGATTCTTCGGCGCTTTGCGCTCCAAAAAGAAGGATTTGCCCTTGCGATAGCTTCTGAGCATCATATTATCCACAATATCCATATTACCTACAAGTCCCATACCGAGTCTGTCCTCGGGAACGAAAGAAAGCCGCACGCCGAGCTCCCTTATTTGAAGCGGGGTTTTATCTCTTAGATTGTCGGCAGAACCCGTTTTCGGATTATTGTAAATAATTTCGCCCTCGTCGATGTGCTGAAGTCCCGCGATAGCCTCCAATAGCTCGCGCTGACCGCTGCCCGCTATTCCGGCAATACCTAAAATTTCGCCCGAACGCGCGGTGAAGGAAACCTCATCAAGGACATTTACGCCCTCGCGGTTTTTACAGCTTATATTCTTTACAACAAGCCTGTCCTGCGGATTTTCGGGAGTTGCGCGCTCTATATTAAGATCGACCTTTTTGCCCACCATCATTTCGGTAAGCTGAGCCTCGTTAGTCTTGGCGGTCTCAACCGTTCCGATATACTCGCCCTTGCGAAGCACCGCCACGCGGTCGGAAAGGGACAAAACCTCGTGAAGCTTATGGGTTATAATTATTATCGCCTTTCCGTCTTCACGCATTTTTCTTAAAACGGTAAAAAGCTTTTGGGTTTCCTGCGGGGTAAGCACCGCCGTAGGCTCGTCAAGAATAAGGATATCCGCCCCGCGGTAAAGCACCTTTATAATTTCAACCGTCTGCTTTTCGGACACCGACATCTCGTATATTTTTTTATCGGGGTTAATATCAAATCCGTATTTCTCGCTTATTTCAGCTACCCTTTCGCTTACCTTTTTTATATCGTATTTATCCTTTTCTTTAAGACCGAGTACTACGTTTTCAGCGGCAGAAAAGACGTCGATAAGCTTAAAATGCTGATGAATCATTCCGATTTTATATTTAAACGCGTCCTTAGGGGAACGGATAACCGCTTCCTTGCCGTTTATAAAAATCTGTCCCTCGTCAGGATAGTAAATTCCCGAAATCATATTCATCAGGGTGGTTTTACCGCTTCCGTTTTCCCCTAAGAGGGATAAAATTTCTCCGCCGTAAACCGATAAATTCACATCCTTGTTCGCCGTAACGTTACCGAAGCGCTTAGTTATGCCACGCAATTCAATCGCCGCACTGCTCACTTACATCTCACCTTTCCTAAGTTTCAATCTTCAAAACAGAATATCCTTAAATATCCTCTTTTCAGGATTGATTAATAAAGTGTTTAAAGTATTCAAGGCGGAGCGCGAAACGCCCCGCCTGAATATGAATTTTAAAATTATTCGCTGATACCGTCGATATACTTAATATCAAAGTACGGAGCAGATCTAAAGGTAGACTCGGCAAATGCGCCGTCCTTTATAGCTTCGCTGTCGGGTACGAAATCACCGTTGTCAACAATGTCAGCTTTATAGGTTTCAAGCTTTTTGCCGTCAACAGTAAAGCTGTTGGTATCGAATACCTTAATTTCGCCGTTAATAAGCTTCTGCTTTACTTCGTCAAGCTTTTCCTGTGTGCCGGCGGCGGCAACCTTTGTGTTAAGCTCGGTAAGAGCAATGTAGCCCTCAGCCATGGTTCCGCAGTAATCGGACTCGATTGTACCGCCCTCAAGAGCAGCGTTTATAATCTTCTTGAAGTAGGGAGCCCAGTCGATCTTTGAAGAAATCAAAGCGGTGTTCGGTCCCATAGAAATGGTGCTGATGTTGTAAGCAACGTTCGGAACGCCCTTTTCCTCGCATGCCTTAGGAGCACCCTCGGAGTCGGCGTGCTGGCTTATAAGAACACAGCCGGAGTTAATAAGGTTAAGAGCTGCCTCTTTCTCCTTAGCAATATCAAACCAGGAGTTGGTGTAGGTAACCTTCATTGTTGCAGATTCGCAAACCGAACGCGCGCCGAGGAAGAAGGAAGTCATACCCGAAACAACCTCTGCGTAGTTGAAAGCGCCTATGTAACCGATTACAGCCTTATCGGCGGTAATTGTGCCTTTTTCAATCATTTCGTTGAGCTTCATACCTGCGGCAACGCCTGCAAGATAACGTCCCTCATAGATAGCGGCAAAAGCATTGTGGAAGTTTGCAACCTTAGCGGTCTGAGCCTTTGTTCCTGTAGCGTGGCAGAACTGAACGTTAGGGAACTCCTGAGCCGCCTGAAGCATAAAGCTTTCGTGACCGAAGGAGTTTGCAAAGATTACGTTACAGCCCTTGTCAACAAGCTCTGCAGCCGCTTCATAGCAGGCGTTGCCCTCTTCGATATTGGTCTTGATAAGAACCTGATCGTCGGTAAGACCGAGCTCAGCCTGAGCAGCCTTTAAAGCCTGAATAAAGTTGTTGTCATAGGTGGAGTTTTCGTCGTGAAGGCAGATAAGACCGATTTTGAACTTGTCCTTTTCAACCTTTTCGATTTTAGCCGGTACGGTTTTCTCAACCTCGTCAATGGTCGCAACCTTAGCGTTATTATTGCCGTCGGAAGCGGTGTCCTTGCTGCCGCAGCCTGCAAATGCGAAGAGCATTGCAAGACAGAGAAGCATTGCTGTGATTTTCTTCATAATATTTCTTCCTCCAAAAAAATTTATGATAAGCGGCATTGCCGCCTATATACATACTATTGCTTGCGGAAAACGATTTTGCCGTCCTCCATACTGTCGATAATCGCGAGGGATTCCACCCTTATTCCGTCGGCGCGAAGCTCGTCCCCGCCGTGCTGGAAGCCCTTTTCGATAGCGCAAACCGCGCCTGCGGCAGTTGCTCCCGACTGAGCCACAATATCTAAAAGTCCTTTGAGCGCCTTGCCGTTTGCAAGGAAATCGTCGACTATTAAAACATTGTCCTCACGGCTTAAATAATCGCTCTCAACAACGACGGTATAATCGGTGCCGTGGGTATACGAATGGACTACCGTTTTATAGACGCCGCCCGAAACATTGCTTGTCTTATGCTTTTTCGCAAATACAACCGGGAGGTGCATCGCCGCTCCCGCCGCGAATGCTATCGGGATTCCCGAGGTTTCAATTGTAAGGATTTTGGTGATTTTTTCGTCCGCGAAAAGCCTTGAAATCTCCCTGCCCGTTTCCATAATAAAATCAACGTCTATCTGATGGTTGAGAAACGAGCCTACCTTAAGAATATTGCCGGGTAATACCTTTCCCTCTTTAAGTATCTTTTCCTCCAAAGCCAACATCTATTACAGTACCCCTTTATAGGATTATGAGAGTCGCAAAAAGGCAGACCTAAAAAATTCAAGTCTGCCGATACCAAGCCTGAACCAATAGTCGCAACTTAAGTGGCGTGCGGTAGAAACGTTTGGGCCATATATCCAAACCTATACTGGCAGATAAAATAATTATAATGCTATCCTATCACATTACCCCGCTAAAGTCAATAAATTAGAATTTCTTTTTAAAAGTTTGTTCATATTTACATTTTTGTTTTTCACAGCCTGCGCAAATTGTCGAAAAACAACAATTCCGCAATTTAGATATTATATTTTAGACATTAGATAAAGTGAAACATTAGGCGGGGTGAATACACCCGCCCTTTAATGTCTAGTGTCTAATATCTAGTGTCTAATGTCTAACATCCGAAATGCAGTCGGCTACATATATTCCCATAGCTCCCGACTGAGAAAGTCCGCGGCAGATTCCGCTGCCGTCGCCGATAATGTAAACGCCGTCGATAAGCTCGAATTTATCGTTCATAAACTCGGGGCGAATCGAATAATACTTGCTTTCACAGCCGTAAAGCAGGGTATCGTCGTTAGCGGTTCCCGGCGCTACACGGTCAAGCGCGTATATCGTTTCGATAATATTAGTTAGTATTCTGTGGGGCAGTACAAGCGAAATATCGCCCGCGGTAGCCTTTAAGGTCGGCGCAACGGTGTTCTGACCTAATCTATGGTCGTTTGTACGTCTTCCACGCACCAAATCCCCGAAGCGCTGAACCAGTACGTTGCCCTTGCCTATCATATTAGCAAGGCGGGAAATGCTCTCGGCGTACTCGGTGGGCTGATTAAAGGGCTCGGTGAAGCGTATGCTTGAAAGAATGGCGAAATTGCAGTTATCGGTCTTCTTGTCGGGGTCGGCAAAGGAGTGACCGTTAGCCGTAATTATTCCGTGGTTATTTTCCGCCGAAACAAGTCCGCCCTTATTAAAGCAGAACATACGGCAGCGATCCTCGAAGGTCTTGGTTTTGTAGAGAATCTTAGGCTCGTAAATTTGGTCGGAAAACTCTTTCCAAATAATATCCTTCATCTCAACCCTTACGCCGATGTCAACGTGATTTGAACGCATATGAACTTTAAAGGCGCGGCAGAAATCGGCGACAAAGTTAGCTCCCCCGCGTCCCGTGGCTATTATTATTTTCTCGGCTTCTATTGTTTCGCCGTTTGTGTAGTATAGCTTATAGCCGCCGTCGGTCTTCTCTACCCTCTCGCAGTCATAGAAAGCAAGCATATCCGTGCCACCCTCGGCAAGCGCGCGGATAAGATTCTGCATTGTAAGATAGTTTTTATCCGTACCCAGGTGTTTTACATTCATATCAAGCAGGCGCAGATTGTTTTGAATACACTTAAGCTTTAAGGTCTCGTTTGATTTATAAACCTTAGGCTCACCCGAAGTGCAATAGGTGTTTAAAATCTTATCGACCTCGTCGATATATTTATTAGCAGTATCGTCGCCCAATTCTTCACCAAGCGTTCCTCCGTAGGCGGTTCCGAGGTTAAATTTACCGTCCGAAAATGCGCCCGCGCCCGCGTAACCGCTGGTTATAGAGCAATGCTTGCAATGAACGCAGGTATTGTTCTTACCCGCAGGGCAATGCCTGTTTTCAAGGGTATTTCCCCGCTCGGTTATAACAATTTTTATTTCGGGCAAATTCTTACGAAGTCGGTATGCCGCCATAAGGCCGCCGATTCCTCCGCCGATTATTGCGACGTCATATTTTTTAGGGGACATGTTGTAATCATCCTTTAAAATTATTTTACAGCGCAAGAAATCGGGCTGCGCTCCCTTTCCGAAAGCACAGCCCCTACTGCGTTCATATTTTAAACTAAATTATCAGTTTTGTCAACTGTTATTTTATGCTTTCGCCGTTTGCGACCTTTTCTACCTGTTTTAAAATCTTATTAAGCGAGGAGGAATTTATCTTGCCCATATCAATACCGTCAATGCTGTACTGATACTTGGTTTCGCCAGCCTTCTTGAACTCGACTGCGGTTTTTTCGCGCGAGGCGTCGGAATAGGTGAAAAATATCGACATAGCGGGTTCGCCGCTCACTTTATCAATAGTATAATCCGTGCAGGAAAGGGAAATACATTCCTGATAGAAATTCTGGAAGTTTTCGGCGACAAGCTTTTTGCCCTCATAAGTAATAATATAGGTTTCCTCTGCGTCCTCGCTGTCGTCGTAAACAATGTCAAAGCTGTAGGTCTTATCGGGTGTTTTTACCGTAAAGTTTGACAGCTCGTTTATAGACTGGAGACATACCCAGGAGGCGTAATAATCGTTAACCTTATAATCAATAAAGGAAAGGCTTGAAGCAGAGACCTTTTTAATAAGCTTTGCCCCGTCATACCATACCGCGTAGTCGCCGTCCTCCTGCTGTTTAAAGGAGTAGGTCGCGGTAAAAGAGCCGAGCTTTATCGTCGCGGTGAGGTCGGGATTATCTAATCCCAGCTTCTTTTGCGCCGAAGCAGAGGTATCAAAGGAGTAGGCTCCCGAAGCCGAAACACCGTTTTGGAACAACCCGAATATACCGTCTACGTTATCCGCAATTCGCTTTGTGGGCGAAACGGTCATATAAGCGGCGTAGGCAGAAAGATTTTCGTCGGTATTAGGCGCTAAAACCACCTTTTCGGGGAAATTCTTACCCGTAATCGTAACGGTATCGAATGAAGAAAGAGCGCCGTCATCACCTTTATAGTCCTTCATATCGTCGGTCACGGTGATTCCGGGGACGGAGCCTTTTTCCGCAAGGCTTAACGCGTCAAAGGTGAAATTCCCTTTGAGGTCGCTTTCGGTAATATAGATTTTGTCTTCTGTAGAAAGCTTGACATAGGTTCCGGTGTTATCGGGCGACTCGTTCCCCACAAGTATGGAGAACTCCGAGCCGTCATTTTTAACCACGTCCGCTTTAACCGTCGGGTTTTCAAGCCCGCAATCGGCGGTTGATTTTGAGGTAACCTCCCTTACAGCCTTAAGAGAAGCCGCGTAGCCCGCGATACTTCCCGCCGAGGAGGAATCGATTACCTCCCTATCGTAGCCGTCAAGATACCAATTAACGGTAGATTCGCTACTTGAAGCGTCCGAGGAATCGGAGGTTCCGGTTTCCTCAACCGAATAAAGCTTAAAGGTTCCGTTTTCGTTGGTGACGGTAACCGATTTAAAATCGTCCGATTTCATATCAAGAACGCTTATTGTCTCAATAGTGGGCGTGGAGGACTCCTCCTCCCGTTCGGGGATAAGCTTTATTACCGCCACAGTTCCGCCCGCAAGCACGGCGACCGCCAAAACTGCGGCAATAACCTTGGGTAAAAGCCTTTTCTTCTGCTTTACAGCGGTTTTTTTATGCTCCGTAGGATCGGAGAAGACGGTCGAGACCTCCTCCTCGGGCGTAAGCGAGGGCTCTGTCACCTCTTCGATATTCTCTTTTTCGGGAAAATCACTCATTACGCATTCTTTCTCCTAATAAAGATGTAGATTCCTAAAGCGATGCAGACAATCGGCAGAACAAACATAAACAATATTCTGATTATTTGTGCCGAGGAATCGGTTACCGAATCCGAAAAGCTTTCGTCGGTTATTGTTTTGGAGACAAAGGAAATTCCCGTGTCCTCCGCTCCGACGGCGCGCTCCGCCGCGGCAAGAGTAATATTTTTGTTTGCTACAGACGCCTGCTCGTTATACTCCGAATGTATAAATTCAACACTGCTGAACGCCATTACATAGCTTGAAATTTTATTATTGTCATCGTCATAATCCGACATCTGAGCCTCTATTACCGAGGAATAGCTCTGCTTGGTATAATCATCCGCGCCTGTCCAATCCGTGGCGGTTCCCACGGGAGCCGCAACGACAGATTCGGGCGTACTCATAAGCGAGGTGACGGTTATATTACTCTCAGACTCGTAAGCGGCGGTCATCGGTACATTATAGCCCGTAATGCAGAGATTCATACCGCTTGTAATATCGTTATCACTGCTTGTGGGATAGGTTCCCATGGTCATCGGATCGTCGGGCATACAGTTTTGAGAATTTGTTTCAAACAAAATTCCCTCACCCACCGCGATTCCCCACTGCTCAAGGAAATCGTAAAGATTGGTAAGATAAGGCGCGGCGGCGTCCGCAAAGAAGACAAGTCCCTTGCCTAATTTTCCGTCGTTTTCAAGGAAATCGGAAATCGCGTCAAGCTCACTGCCTAAAAAGTCGGTTGTAGGCGCGGCTATTATAACCGCGTCGTATTCGTCGGAAATACCGTTTATCATACTGTCGGAAACAACGGTGACTTCATAATTATTTGCCTTTAAAAGGGTCTGATAATCGGCTGTATAGTCGGTTTTTGAATGACCTGTTATAAGCGCCGCCTTTTTGGTTTTACTGCTTGTAACATAGGCTATAGCACCGGTAACCGCAGTTTCGACATTGTTGCCGCCGACCGTGCTTGTCTTATAGCCGTAGGCGGCATAGGTGCTGTCCTCGGAAAGATTGTAAATATCCTTAAAGCCGACGGTCCTATAACGCTCGTTTCCGTTTTTTGTGCAGGTAACAATTATATCGCCGTAATAAAGCTTTTCGTTAGAATATTTTGAGGATATTTCCGTAAATTCCGTGCCCTGTGTATCAACATATCTAAGGGTGATTTTATCGTTGTAGGCGGGATATTTATCAAGAAGCTTAACGGTCTGCTTGAAATATTCCGACGCGTCGGAGGTCACGCCGTAAAGATTCTGGGCGTAATAGCTCATATATCCCCCGACATAATCCTCGGGCGTTGCGCAGACAATTATCTCTACCTCGCTATCAAGATTCTTCAAATAATCGATATTTTCCTCGCTCATTGAGTTTTCCTTCTGAGCGGACATATCAAATTCCAGCACAAAGCGGCTTGAAAGGGCGCTTACAAGCACGTTTAGCAGGATAATTCCCACCAATACCGCGGCGGTAATAGCGACCGAGAAGCCGCCCCTGCGTAAAAGCGCCTGATTTTTAATTTTTTTAGCCTTTTTGGGCTTTTTTGCCTTTTTTTCTTTTTTGTTTTCTTTATCCGCCCTGGGAGCTGTCTCTGTCTCAAGCTCCTCGGCTTCGGGTGTTAAATTCTTATTCTCGTCCATTCCGTTTTCCCTCCTTATGCCCATCTTCTCTTATCGAGCGAGCGCACGCATAAAAACAGGAACGCGGCGCTTATGCTTACAAAATACACAACGTCGGATACCGAGAATACGTTCTCGCCGAAATTTTCAAAGGCGGTTATAAAGGCTGCCTTTTCTATAATATTCGCAAGCCATGTTACTTTAATCATACTCGCAAAGCTTGACATATAAAGCACGAGTATGTTTATCACAAGCGTTAAAATCGCCGAAATTACCGAGCTTTCGGTAAGGGAGGATATAAACATACCTATTGCGATAAGGGCGCTGCCCAAAAGCAGCATACCGAGCATTGCGTAAATATAGGACATTATGTTCACGCTCACATGGGACGCGACAATAATCTCAAAAATAACCGTGGGCGCAAAGCCTATAGCAAAAACCGCCAGCGCCGCGAAAAATTTACCCATTACAATAGAGGTAAGGCTAACCGGCGCGGTAAGCAACGCTTGGTCTACCTTCTGCCGTCTGTCCTCGCTCATAAGGCGCATAGTAATTACGGGCATTGTGAATACTATAACCGTTGACATAGCCATAATTACGGTTTCTACGTCGGGACTGCCATAGCTGTAAATCATTGAAAAATAAAGTCCTAAAAAGAAATAGAACGCCGCCAAAACAATAAATCCTATCGGCGTGGAAAAATACGACCGAAGCTCTCTTTTAAATATCGCGCGCATTATTTTTCCTC
Organism: Acutalibacteraceae bacterium; assembly: GCA_051880555.1. Classification (GTDB taxonomy): domain Bacteria; phylum Bacillota; class Clostridia; order Oscillospirales; family Acutalibacteraceae; genus UBA737. The sequence continues at coordinate 14,727 of JBJEOE010000078.1, forward strand.
CTCTGTGCTGTTTTCGGTTTTTACTGTGACGGCGTCGCCGTCGGTAAGCTCGATATTAACCTGCTCGTTTTTCGTCTCTTCTTCAAGCCCCAAAAGCCGCTTTGCCTCGTCATTGTCGGCGGCTTCGGTAAGGCGCAGGAATATCTGCTCTAAGGAAACCTTGTTGCTTGTAAGAGACAAGAGGGTTCTGCCCCTCGCGGCAACCCGCTTGAAGACCTCGCCGCGTATATCCGCTCCCGTCTCGGGCTCGATAAGGAAGTCAAAGGAATTTTCCTCCTTACATCCCAAAGAGGTAACCGACTTTACTCCCTTTACGGTATTAAGCGCGTCGAGCATATCCTGCTCTGAGCAGACGATTCTTGCAACAAGCGAATGGTTGCTTGAAAGCTTATTTGAAAGGTTCTCGGGGGTATCGTCGGCGATAATCTGACCCTTGTTAATAATTATTACACGCTTACATACCGCCTGAATCTCGGAAAGTATGTGGGAGGAAAGAATAATCGTGTGGTTTTTCCCGAGACGGGATATAAGATTGCGTATCTCGATAATCTGCTTCGGGTCAAGACCTACCGTCGGCTCGTCCAGAATAAGCACGTCGGGGTTGCCGATAAGCGCCTGAGCGAAGCCTACCCTTTGTCTATATCCCTTTGAAAGGTTCTTTATAAGGCGGTTCTGAACGTTATCAATCTTAACAAGCCTTAAAATCTCGTCAATATGCGGCTTTTTCGGGAACTTAACCTTTTTAAGGTCATAAATAAAATTAAGGTATTCCCTGACCTTCATATCTATATAAAGCGGCGGTATCTCGGGGAGATAGCCTATGCGGCGTTTCGCGTCCTCGGGATACTCGGCAATATCGTAGCCGTCGATAACAACCCTGCCCTGCGTAAGGGAAAGATAGCCCGTAAGGATATTCATAATAGTTGATTTGCCTGCGCCGTTAGGTCCTAAGAAACCAATAACCTCACCCTTTTCGATGTTAAAGCTGACGTCTTTAACCGCGAGATGAGTACCGTACCGTTTGCTGAGTCCGGTGACTTCAATCATTTGTATTCCTCCAAGAAAAATTTTTCACTGTCTGTCTGGACGAAGAACAGCCTAATTATTCTATATAATATCAAACAAATTTCCGAAAATATTTAACAAACTGTGAATAATTACATTATACCCTAACAAACGCTCTATATCAAGCATAAAAAAGCGACCGAAGGTAAAAACCCTCGGCCGCCGAAAAGCGATTTATTATTTAGGCGTACATTGCGTTTTTTGACATATAGTCGTAAATCAGTTTGCCGTGATTTTGCTCTTCCTTCTGGATTCCGTTAAGCAAAGTACGGATATTTTCCTGCTTAAACTCAAAAATACAGGTATCGTACAGATGAGAAGCGTGCTTTTCGGTGGTAAGCGCGTCGGTGCAGAGGTAGCAGTCGTGCTTTTTGTCCTCGGTCTCGGCAACGGCGTAGTTGGCGGTAAAGCTCGGTTGCGGCGAAGAGCCGCCGCCCGGTGTAGGCACGGTGCCGCTTTCAATCTGCTTGATAGTGTTTAAATGCTGCTTTTCAACCCCCGCAATCTGCGAAAACAGGTTTTTAAGCTGTGGGTCGATAGCCGACTCGGAATACTGCGTGTATTTATCCGCGCAAAGCTTTTCCTGACCCTTTAAGTCCTTTAATAATTCGGTTTCCTTTTGTGTTAATTGCATTTATTATCACCCCGAATCTATTATCGCCGCGCAGGTTCTTATTATACCTTTTTTTTGATATTTTCTTGACAAATTGCGGTTAGCTGTTAAAATGTAATGGGTGATAAAATTGATAAAAAACATACTTTTCGATTTGGACGGAACACTGCTTCCTATGGATCAGGATAAATTTGCAAAGGGATATTTCGGCAGACTTGTAAAAAAGCTGGCTCCCTTGGGCTATGACCCCCAAAAAACGGTTGACGGCATTTGGGCGGGAACCGCGGCAATGGTTAAAAATAACGGAACCGTTACTAATGAAGAAGCCTTTTGGAAAAGGTTTTCCGAAATTTTCGGCGAAAAATCGCTTGAGGATAAGCCGGTTTTTGACGAATTTTACCGCGTGGAGTTTGAAGAGGTCAAGAGTGACTGCGGCTTTAATCCCGACGCCGCTAAGACGGTTAAAAAGCTTAAGGAGCGCGGATTTAAGCTTATTCTTGCCACCAACCCCATATTCCCCGCCGTCGCGACCGAAAGCCGCATAAAATGGGCGGGGCTTGACAAGGGGGATTTTGAGCTTTACACAACCTACGAGGACTCGCATTACTGCAAGCCGAACCCCGAATATTATAGGGAGATAACCGAAAGGCTGTCCCTTGACCCCGCCGAATGTCTGATGGTCGGAAACGACGCCGAGGAGGATACCGCCGCCGAAAAGCTTGGTATAAAGGTCTTTTTGCTTACCGATTGCCTTATTAATAAAAAGGATAGGGATATTACCGCCTATCCCCACGGCGGCTTTGAGGAGCTTATAAAATATACAGACGGTTTAATCTGAAAAATCCGCTTAACAAAACTGCTAAGCGGCTGAAAAACAGTATTTACTTTTTATTCCGCCTGTGAATCGAGGGCGGCTTTGATAAGCCCTAAGAAAAGCGGGTGCGCCTTGTTCGGGCGAGACTTAAACTCGGGGTGGAACTGAACGCCGACATAAAATCTGTTTTCGGGGATTTCCACGGTTTCAACAATATGCCCGTCGGGCGAGGTGCCGCTGATAACCAGTCCCTTTTCGGTCATCATATCGCGGTAGTCGTTGTTAAACTCATAGCGGTGGCGGTGGCGCTCGCTTATTTCTGAAGTCTTATAGCACTCCTCCATCTTTGTGCCCGAAACGATTTTGCAGGGGTATGCGCCAAGCCTTAATGTGCCGCCCTTGTTGATTTCGGCGTTCTGGTCGGGCATAAAGTCGATTACCTTGTTGTTTGAGTTTTCGTCAAACTCGCCTGAACTCGCGTCCGCAAGCCCGCAGACATAGCGCGCAAACTCGATAACCGCAATCTGCATACCGAGACAGATGCCGAGGTAAGGCACATTGTTCGTCCTCGCGTAATGCGCGGTGGCGATTTTGCCCTCTATTCCGCGGTTGCCGAAGCCCCCGGGGACTAAAAGTCCGTCACAGCCCGCAAGGGTTTCCGCCACGTTTTCGGCGGTTATGGTTTCGGAATCAATCCACTTAATCTGCACCCTCGCGCCGTAGACATAGCCCGCGTGCCGCAGAGCCTCGGCGACCGAGAGATACGCATCGTGCAATTGAACGTATTTTCCCACAAGCCCTATCGTAACCTTTTTGTTGCGGTTTTTAATGTGCTCCAACATCTCGTTCCAGTCGGTAAGGTCAGGTTCTGAGGCGTTAATGCCAAGCTCGCGACAGACAATATCCGAAAAATGGTTCTTTTCAAGCATTATCGGTGCTTCATAAAGCACGGGAATTGTCATATTTTCAATAACGCAGTCGGGCTTAACATTGCAGAACAGCGAAATTTTCTTGAAAATATTATCCTCCAACGGCTCGTCACAGCGAAGAACTATGATATTCGGGTTAATTCCCATTCCCTGCAATTCTTTGACCGAGTGCTGGGTGGGCTTGGTCTTATGCTCGTCCGAGCCGCGCAGAAACGGCACTAAGGTGACGTGGATATAAAGGGAGTTTTCCCTGCCCACCTCAAGTCCTACCTGACGTATCGCCTCCAAAAACGGCTGGCTTTCGATATCGCCCGTGGTGCCGCCTATCTCGGTAATAACCACGTCGGCGTTGGTCTTTTTGCCGACGCTGTAAATAAACTCCTTAATCTCGTTGGTGATGTGGGGGATAACCTGCACCGTCTCGCCCAGATACTCGCCGCGGCGCTCCTTATTAAGGACGTTCCAATAAACCTTTCCTGTAGTAAGGTTTGAAAACTTATTAAGATCCTCATCGATAAATCTTTCATAATGACCGAGATCAAGGTCGGTTTCGGCGCCGTCCTCGGTGACATAAACCTCGCCGTGCTGATAGGGGCTCATTGTACCGGGGTCTACATTAATATAAGGGTCAAGCTTTTGCGCCGCAACCTTTAACCCCCGCGCCTTTAAAAGTCTGCCGAGTGAGGCGGCGGTAATGCCCTTGCCTAAGCCCGATACAACTCCTCCCGTGACGAAAATATATTTTGTTTTCTTAACCGAATTTTCCATACCCTTTTGACCTCTTTCTAATTCTCGTATGTCCTTATAATATTCTCGGCAATTTCGCCGCGGCTTACGCAATTATCCATTGCGGTTTTTTCAATATATTTGTGCGCCTCCGCCTCGCTCATATTAAAGCGGTCTATAAGCAGCCATTTTGCGCGGTTGATAAGCCTTATTTCCTTCATTTTCGCCTCAAGCTTAACCGCCTTTTTTTCAAAGGCGGCAAGGCGGTTGTGGGTTGCAACCAAAAGCCTTATCGCCTGTGTAATCGACTGTCTTGTTCCGGGTCTTGCAAAGGTTAAAACGCCGTAATTCTCAACCTTATAGCTCACCTGCTCAAAAAGCTCGTTCTTAACAAAGAGCAAAACCGCAACCGAGCTGTCTTCGCAAAGCTGTTCGGCAAATTCGATTCCGAAATCGTCGGTAAGCGGCGTATTGATTATTACAATGTCAAACCGATTTTCAAGCTGCATACGCTTTGCCTCGGATACGCTTTTTGCGGATTTTACAGGCGAAAACGCGCCGCCGTTTAAAACCTCGCGCAGATAGTCCTCCGCTTTTTGCGAAGACGACACAATAAGCACGCTTAAATCATATTTATCTCCGTACAACCGCTCACCCCCCTTTTTAGGACGCTTCTTATATTTTATGAACTAAAGTATATCTGTATATCCCTCCGGAAGAACCGATTTAATAAATTCGCTGTGCTTTGCAATGCTTTTCGCCTTTTCCACCGTGTCGGGAAGGCTTACAAGCCCGTCGGTAATTCCGCTTTCCGCTGTAAATAAATTTGCATTGTTAGGCTCGCCGGGTGTTAATCCGCGTTTTATTCCGTCAAGCCCCGCGTATATAATAAGCGCATATGCTATATACGGGTTGGCACAGGGGTCGGGGGAGCGCAGCTCGATACGCTTTTTATCCGACGATTTTACCGCAGGAATCCTTATTAACTGGGAACGGTTTTCGGGCGACCAGGTGACGTACTTAGGCGCTTTTTTCTCGCCTAAACGCTTGTAGGACTCTTTTACGGGATTGAAAAACGCCGTCATCTCAACCGCGTGGTCGAGTATTCCCGCCATAAAGCCGTCGGTATAATCAACGCCGTCCTCAGATTTAATTGATACATTTATATGAAGTCCGTTTCCGCTCTCGTGCATTAAGGGCTTGGGCGAAAAATCGGCGAAAAGACCGTTTCTTCTGGCGATTGTCTGAACAACCGACTTGAATGTAACCGCGTTGTCGGCGGCGCTTAAGGCTCCGCTGTATTTAAAGTCAATCTCGTTTTGACCGGGTCCCTCTTCGTGGTGGGAGCTTTCGGGAGAAATGCCCATTTCAAGCAGATTAAAGCAGATTTCGCGGCGCACGTTCTCCCCCTTGTCGTCGGGGGCTATGTCCATATATCCCGCCTTGTCGAAGGTCTCGCCCGTCGGGTTGCCGTTATCGTCCAGCTTAAAAAGATAAAACTCAAACTCCGCGCCGAAATAGCAGGAAATTCCCACCTTTTTAGCCGCCTCTATCGCGTTCTTTAATATATAGCGACCGTCCTTTTCATATCTTGTCCCATCGGGGTATTTAATATCGCAGAACATTCTTATTACTCTGCCGTTAGACGGTCTCCAGGGCAGTACCGACAGGGTTGACGGGTCGGGGTGGAGAAACAAATCGGACCTTACCACGTCGCCGAAGCCCACTATCGCCGACGCGTCAAAGGAAATTCCCTCGGTAAAGGCGCGCTTTAACTCCAGCGGCATTATAGAAATATTTTTTTGCCTGCCGTTTGCGTCGCAAAAAGCAAGCCTTATAAACTTTACGTCCTCCTCTGCGACAAAGGTCATAACCTCATCGTATGAATACATTGCCCTACCTCCTAAAATTTTGCGGATTTTTGCATTAAAAAAACGTCCACCGATGCCTTAAAGGGGACAAAAGCCCCCTGACATCACTGAACGTCATTGCTCAATGTATTTTATTCTTACCCATATATTATAGATATATATCTTCAAAATGTCAAGGGGTGGTTTTCAAAATTTTCCCGAAAAATTTCCTTTTTCCGCCTGATATTTTAATTAAATCAGGAGTGTGATTAATTTTATTAACTTCAAATGCATTTTTGCTTAATTAAATTTTGTAAAAATACCTATTTAGAAAAAATAGTTAAATATTTCACATTTTTCTTGACAAATGAATTTTGCGAGCGTATAATAGCCACAACGAAACGGCAATGGCGTCGGTAGTAATTACTACTTTAGTCCGCCGTTTCTTTATTTTTTATGACAATATTATATGGGTAAATTTTAAGCGGCAATGGCGTCGTATGAGTAAGATTTTTCTCTTATAACGCCGTTGCCGCTTATTATTTACCCGAAAAGAGAGGTTAAATTATGAGCAGAATAAGCGAAATTTTCGGCAGCAACGTCTTCGGCGACAGCGTTATGCAGCAGCGGCTTCCGAAAGAAACCTACAAGGCGCTCCAGCGCACGATTAAAGAGGGGCGTTCCCTTGACCCCAACGTTGCAACGGTGGTTGCCAACGCGATGAAGGACTGGGCTATTGAAAAGGGAGCCACACATTACACCCACTGGTTCCAGCCGCTCTCGGGTCTTTCGGCAGAAAAGCATGACAGCTTTATAACCCCCGTAGGCGACGGAAAGGTCATTATGGAGTTTTCGGGCAAGGAGTTAATTCAGGGTGAGCCTGACGCCTCCTCCTTCCCCTCGGGCGGACTTCGCGCCACCTTTGAGGCGAGGGGCTACACCGCTTGGGATCCAACCTCCTATGCCTTTATTAAGGACGGTGTGCTTTGTATTCCTACAGCCTTCTGCTCCTACGGCGGCGAGGCTCTCGACAAGAAGACCCCCTTGCTTCGCAGTATGCAGGCAATCAACAAGCAGGCGCTCCGCGTTTTAAGGCTTTTCGGCAACACAGACGCAAAGTCGGTTAAAACCACGGTAGGTCCCGAACAGGAATACTTCCTTATTGATGAGGAGGTTTACAACAAGAGAAAGGATCTTATTTATACAGGCCGCACCCTTTTCGGTGCTAAACCTCCAAAGGGTCAGGAGCTTGAGGATCACTACTTCGGAATTATCAAGCCGCGCGTTCAGGCGTTTATGAACGACCTTAACGAGGAGCTTTGGAAGTTAGGTATTCTCGCTAAGACCGAGCATAACGAGGTTGCTCCCGCTCAGCACGAATTAGCCCCCGTATTTACAACAACCAACATTGCGGCGGATCACAACCAGCTGACAATGGAAATTATGCAGAAGGTTGCTAAAAAGCACCATATGGTATGCCTCTTACACGAAAAACCGTTTGCGGGCGTTAACGGAAGCGGTAAGCACAACAACTGGTCGCTTTCGACCGATACGGGCGTAAACCTCTTAAACCCCGGCGACACGCCCTATGAAAACGCACAGTTCTTGCTTTTCCTCTGCGCGGTAATTAAGGCGGTTGACGAATATCAGGATATGCTCCGCGTTTCGGTAGCCTCAGCGGGCAACGATCACAGACTGGGAGCTAACGAGGCTCCCCCCGCGGTGGTTTCAATGTTCTTAGGCACAGAGCTTACCGAGGTTTTAGAGGCTATCGAAAAGGATCAGCCCTACGGCGGCAAGGAAAAGGAGATACTTAAAATAGGCGTTCACACCCTGCCTAAGTTCCCGAAGGACGCAACCGACCGCAACAGAACTTCGCCGTTTGCGTTCACAGGCAACAAGTTTGAGTTCAGAATGTTGGGCTCCTTTTCCTCTGTTTCCTGCACAAACGTAGTACTTAACACCGCGGTTGCCGAAGAATTAAAGCAGTTTGCGGATACACTTGAATCGGCGGGCGACTTTGAGGAATCCTTACACGAGCTTATCAAGCAGACCATAACCGACCACAAGCGCATTATCTTCAACGGAAACGGCTACGACGACGCGTGGATTGCCGAGGCGGAAAAGAGAGGACTATTAAACCTCCGCTCAACGCCCGAATGTCTACCCTACTCGGTTCACGAAAAGAACCTTAAGCTCTTTACCTCCCACAAGGTTTATTCCGAAACCGAGATGCGTGCAAGGTACGAGATTCTTTCGGAGAATTACTGCAAGACCATCAACATTGAGGCTCTTACAATGATTGATATGGCGAAGAGGGATATTCTTCCCGCGGTGAGCAAGTATTCTCACGAGCTTACCGATACAATTATTGCGAAAGCCGCCTGCGGCGACATCGATTCAAGCTATGAAAAGGATTTGGCGGCTAAGATAAGCAAGCTTACCGCTACCGCCTACAAAAAGGTATTAAAGCTTGAAGATGCTACCCTCAAGGCTAAGGAAATCGACGATACCACAGAGCTTTCAATGTTCTATAAGGACAGCGTGTTCGCCGCTATGAGCGAGCTTAGAATTACGGTTGACGAGCTTGAAACTTTGGTTCCGGCTGAAAGCTGGCCCTATCCGTCCTACGGCGATATGCTCTTCAGCGTAAAATAAATTCAGGTCACAAGCCGCCGTGTAAAAACGGCGGCGGGCAATAAATTTTTTAAAGGGATGATTTTATGGATTCAACAATCATGGAAGCCATCTCCGGTCAAGTATTCGGAGTTTGGTTTTTAATCGGTGCGGCATTGGTATTTTGGATGCAGGCAGGCTTCGCAATGGTAGAAGCCGGCTTTACAAGAGCCAAAAACACCGGCAACATTATAATGAAGAACCTTATGGACTTCTGTATCGGTACCGTGGTCTTCATTCTGATAGGCTTCAGCCTTCTCTTAGGCGAGGACGTTGTAGGGCTTATCGGTAAGCCCGGATTTGACATCTTCACAGCTTATTCGGATTTTGATTTTTCAAACTTTGTATTTAACCTTGTTTTCTGCGCCACCACCGCTACGATAGTTTCGGGCGCTATGGCGGAAAGAACCAAATTCCTTTCCTACTGCATTTATTCGGGCGTTATCTCGGCTCTTATCTACCCGATCGAGGCTCACTGGATCTGGGGCGGCGGCTGGCTTTCACAGTTAGGCTTCCACGATTTTGCAGGCTCCTGCGCTATACATATGGTAGGCGGTATCTCCGCTCTTATCGGCGCTAAAATCTTAGGACCGCGTATCGGAAAGTTCAAAAAGGACGAAAAGGGCAAGGTTGTAAAGGTAAACGCCTTCCCCGGTCACAGCATTGCTTTAGGCGCTTTAGGCGTATTCATTCTCTGGCTCGGCTGGTACGGCTTCAACGGTGCGGCTTGTACCTCTATCGAGCAGTTAGGCTCCGTATTCCTTACCACAACCGTTGCTCCTGCCGTTGCAACCGTTGTATGTATGATATTCACCTGGATTAAATACGGCAAGCCCGATGTTTCAATGTGTCTTAACGCTTCGCTTGCAGGTCTTGTGGCTATAACCGCTCCCTGCGATGTTACAGACGCTTTGGGCGCTTCGATAATCGGTGCGGTTGCGGGACTTTTAGTAGTATTCGGCGTATGGCTTCTTGACCACAAGCTCCATATTGATGACCCGGTTGGTGCTGTTGCAGTTCACTGTATGAACGGTATCTGGGGTACTATAGCGGTAGGTCTTTTCGCTACCGACACAGCCCCCGGCTATTCAATAGCCAACGCTTCGGGCGAAACCATCAAAGGTCTTTTCTACGGCGGCGGCTTTGAGCTATTAGGCTTACAGCTTACAGGCTTTGCGGCGGTTGCACTTTGGACTGCGGTTACAATCACAGTTACCTTCCTAATCATCAAGGCTATCATAGGACTTCGCGTAAGCCGTGAAGAGGAAATCGAAGGTCTTGACGCTACCGAACATGGACTTCCGAGCGCTTACGCAGGCTTTGCAATGCTTCCCGAGTACATAGACGAGGACGAGGCTCCCGTTGCGGTTACAGGCGATGTACCTGTTGCAGAGGCTGTTGAGGTTAAAGAAATGCCCAAGGTTGCGGCGGACGTTAAACCCGCAAGCGGTGAGAAGATTACCAAGGTTGAGGTTGTCTGCAAGGAATCCAAGCTCGAAAGTCTTAAGAACGCTATGGTCGGCATAGGCATTACGGGTATGACAGTAACCCACGTTTTGGGCTGCGGCGTACAAAAGGGCAAGCCCGAGTATTACAGAGGCGTTGAGCTTGAAGCTTCCCTCTTACCGAAGATTCAGGTTGACATAGTTGTCTGCAAGGTGCCCGTATCTCAGGTTGTAGAGACCGCTAAAAAAGTTCTTTACACAGGTCATATCGGCGACGGTAAGATATTCGTTTACGATGTTGAGAACGTTGTTAAGGTTCGTACAGGCGAAGAGGGCTATGACGCTCTTCAGGATGTTGAACAGTTTTAACATTACTTAACCTCCCTATTATAAATTGCAAAAGCTTCCCTATTTTAAGGGAAGCCTTTGCGCATTTAAAAAAACATTACTATTATTGAAATGAGGAAACTTTTATGTGTTCTATTATGGGCTATATCGGGAGCAGACTAACCGAAGACGAATTTAAGCTGGGTTTTGAAAGGACCGTTTCCAGAGGCCCCGATATGTCAAAGGTTGTTAAGCTTAATAACGGTCTGCTCGGATTCCACCGTCTTGCAATAATGGGGCTTACCGACAAGGGTATGCAGCCCTTCACATATAAGAATAATATGCTCGTCTGCAACGGTGAAATCTACGGTTTCAGACCCATAAAGAACGAGCTGATAAAAAAGGGCTATACATTTGAAAGTGACTCCGACTGCGAAATACTGCTCCCGCTTTATGAGCAGTACGGAATAGGTATGTTTAATATGCTGGACGCGGAGTTTGCCCTTATTATATATGACGGCGAAACAAAGGACTTTATCGCCGCCCGCGACCCGATAGGCATACGTCCGCTTTACTACGGCTATGACGAGGACGGCGGCATACTCTTTGCCTCCGAGCCTAAGAACCTTGTGGGGCTTGCCGACAAGATTATGCCCTTCCCGCCCGGACACTACTATAAGGACGGCAGATTTTACTGCTACAACGATATTGCCGCGGTTGACAAGGTGTGCTATGATGACTTAGAAACCGTATGCAAAAACATTCACGATAAGTTAGTGGCGGGCGTTGAAAAGCGGCTTGACGCAGATACTCCTGTAGGCTTTTTATTAAGCGGCGGTCTTGATTCCTCCCTTGTGTGCGCTATCTCCGCAAAGCTGTTAAAAAAGCCGATTAAAACCTTTGCTATAGGTATGAGCACCGACGCTATCGACCTTAAATACGCAAAACAGGTTGCGGACTATATAGGCTCCGACCACCGCGAAATAATTATTACCAAGGACGACGTTTTGACGGCTCTGCCCGACGTAATAGCCCTGCTCGGCACATATGACATCACAACGATAAGGGCGAGCATAGGAATGTACCTTATCTGCAAGGCGATACACGAATCCACCGATATAAGGGTGCTTTTGACGGGAGAAATTTCCGACGAGCTGTTCGGCTATAAATACACCGATTTTGCCCCGAACGCAGAGGAGTTTCAGAAGGAGTCGCAAAAGAGGGTGCGCGAGCTTCATATGTACGACGTTCTGCGCGCCGACCGCTGTATTTCGGTAAACTCACTTGAGGCGCGTGTACCGTTCGGCGACCTTGATTTCGTAAAATACGTTATGAGCGTTGACCCCGAAATCAAGCTTAACAAGTACAACAAGGGCAAGTATCTTCTGCGCCACGCCTTTGAGGGGGATTATCTCCCCTACGATATTCTTATGCGCGAAAAGGCGGCATTTTCGGACGCGGTCGGTCACTCAATGGTCGATTACTTAAAGGAATACGCCGAAGCACAGTACACCGACAGCGAATTTGCCGAAAAATGCAAGAAATACGATTTTGCAACCCCCTTTACTAAGGAATCCCTTTTGTACCGTGAAATTTTTGAATCCAAATATCCCGCTCAGGCTGGAATGGTAAAGGACTTCTGGATGCCAAACCGGGAATGGGAGGGCTGTAACGTAAACGACCCCTCCGCAAGAGTTCTTTCCAACTACGGCGACAGTGGAAAATAATCCGATTATATCAAAAAACCGCCCGTGATGGGCGGTTTTTTAACTCTTATTTTGTAAATCCGATTAGCTTAAGCCATTTTGCAAGGCTTGAAAGCCAGGCGTTTGCGTGGGCAAGCCCCGTGCCGAGATTGTCGTTCGTCTGCATATCGCAGGTTGAAGAGCCGTGCCAGCCGTAGGGGTAAATATGAAGCTCAAACGGAACTTTATGACTGCTTAAGGCAGACGCATACAAAATACTGTTCATAACCGGTACACAGTCGTCCTCCGCGGTATGCCAGATAAAGGCGGGCGGAGTGGTATCCTTAACATTGCGCTCGCAGGAGAAATACTCTGTTTCCTCCTCGGAAAGGCTTTCCTTGCCGACAAGATTCTGAAAGCTGCCCATATGAGCGTGGGCGGGGTCGGCGGTAATTACCGGGTAGCTAAGCACCGAGGCGTTAACCGGCTTGCTCTCGGGGAATACCTCCCTTACCTCCTTGCAGTCGAACATTGTCGAATAATGGGCGGCAAGGTGTCCGCCTGCCGAGAAGCCGATAATTGCGATTTTTTCGGTATCGCAGTTCCATTCGTCGGCGTTTTTATAGATAAGCTCCATAAGCGCCGCGACCTCGCGAAGCTGGGTCGGGAAACGGTGGGGCGCTACCGAATATGTAATGGTAAACACGTTATAACCCTGGGGCAAAAACTGCAAAGCGATAGGCTCCGCCTCGCGCTGTGAACACATACCGTACCCACCGCCGGGGCAGACTATCATACAGGGTCTTTTATCGTTTTGGCGATTCATTTCGGTCATATTGTAGGGCAGATAAACCTCAACCGTCGGGTCACAGCCGTTCTCCCCTAAAAACGGGTAATAATCCTTTAAATGCAAAACTTTATATTTCATAAGTGCTCTCCTTTTCGGTGCTTTTTCCATATATTAGCACACATAAAATCCGCTGTCAACAATAATTATTTTTTCTTCCCGAAAACTGCATTTATTAAGATGTATATTCCTATTAAAGCCGCCGCAGACGCCGCGACAATGACGTACATAGCGGAAAGCTCGACCTTATTGTCGAAGAAATAAAGATTGCAGTCAATCGAATCCTTTATCCCCTCAACTACCTCTTTCGGAAAACCGACCTCCGCCATTTCCTCGAAGACTCCCCTTAAGGCGTGGTTGCGGATAAGCGAGGTACCGTAGGTGCCGGGTAAAAAGGAAATCACCCTCTGAAGCCCCTTGCCGAACTGGGAAATCGGCATATACGCCCCGCAGATAAAGCCGTAGCCCGCGCTAACGATCGTACCGACGGCGGAAATCTGCCCCTGGGTGGACAAAAAGAAATTTATAACCGAGGAAAGCGCCGTGCCGAACAGCACCAATAGGAAAATATCAAGCAGGAGACACAGCACGTCCGAAACCGTCAGATACCAGCCGACCGCCGCAAGATAAGCAAAGCAGGCGGCAGAAGCCACGACGCATATAATTAAGGTTGAAAACGCCGCCGCCGAATAATAGCCGAGGGCGAGGGTGGAATTTTTGACGGGGGTTACGTCAAAATCCTTACGCGCGCCCGTAACCTTGTCGGACACCATAAGCATATTCGAGCAAAACGCCACCGTGACGCAGCAGACCGCTAAGAGGGAGGAAAACAGCTCCCCTCCCACCGTAGCGTCAATCAGCTTTTCGGAAACATTGAAGCCCTCGGGCATAGCGGACATAAAGCTGTCCTTATATACGTTTGCAAGAAAGGTCGCGTACAAAACAAGCAAAATCATAGGGGTAATAAGCGAGGTAAAAAACACTCCCTTATCCTTAAAAAACAGCTTGCAGTCGCGGCTGAACATTGAAAAAAGTCCTGTCATTTTGCGTTTCCTCCCTCTAATCTTTTGCCCGTAACCGCCAAAAAGACGTCGTCCATTTTACCCTTGGTTATTTCATAATCTGTAAATACGCTCGGGTGCGCGGTTATAAGGGCGGTTGCCGCCGCGGTATTAGGCACGCATACCCTTAAAGCTCCCCCGACCCTTTCAAACGGCATACCGAAAGCCTTGACCTGCTCCTCCTTAGCGCCGTAAAGGGTTATAAAATCGCCCGTATACTTATTTTTAAGCTCAAGCGGAGTCCCCTTTGCGGCTATTTCGCCGCTATCAAGTATCACAACGTAATCTGCGTCCGCCGCCTCCTCCATATAGTGGGTGGTAAGAAAGACCGTCATATTTTCCTTTTTTCTAAGGTCTGTCACAACGTCCCACAAAAGCCGCCGCGTCTGGGGGTCAAGCCCCGTAGTCGGCTCGTCTAATATAAGTATCTCGGGACGGTGGAAAAGGGCGCGGGCAATATCTATTCTGCGCCGCTGTCCTCCCGAAAGCTTAGACACCGTTCTATTAAGCAGATTTTCAAAATCAATCGCCCTCGCAAGCTCCGAAAGCCTATCCTTAAACTCCTGACCCTTAATTCCGTAAAGGGCGGCGCGGCTTTTTAAATTATCCTTAACGCTTAAAGCTCCGTCCAGCACAGAGCCCTGAAAAACCACTCCGAGCCTTCTTGTTACCGCGCTTTGCTCCCTGTCAATATCGCTTCCGCAGATAAAAACCTTTCCCGAGTCCTTTTTGAGCTGACCGCACATAATTGAAATTGTGGTGCTTTTTCCCGCGCCGTTAACCCCCAAAAAAGCAAACAGCTCGCCTCTGTTAACCTTGAACGAAAGATCTTTAACCGCCCTTACGTCCCCGAAGGTCTTATTTAAGCCGTCTATTTCTATAATATGCTCCATCATATTACCTCCTATCGTTTAATAATATCATTTCAAACCATATTTTTCAATATGTAAAACCATAAATCCCCTGAATTTCAGGTTATTTTTGATTATTTGAAATTTTTTTGTTGACATATGTATGTGATTTGGGTTATAATTTAGAATCGATAGGTTATGTTTGATTTTTATTGCTTAATATTAAGTCCCCATAACCGCCAATGTGTTTAACAAGGAGGGTATATAAATGAAAAGGACATATCAGCCTAAGAAGCTTCACAGAAAGAAGGAGCACGGCTTTTTAAAGAGAATGGCAACCTCTAACGGCCGCAAGGTGCTCGCACGCCGCAGAGCAAAGGGCAGAAAGCAGTTGACATACTAAAGCCACTTAATTGTGGCTTTTCCTTTTATTAAGGCTATGAAAAGTATTATTAAACTGAAAGAAAACTACAGCTTCCGCCGCGCCTATAAAAAAGGAAAATCCTATGTTTCCCCCTATTTTGTTATTTATGTGTTAAAGAACCGCAGGGGGATACGCTTAGGCATAACCGCAGGCAAAAAGCTGGGCTGTGCGGTCAAGCGAAACCGCGCAAAGAGGGTTATCACCGCCGCGTTCAGAGAATGTCTCCCCCATATAAAAGAAGGCTATGATTTCGTAATTGTTGCGAGAACGCGTATACTGAATATTAAAAGCACCGCCGCCGCGGCTTCTATGAGGTCGCTTTTTAGCTCGGCGGGCGTATGGAGCAACGAAGATAATGGGCAGGCTGTTAATACGGCTGATTGAATTTTATCAGAAAAATATATCGCCGCGCAAAATTCCCTGCTGTCGCTTTACCCCCACCTGCTCTGCCTACGCTATTGAGGCGATACAAAAAAGAGGGGTAATTGTAGGAACAGCCCTGAGTATTTGGAGAATTTTGCGCTGTAACCCGTTTTGCAAGGGCGGATACGACCCCGTTCCCGAAAAAAAGACTAAACATTAATATTATTAAAATACCGTTGCCGTTTTAATCGGCGCGAATGGACGGTGCATAAATGCAAACATTATTTAATATCATAAACATACCCTTAGGCTGGGTTCTTGAATTTTTAGCACGAATCTTCGGCGGTAATTTCGCCGCGTCGGTTTTTGTTTTCACATTGCTTGCCAATGTGGCGCTTATACCGCTTAGCATAAAAAGCCAGAAATCCTCGGTTCAGCAAACCCGAATCAAGCCCAAGCTTGACGAGCTTAAAAAACGCTACGGCGACGATAAGCAGAAATACAGCGAGGCAATGCAGCAGCTTTACGGTGAGGAGAACATCTCTATGTCGGGCGGCTGTCTTCCTATGATTCTTCGCCTTGTGCTGATGCTTAGCATTTACTGGCTGATTATGTCGCCTCTTACCTATCTTTTGCACATAGATTCCGCAACCGTTTCCGAGGCGGCAAAGCAGTTAGGCGTCGCGGCGAACGGGCGAAGCGAGCTTCAGATTATCGAGGCGGTACGTAACGGAACCCTTAACATTCCCGAAATTGCGAATAAGCTCGGCAATTTAAACTTCTCCCTTTTCGGATTAAATCTTACCCAAACTCCGAAGTTCTCCTTTGATATTTTCCACGACGCACAGCTTATCTGGATAATGCCGATTATCGCATTTGCGGCCCAGATGCTTACAAGCGCGCTTTCTATGATGATGCAGAAGAAAATCAATCCCGACGCTCCTAATATGGCGGGAATGATGCTCACTATGCCGCTTATATCGCTCTTTATCGGCTTTTCTCTGCCGGGCGGAGTTACCTTCTACTGGGCATGCTCCTCCCTTATCGGAGGACTTATCCAGCTTGCGGTTCAGCAATTCTACGGACCGCACAAGATGCTCTCCCGCGAGCGGCTTAAGGAATTAAATAAGGAATGTGATTTTGAGGAAACTCAGATTAAAAAGATAAATCAGTCAAAGCTAAACGGCGAAAACGCCGAGTAAATAAAGACAAGGAGGTTATCTCTTGATTAAAGAGGCAAGAGGCTTCGGAAATACTATCGACGAAGCAAAGGAAAAGGCAATAGCGGATTTACACGCGTCCGAGGAGGACGATATTCAATTTGAAGTAATTTCAACCCCTAAGAAGAAAACCTTGGGACTTTTCGGAGGACGTCAGGCGGAGGTTCGGGTATTTATCGAAATTCCCGACGAAAAGCCGAAGCCCCAGAAAAAAGCCGCTTTGAAGGCTCAAAAGAAGGAAAACAAGCCCGCAACGGCTCCAACCCCTAAAAAGGAGGCTCAGAAGCCGCAGGATAATCCCGCCCCAGCGCAATCGCGTAAATACGACATTCACGAGGGTTACGGCGAGGCGGTTGACGCGTCGGAGATACCGTCCGATTCCAAGGCGGGAAAGGCGGTCGCCTATCTTAAGACAATCCTTTTGGGACTTGGCTGTACCGAGCTTAAAATAAAGGTAGCCGAAAAGGAAAACGCCGCACTTATCGAGCTTGACGGCGAAGGTCTCGGCGCGGTAATCGGTCACAGGGGCGAAACCCTCGATTCTATTCAGTATCTTACAGGGCTTGCCGCAAACAACGGCGGCGGATATTACAAGGTTGCTATCAATATAGGCAATTACCGTGAAAAACGGGAGGAAGCTCTTATTAACCTTGCGAAACGCGTTTCGGCTCAGGTGCTTAAAACAGGCAAGAGCCGCAGTCTTGAGCCTATGAACCCCTATGAGCGCAGGATTATTCACACCGCCGTTCAGGGAATTGACGGCGTTGTTTCCAACTCCTTCGGCGAGGGGGGCTCCCGCCGCGTGGTTATCGCGGTAGAGGGCGGAGAGATTCGTCCCCCTAAAAGAGAAGGCGGTAAGCGGGACGGCTATTCCCGCAGGCGTGCTCCTCAAAAGCCCGTCGCCGCTCCGGCAAGAGAACCCAAGCGCGACAGCGATATGCCGCTTTACGGAAAAATAAATTAATCGTTTTATCATACTTAAAGTATTTTCAAGTTTTTCGGTTACACTATTTATAAAGCTAATTAATTTTTGACGGGGAGTGCCTTACTTGGAGAAATTCGTTATAAACGGCGGCAGGCAGCTTGTGGGCGAGGTTCGCATAAGCGGAGCTAAAAACGCCGCGGTGGCTATTCTTCCGGCGGTTTTACTGTCCGATGGGCCCTGTATTATTGATAATCTTCCCAATATATCAGACGTCGCAACCATTTTCAAAGCAATGCAGTCTCTCGGCGCACAGATTAAGCCTATAAGCAAGTCCGCGGTGGAAATCGACCCGCGCCACGTTAATTCCTTTGTCGTTTCTAAAAAAATGGCGGAGGGCATGCGCGCTTCAAGCTATTTTTTAGGCGCTCTGCTCGGCAGAATGAACCGCGCGCGCGTCGCCCCTCCCGGCGGCTGTAATTTCGGCGTGCGTCCTATCGACCAGCATATAAAAGGCTTCGAGGCTCTGGGTGCCAAAATGACTATCGAAAACGGTATGGTTGAAGCTAAAGCGCAAAGGCTTACGGGCTGTTCAGTCTACCTTGATGTGGTATCGGTCGGGGCGACAATTAATATTATGCTCGCCGCCGCAAAAGCAAACGGTCTTACCGTGATTGAAAACGCCGCCAGAGAGCCGCACATTGTCGACCTCGCAAACTTTCTTAACTCTATGGGCGCTAACATTATGGGCGCGGGAACAGGAGTTATTAAAATCCGCGGCGTGAAACACCTTTCGGGTACCTCCTACAGCATTATCCCCGACCAGATTGAGGCGGGAACCTATATGGCGGCGGCAGTTGCCGCAAAGGGCGATATTTTAGTTACCAACGTAACACCTAAGCATCTTGAATCCATAATTGCGAAGCTTGTTGAAACGGGTGCCGAAATTACGGAATATGACGAATCGGTAAGGGTTAGAATGACGGGCAGACCCCGCAAATGCAATGTTAAAACTATGCCCCACCCCGGCTTCCCTACCGATATGCAGCCCCAGATAGCAACCGTTTTAAGCATAGCGGAGGGTACCAGCATTGTCACCGAGGGCGTGTGGGACAGCCGTTTCAGATATGTCGACCAGCTTACCCTTATGGGCGCGGATATTCAGGTTGACGGCAAAATGGCGGTTATTACAGGTGTTAACGAGCTTCACTCCGCCCCCGTCCGCGCGGTGGATTTGCGTGCGGGCGCGGCTATGATAATAGCTGGGCTTGCGGCTAAGGGCACTACCGAGATCGAAGAAATCGACCATATCGACCGCGGCTACGAGGACGTTGTGGAAAAGTTCTCGGCTCTCGGCGCGGATATAAAAAGAGTTCCGATTTTTGATAATACATTTGCTCTTAAACAGGCGTAAAGCTATTCTGATTTTACGGGTCGGTCTTTACCGATCCGTTTTTATTACTAACGGGAGACAGATTTAAAATGTCAAGAATATGTCCGCTTTTCAGCGGTTCAACAGGAAACAGTACATATATTGCGGGCGCTCACGGCGCCGTTTTGGTAGACGCTGGCGCCTCCCTGCGCTCGCTTTCGGCGGCGCTTTCTGCGGCGGGCGGCGAGCTTTCGGATATTTCCGCCGTATTTATCACCCACGAGCATTTCGACCACATAAAGGGACTAAAGCCTCTGCTTAATAAAACGGGAGCCACAGTAATCGCCTCTGAGGAAACCCTCGCCGCCCTAATTGCCGCAGATAAGCTCCCCACGGGAACTAAAACCGAGGTCATTTACAGCGATACGCCCCTCGAATACGCGGGAATAACCGTCTCCCGCTTCGCAACAAGTCACGACTGCAGCGGTTCGAGCGGATATACCTTTTTAATGCCGGATAACCGTAAAATATCGGTCTGCACCGATTTAGGCGTTATGACCGAATCGGTAAGAAACGCAATAGAAGGCAGTGACGCGGTTTTAATTGAATCCAACCACGATACCGAAATGCTAAACAAGGGACCCTACCCTCTCGAGCTTAAAATCCGCATAATGTCCGACTGCGGGCATTTGTCGAACAACGCCTGCGCCGCAGAGCTTGGGGGACTGTTAAAATCGGGGGCAACCCGCTTTATATTAGGACATCTAAGCCAAAAAAACAACACTCCCCTATTAGCCCTCTCCTGTGCAGAGGCTTCTCTTACCGACATAGGGGCTAAAAACGGCAGGGACTGCGTTTTAACCGTAGCCTCGCCGACAGGAAACAGGGTGACCGTAATATGATGAAAATAACCCTTATCGCCCTTTCGTCCTTAAAGGAAAATTATTTAAAGGAGGCGGCGGCGGAATACATTAAGCGCCTTCGCGCCTACTGTGACCTTAATATTATCGAGCTTGACCCGATAAGGCTGCCAGAAAAGCCCTCCGCCGCCGAGATAAACGCCGCACTCGAACGTGAAGCCGAGCTTATTTTTAAAAAAATCCCCGACGGAAGCACCGTTATTTCCCTTTGTATCGAGGGCAAACAGCTTTCAAGCGAGGAGCTTGCGGATACCGTAGCCGAAAACAGCAATTTCGGCCGTGGACTCACCTTTATAATCGGAAGCTCCTACGGACTTTCGGATAAGATTAAGCGCCGCTCGGATATAAAGCTTTCATTTTCCAAAATGACCTTTCCGCATCAGCTCTTCAGAATAATGCTTTTAGAGCAGCTTTACCGCGCGTTTAAAATCAATTCGGGCGGCTCCTATCACAAATAACCGGAAGAAACCCGCGCAAACAGAAATTTTCCCAAAAAATGCTTGACCTTCGGGGTGGTATATGCTATAATATTATCACCTCTGAAAGGTTCTTTTTTTTTGCATAGAACCGGTTGAACGACCGAGAGCGCCGTAATGTGCTTTCCGTCCGCTAAAAAACCGCGGGCGGTACGGCTTTTCAAGGTCCGACCGAGGGAGGCGTTTACTTTTACGGTGCAGGAGCAATTCCGGCGTTATTAGTAAAAGCAAAAAATATTTCCGTAAAGCGGGAGGTGCCGTTATGAGAGTTAAAATCACACTTGCTTGCACAGAATGTAAGCAACGCAACTACAACACAATGAAAAACAAGAAAAACGATCCTGATAGGCTTGAAATGAACAAGTATTGCAGGTTCTGCAAGAAACACACCCTGCACAAAGAAACGAAGTAGGAGGAAATACGGATGAAAGCTTTAAATAAAATCTTCCGTTTTTTGGCGATCGCATTGGGCGCCGCTTCTCTCGTTCTTTTCTTCACACGCTTTGCTACCTTGACAAGCAGCGCGGGCGAGGCTAGTCTCGTAGGTGCCCAGCTTGCCTTCGGCAGTAAAATTACCGTTGGCGGTACAGAGTACAATATGGCGATATCCTCGCACATACTGTTCTGCTTTATCCTTACCGCTCTATCCTTGATCATCAGCATTTTTTCGTTTAAATCGAAGGGTCTGCGCTACTTCGCGCCCGCCGTCGGAATAATCGACGCGGTTTATATGCTGGTTATCGCGTTGGGCAGTCCTTACAAGTTCCTTGACTATCGCCCCTTGCCGAACATTTCGGTAATAGTATATTCGGCATCCGTGCTGATAGCGGCGATATTGCTCTTCGCCTTTACCGCGTCTGCGTTAGCCTATCTGCTGATTGACGATTATCTTGAGGTTCAGGCGTCGAACGGTTCAAAGCTTACCATACCGAAGCGCATCGTTCGTTTCTTCCGCGACTACAAGAGCGAGATTAAGAAAATCGTATGGCCGGGCTGGAAGGACGTTCTTAAGAACACAGTTATCGTTCTGATTATGTGTCTTTTAATCGGAGCCTTTATTTGGCTCGTTGATTTCGGCCTCGGTAGCTTGCTCGACTGGATTTTGGGCAAATAAGACGCCGGAGGTAAATCATGGCTGAAACACAAGAAGCTAAATGGTATGTGGTTCATACCTATTCAGGTTATGAAAACAAGGTGGCAAGCGATCTTGCAACAATGGTTGAAAGCCGCGGTATGCAGGATTTAATTCAGGAAATTAAAATTCCTACCGAAACCGTCACCGAGGTAAAGGAAGATAAAAAGCGCGAGGTTGAGCGCAAAATTTTCCCGGGCTATGTGCTCATTAAAATGATAGTCACCGACGACAGCTGGTATGTCGTAAGAAACATACGCGGCTGCACGGGCTTTGTGGGACCTGCGTCAAAGCCGGTTCCGCTTACAGATGAAGAGGTTGTCGCCTTAGGCGTTGAAAAGCACAGCGTTGAAGTCGGCTACTCCGCGGGCGATAATGTCAAAATTATCAGCGGTCCGCTCGAGGGTTATACAGGCGTGGTTAAAACGGTCGATACCGCTAACAACAGCGTTTGCGTAGCGCTCTCTATGTTTGGCAGAGAAACTCCGGTCGAGTTTGAGCTTGACCAGATCTCGCTTGACGATTAATTTATTAATACGCAGAAATGCATATTAACGTTCCCTAAGGGGACGGTTACCCCGGCACAGGTTAGTGCCACGGTGGGAGGAACGGAATATGACCGCTCCGCCAGGCGCCCAAAAGGCGCTGTTACCACGAATAATGGAGGTGCAAATAAATGGCTCAGAAAATCACAGGTTACATCAAGCTGCAGATCCCTGCAGGTAAGGCTACTCCGGCTCCGCCGGTAGGTCCTGCTCTCGGTCAGCACGGCGTCAACATTATGGCGTTCACAAAGGAGTTCAACGAGAGAACAAAGAATGACGCGGGTCTTATTATTCCGGTAGTAATTACCGTATACGCGGACCGCTCCTTCAGCTTCGTTACTAAGACTCCGCCGGCAGCTGTTCTTATTAAGAAGGCTTGCGGCATTGAAAGTGCTTCCGGCACACCTAACAAAACCAAGGTTGCCAAGATCACCAGAGAGCAAATAAAGAAGATCGCTGAAACCAAGATGCCCGACCTTAACGCGGCAAGCATTGAGTCGGCTATGAGTATGATAGCCGGAACAGCTCGCAGTATGGGCGTTGAAGTTGTCGATTAATTCTCTCTTGTGGGAGGAAAATTCCGATTTAACCACTTATTGGGAGGTAAACAATGAAACACGGTAAAAAGTATAATGACAGCGCAAAGCTTATCGAAACAGGTAAGTTTTACGATGTTGACGAGGCTGTTGCGGTCGCAGTTAAGACCGGAACCGCGAAATTTGATGAAACGGTTGAAATCCATGTACGTCTCGGCGTAGATTCCCGCCATGCCGACCAGCAGGTCAGAGGCGCGGTTATCCTTCCGAACGGTACAGGTAAAACCGTAAGAGCTCTTGTTTTTGCCAAGGGTGACAAGGCTGACGCCGCTAAAGAGGCAGGCGCTGATTACGTTGGCGCTGAGGAGCTTGTAGCTAAGATTCAGAATGAAAACTGGCTTGATTTTGACGTTGTTATAGCAACACCCGATATGATGGGCGTTGTAGGACGTCTCGGTAAGGTTTTAGGACCCCGCGGTCTTATGCCTACCCCGAAGGCGGGTACTGTTACCCCCGACGTTGCCAAGGCTGTTACCGAGGCAAAGGCTGGTAAGATTGAGTACCGTCTCGACAAGACCAACATCATTCACTGCCCCATCGGCAAGGTTTCCT
>JBJEOE010000079.1:0-38115 GCA_051880555.1 Acutalibacteraceae bacterium
TTCGCTTCTTATAGTGTATTCTTTTTTCATTTTAATTACCTCTCTTAACCGTTTTTTCTCGATTGCGGGAGGCTAAGCGGGATTGTATTGCTAACCTCTCGCTTACAATACAATCTCTAAGGTGTTGTTAATTTTCAAACAGCATTCTCCAAAATAATTATTAGGATTTTTAATCCGTTTTTAATATAACACATTTTAAAATCAAATACAATACCCAAATCGGCAAAATTGAATAACCCGCCCTTTTTCTGCAAAGAATAGCAGAAAAGGGAGGAATTTTTTATGCGACCAAGTAATAAAGAATACGGAAAAATGGCGGAGAAGCAGTCGCCTCCGTCGCCGAAAATAAAGGATTTTGTCTGTGCCTATGTGATAGGCGGTCTTATCTGCGTGATAGGTCAGCTTTTTATGGAGTGGTACACCTCATTGGGACTGCCCGAAAAGGTTCTCAAAATGGCTGTACCCTCAACCCTTGTTTTTATCGCCGCCCTGCTTACAGGACTAAAGCTTTTTGATAAGATAGCAAAGCACGCGGGCGCGGGCACATTAGTGCCGATAACGGGCTTCGCAAACGCGATTGTCTCGCCCGCTATTGAATTTAAAAGCGAGGGTCAGGTTTTAGGGTTAGGCGCTAAAATGTTCACGATAGCGGGGCCTGTGCTTGTATTCGGTGTAACCGCTTCGGTTATTTACGGACTGATTCTTTATATAGTCGGTCTGTTTTAGGAGGCGTAAGGATGAAAAGAGTAGGCGAACGCACAATTATTTTTGAAAACAAGCCGACGATATTAAGCTACGGCTCGGTCGTGGGCAAAAAGGAGCACGAGGGGCCCCTTTCAAGGGAGTTTGATTCCTATACGATTGACAGCTTTTTCGGGGAGAAAACCTTTGAAAAGGCGGAAAGTAAGTTTCAAAAGACCGCCGTGCAGACCGCGCTCGATAAGGGCGGTTTCACGGACAGCGACATTGATAACATTTTCGCGGGAGACCTTTTAAACCAATGCATCGGCAGCTCCTTCGGACTGCGGGAGTTCGGAATACCCTTTATAGGTCTTTACGGCGCCTGCTCGACAATGGCGCTGTCGACAGGTCTTGCCTCGATTTTTGTAGACAGCGGCGCGGCGGAAAGGGCGGTTGCCGTGACCTCCTCGCATTTCTGCTCGGCGGAACGACAGTACCGCTTTCCTCTTAACTACGGCTCTCAGCGCACTCCTACCGCACAATGGACGGTCACAGGCTCAGGCGCGCTTGTTTTGGGTCGCGGAAAGGATAAGCCCTATATTAATTCGGTAACCTTCGGCGAAATCGAGGATTACGGAATTAAGGATATTAACAATATGGGTGCGGCAATGGCACCTGCCGCAGCAGGCACCATAAAAAAGTTTTTCAGCGATACGGGGACAAGGCCTGAGGATTACGATGTTATCTACACGGGTGATTTGGGCTATGTCGGCACAAATCTGCTTTATGAACTGCTTGAAAGAGAGGGGATAGATATACGCTGTCGCCACAGCGACTGCGGGCTTATAATCTTCGACCGCGAAAAGCAGGACGTACACGCGGGCGGCTCGGGCTGTGGGTGCAGTGCGTCGGTGCTTTGCTCCTTTATTATGCACCGCTTTGAGGAGGGTCAATTTAAAAATATCCTATTTATGTCAACAGGCGCGCTTATGTCGCCGACCTCTTCCTTTCAGGGGGAAAGCATACCGGGAATAGCGCATCTGCTTAATATTAAAAAATAAAAAACAGAAAAACACCGTAACCTATTGATGTGTTGGTTACGGTGTTTAATTGTATCTATGTAGGGGAGGGTCTCTGCGCCCTCCCAAATTGTTTTTGCAGATTAACGGGAGGGCGCAGAGACCCTCCCCTACGGTAGTATTTGTTTGTGTTTTCGCTGTATAATTTGCGATATCAGTCTTCCTCTAACAGCTTGGAAGGAGGAATGTTTAATACTTGGGCGATTTTAAATAAGGTTTCCAATGAAACACCTCTAACTGTACCAGTACCTTCAATTTGGCTCAAAAAATTAACGCTTTTATCAATCTTCTCGGCGAAAACTTCTTGAGTATATCCTGCTTTCTTTCTGTAATACGCAATTTTTAAACCTAATGTGATATAACGCTCGGGAAATTCAGTCTTCACTTTATAGCCCCCTTAAATCAATAATATTCTACCAAGAAATTCGGTATATTATAACTGATTAAAAGTCAAATACTATTTACTTTAAGTAAGTAATGATATATAATAAGTGTATAATTATTTAGTATGACTTGGGGGAATGATAATGAAAGAAAGAACCTGTTGCTTTTTCGGTCACCGAGAAATTGAGGAGACTTTAGAGCTGAGAACAAAATTATATGAGACCATCGAAAGCTTAATTTTGAACGAAAATGTTGATACATTTCTTTTCGGGAGTAAGAGTCAATTTAATGAACTTTGCCGCGACCTTGTGACCGAAATAAAAGAAAATTATCCTCACATAAAACGGGTTTATGTGAGGGCGGAGTATCCGTATATCAGCGACGACTATAAAAATTACCTTTTGGAAAACTACGAGGACACCTACTACCCGAATAAAACAATCGGAGCCGGCAAAGCTACCTATGTAGAACGCAACTGTGAAATGATAAATAACAGCCGTTTTTGCATTGTTTATTATGATGAACTCCACGCACCAACAAAACGCAAAAGCGGCACCAAAATCGCCCTCAGCTACGCCGTCAAGCGCAAAAAGGAGATTATAAAATTTCCTAGAGCTTAAGGGGTGCGGGATAATCGGGTAAACCGTAAAAAAGATTGACAAAGACGGCTTTTCGTCATATAATTAATTTTGTAAACCCCGTTTAAACGTGAGAGCAAAGGGCAGCGCATACCGTTCCTTCGCAATTCACCCTTTTGCGTTTCGGTTTAGCGGGGATTTTTGTTTAAAAAAAGGGGGAAATCATATGCAGGAAGAAATTTTCGAGCTTATTGAGGGGAAGAAGTACGCCCGATTGCGAGAATTGCTTTCGGATATGAACCCCGCCGATATTGCTCAGATTTTGGAGGAGATTCCCGAAAAGGAGCTTCCCGTAATTTTCCGCATACTCCCAAAGGAGCTTGCCGCCGAGGTTTTCGTTGAAATGGACTCCGAAATGCAGCAGCTGCTTATCGAGGCGTTCAGCGACCGAGAGCTGCGCGAGGTTATGGATGAGCTGTTTATGGACGATACGGTTGATATTATCGACGAGATGCCCGCGACCGTTGCTAAGCGTATTCTTCGCCAGACCGACGCTAACACCCGCAAGATGATTAATCAGCTTTTGGCATACCCCGATGACAGCGCGGGGAGCATTATGACCACCGAGTATGTCGATTTAAAGAAGACTATGACGGTGGATGAAGCCTTTGACCATATCCGTGAGGTGGGCCTTGATACCGAGACCATTTACACCTGCTATGTTATCGACGCGGGGCGGCATTTATTGGGAATTGTCACCGTAAAGGATTTGCTTTTAAACCCTAAAAGCCGCGTGCTAAGCGAAATAATGGACGAAAACATTATTTTCGCAAACACCCTTGACGATAAGGAAGAGGTTGCGGGGCAGTTTGAAAAGTACGACCTTATGGCTTTGCCTATTGTCGATAAGGAAAACCGCCTTGTCGGAATAGTTACGGTTGACGACGCTATCGACGTTATTCAGGAAGAGGCAACAGAGGATATTGAAAAGATGGCGGCTATTTTGCCGTCGGATAAAACATATTTCAGAACGGGAATAATAGCAACCTTTAAGTCGCGTATACCGTGGCTTATGCTCCTTATGATATCGGCGACCTTTACGGGAGCGATTATTTCAAGCTTTGAAGAAAAGCTTACGATTTTTCCCGCGCTTATCGCCTTTATTCCTATGCTTATGGATACGGGCGGAAACTCGGGCAGTCAGTCCTCGGTTACGATTATCCGCGGTATTTCACTCGGAGATATTGAATTCAGTGATATTTTTAAGGTAATCTGGAAAGAGGTAAGGGTTGCGCTCTGCTGCAGTACCGCGCTCGCGGCGGTCAATTTTATAAAGCTGTGGCTTGTCGATTATCTTATGCTCCACACCTTTGACACGGGAAAGCAGATACACGAAATAGCCGTTGTCTGCATAACCCTGTTTTGTACGGTTATTGTTGCTAAGTTTATAGGTTGCGTTCTTCCGATTCTTGCTAAGAAGATCGGCTTCGACCCGGCAGTTATGGCAAGTCCCTTTATTACAACGATAGTTGACGCGATTTCGCTCTTTATTTATTTCAGAATTGCGATACTGCTTTTGGGGATTTAGATGTTTTACGAAAAAAAATCAAAAAAATTAAAATTAGGGCTTGATTTTATTAGTAAAGTGTGGTATTATACTATGGCGGTCGAAAAACAGACCGCAATGCGCTGATAGCTCAGCTGGATAGAGCGTCTGGCTACGGACCAGAAGGTCGGGAGTTCGAATCTTCTTCAGCGCGCCAGTCGAGTGCCTCGACACGCAGACGCGTGGTAGAGGCACTTTTTTTAGGTTCTATTTCTATTTTTGTGGTTTAAAGAGACTTGCCTTCCCCTCGAGGGGAAGGTGGCGGCGCCAGCCGTCGGATGAGGTGGGAAGCCCTAATAACACATAGTTTATTTCACGGCGCTAAACGCACCTACACCTCATCAGTCACTTCGTGACAGCTTCCCCTCGAGGGGAAGCCAAGAAAACCCAAAAAGCCGAAAGAGAACCTTTTTTATAGCTTTCAATTATTCATCATTCATTAAATAGGATTCGCTGCGGACGATCGGGGGACGCCCGTACGGATTTAGATCTTAGATTTTAGACGTTAGACATTAGATCGGAAGGCATAAATGCCTTCCCTACGTTAAAAAATATAAGGAATTTTAAGAAAACGGGAGAGGTTTTAATGAATAAGGATTTAACAACGGGGAAAACCTCGGCGGTGCTTTGGAAATTCTGTCTGCCCTTGTTCGGCAGTATAATTTTTCAACAGCTTTACAACATTGCCGACAGCTTTGTGGCGGGGAAATTTATCGGCGAAAACGCTCTGGCGGCGGTGGGCAACAGCTATGAAATCACCCTTATTTTTATAGCCTTTGCTTTCGGCTGTAATATCGGCTGTTCGGTTATAGCGGCTCAGCTTTTCGGCAGTAAGAATTACCGTGAAATGAAAACCGCGGTGTATACCACCCTTATAGCGGGCGGCGTGCTTTGCGCTGTTTTGGTGGCGGCGGGCGGGCTTTTCTGTACCGATTTACTAAAGCTTATACATACTCCCGAAAATGTACTCGCCGATTCAAAGCTCTATCTTGATATTTACATTTTAGGACTTCCGTTTGTTTTCTATTATAATATAGCGACAGGCATTTTTTCGGCGCTCGGCGATTCTAAAACGCCTTTTATTTTTCTTGCCTGCTCGTCGGTTTCCAATATCGGTATGGATATTCTTTTTGTTACCGCCTTTAAAATGGGGGTTGCGGGTGTTGCTTGGGCGACCTTTCTGTGTCAGGGAGTAAGCTGTTTACTGGCGATTACGGTTGTTTTCAGGCGGTTTTCAAAAATCGAAACTAAAGAAAAGCCTAAGATGTTTTCGCGGCGTTTGCTCGGTAAAATTATGCTTATTGCCGTTCCCAGCATTTTACAGCAGAGCTTTGTGTCGGTAGGAAATATTATAATTCAGGGTATTATTAATTCCTTCGGCGCGGCGGTTATGGCGGGATATTCCGCCTCTATTAAGCTTAACAATCTTGTTATAACCTCGCTTTCCACGGTCGGCAACGGAATTTCCAATTTTACCGCTCAAAACCTCGGCGCGGGCAAGCTTAACAGAATAAAGGAGGGCTGGCGCTCGGCTCTTACGCTCGTTTGGGTTATCGGTATTCCGCTATCGGTTATCTATTTCTTCGCGGGCAAATATCTTGTATATCTATTCCTCAACAACCCTACGGGAACCGCAACCGGGGTCGGTGTGGAAATTCTAAAAATAATTTCGCCGTTTTATATTTTTGTCGCGGCAAAGCTTGCAACCGACGGCGTATTAAGGGGACTCGGCAAAATGAACCGCTTTATGGCTGCCACCTTTACAGACCTTGCGCTTAGGGTTATACTTGCCTTTGCGCTTTCAAAATCGTTCGGAGCTACCGGAATCTGGCTTGCTTGGCCTATAGGCTGGATTGCCGCGACCGTTCTGTCCATTGTTTTCTATAAAACCTTAAAGCTTAAGGGTGCCTCTGAAGCGGGGAAATAAAAAATGCGTTAATTTTTTATCAAATTTTTAACATTAACACTTGTCTTTTCGTAAGTGATTTGTTATAATACAAATGTATGGTCGAATTTTGTAAATACGGCTAAAACAGCACGGTGAATTATCGCCGCGCCACCGAAAGGAGTACATATATGAACTATTCAAAAGAAGTAGAAAACATGTGTCCCTTGATTAAGGGCGCATACCACGGCCCCGCCCCGATCCCCGAGGAGGGCAAATGGGTTCAGGCTAAGGAAGTTAAGGATATTTCCGGTCTTACCCACGGTATCGGCTGGTGCGCTCCTCAGCAGGGCACCTGCAAGCTCACCCTTAATGTTAAGGACGGTATCATTGAAGAGGCTTTGGTTGAGACTATCGGTTGCTCGGGCATGACCCATTCTGCGGCTATGGCTTCCGAAATTCTTATCGGAAAGACCATTCTTGAAGCCCTCAACACCGACCTTGTTTGCGACGCTATCAACACCGCTATGCGTGAGCTCTTCCTCCAGATCGTTTACGGTCGTACACAGACCGCGTTCTCAGAGGGCGGCCTTCCGATCGGCGCGGGTCTTGAGGATCTCGGTAAGGGTCTCCGTTCACAGTGCGGCACAACCTATGCCACAAAGGTTAAGGGCCCCCGCTATTTAGAGCTTGCCGAGGGCTATATCACCAAAATCGCCGTTGACGATGAGGGCGCTATTATCGGCTACAAGTTTGTTCATCTCGGCAAGATGATGGATATGATTAAAAAGGGTATGGACGCTAACGAGGCTTTACAGAAGGCAAGCGGCCAGTACGGACGTGTTGATGACGCTGCTAAGCTTATCGACCCGCGCGAAGAATAAGAGGGAGGTAAACTTATTATGGCTTTATTTGAGAGTTACGAAAGAAGAATTAACCAAATCAACGCTGAGCTTGCAAAGCACGGTATTTCCTCTATCGAAGAGGCTAAGGAAATCTGCGACAAGGCGGGCGTTGACGCTTACAACATAGTTAAGGGTATTCAGCCCATCTGCTTTGAGAATGCTTGCTGGGCTTACACCGTTGGTTGCGCTATCGCACTTAAGGACGGCGTAAACAGCGCCGCCGAGGCTTCTGAAAAAATCGGTCTCGGTCTTCAGTCCTTCTGCATTCCCGGTTCTGTAGCCGACGACCGCAAGGTAGGCTTAGGTCACGGTAACCTCGGCGCAATGCTCCTTCGCGACGAGACCAAGTGCTTCGCTTTCTTAGCAGGTCACGAGTCCTTTGCCGCGGCTGAGGGCGCTATCGGTCTTGCAAAGAGCGCAAATAAGGCGCGTAAAGAGCCGCTCCGCGTTATCCTTAACGGTCTCGGAAAGGACGCCGCTAAGATTATTTCCCGTATCAACGGCTTTACCTATGTTCAGACCAAGTTTGACTATTATACAAGCAAGCTTGAAATCGTTGAGGAAATCGCTTATTCTAACGGCGAACGCGCTAAGGTTCGCTGCTACGGCGCGGACGACGTTCGCGAGGGCGTTGCTATAATGCATCACGAGGGCGTTGACGTTTCCATCACAGGAAACTCCACCAACCCGACCCGTTTCCAGCATCCTGTTGCAGGCACCTACAAGAAGGAGTGCATTGAGCAGGGCAAGAAGTACTTCTCTGTAGCTTCCGGCGGCGGTACAGGCCGTACCCTCCACCCCGACAATATGGCGGCAGGCCCCGCTTCCTACGGTATGACCGATACAATGGGACGTATGCACTCCGACGCACAGTTCGCAGGCTCCTCCTCCGTTCCCGCTCACGTTGAGATGATGGGACTTATCGGAATGGGCAACAACCCGATGGTCGGCGCTACTGTTGCTTGCGCGGTTGCAGTTTACGAAGCGCTTAACAAATAATTATTGCTTTTAAAGCTTTATTTTAAATCGGACGTGTTATCTGAGCTTTTTCGGATAATGACGTCCGATTTTTTAATTGAAACCATACTTTTTTCGACATATTATTTCTTTTCCTTGAAATTTACAGTTAATTAGTGTATAATACATAGTATATTGTATATAATACTATTCGAAAAGAGATTTACATATGTTTAAAAAATTTGAATCTACTCTGATTTTTGCAATGAAACTCTTGATGTTTTTGGTTTGTGCCTTGGTTTTCTTTTTGTCTTTCGGCATAAAGTATCACTTTATGATTATTCCGTCCAGAACCTCGTTAATAACGTTCGGTGTATTTACCATTGTTTATATGACGATGAATATAATATACGGCGGCTTTGATATAGGTAAGCGCAAAAGCAAGCCCATAATTTATTCACTGGTTTTAGCGGTCCTTTTCACGGATATTGCGGCACATTTTTTTATGTGCATAATGAACGTGACTCTTATGCATAACGGAAAATTTGTTTACGATTATCCGCTGGTGCTTTTGCTTGTTTACATTATTCAGGTGTTTCTTATTATAGCAATGACCTACGGTGGCAACTACATTTATTTTTCCGTAAAGAAGCCTGAGGACTGTATTGTAATAGCCAGAAGAGGGGAGCATACTGATGATATTGTCTCCAAGATTGGCAGATATAAAAAGCAGTATAATATTACGAAAATAGTAAATCTTGATGATTCGGATATTTTTAAGAATATTGACGCCGCCCATTCGGTTTTCTTTTATAATCTCTCGGTTTCCGAACGAAACGCCTTGGTTGAGTATTGTTATCATTGCAGAAAGAACGTATATTACAGCGTAGAGCTTTCGGATATTGTGGCATTAAGCGGCAGCAGGGTTTATTTTGACGATAAGTCTATGATATACGCGCCCGTTAAGGGCTTGACCTTTGAGCAGAGAATTATTAAACGCCTTATGGATTTGGCTATCGCGGGCTTAGGGCTGTTGGTTACTTCCCCGATATTCCTTTTTACCGCTATTTTTATTAAGCTTGAGGACGGCGGCCCCGTCTTTTACAAGCAGGAGCGCGCCACCTACGCAGGACGGGTGTTCAACGTTATAAAATTCCGTTCAATGAAGCAGGAGGACGGTTCGATTCACCGCTCGGTTACCAAAAATGACGATAGAATAACCCGCGTCGGAAGGCTTATCAGAAAATTCAGAATAGACGAGCTTCCTCAGCTTATTAATGTAATTAAAAGCGATATGAGCATCGTGGGTCCCAGACCTGAGATGCTTGAAAATGTTGAGAAATATACAAAAGAGCTTCCGCAGTTTGCTTACCGTCAGCGCGCTAAGGCGGGACTTACGGGAATGGCGCAAATTTACGGAAAATACAACACCTCGCCTAAGGATAAGCTTATCTTAGACCTTGCTTATATCAATCAGTACAGCGTCTGGCTTGACATTAAGCTGATTTTCAGAACCCTGCTTGTTCTGCTTACACCCGATAAAAGCACCGAGGCTTTTGAAGACAATAATTCCAAGGATAATGCAGATGAGGCGGATTAAATATCCGCCTTTTTTTACATAAAAAAAGGAGCTTTAAAAAACAGCAACTTCAAAGGCGGATTAATTAAGCAAAAATAAAAAAACAAGCTCGGCAAAAGCACAAAAATAAGGCTAATGCCAAGCTTGTTTGCTTTTTAAGAGACAAATGGGGTTTGTAGGGGTAATTAAAAAATAGCCTCCCTTGCCTAAAGGGAGGGGGACCGCCGAACGGCGGTGGAGGGATATATTTGGGCTTGTACAAACCTAAGTATCCCCCAGTCACGGCAAGCCGTGACAGCCCCCTTTAGGCAAGGGGGCCTCATTATGTGCTAATCAATTCATCCCTACAAACCCCGATTTTTTTTTACAGCCCCTATTAAAATATCGGTATTAGGTTTATCAGCCTAAAAATTTATCGTGAACGGCTTTTACCGCTTGATCGGCGTATTCGGAATCGATAAGCACCGAAATCTTGATTTCGCTGGTTGAAATCATACGGATATTAATGCCCGCGTCGTAAAGAGCCTCAAACATTTTAGAGGCAACCCCCGGGTGGCTTTCCATTCCCGCACCGACAACCGAAATCTTTGAAACCGATTCGTCAAGCTTAACGTGGTGGTAGTTAAGGCTGTCCTTCATAGCCTCTATCGACTCAACAGCGGTCTTTCCGTCGTCCTTCGGTACGCTGAAGGTGATGTCCTTAGTTCCGTCTCTGCCTACCGACTGGAGAATAATATCAACGTTGATTTTCTTGTGAGCCAGCTTATTGAATAGCTTAAAGGCTACTCCGGGAGTGTCCTCAAGTCCTACTACCGAGATAGTGGCAACGTTATTATCCTTGGCAACGCCTCTGATTAATGTCTTTTCCATTTTAACAGTCTCCTTTACGATTGTGCCGGGTTTGTTTTCAAGGCTTGAAAGCACCTCAAGCTCTACATTGTATTTTTTAGCCATCTCAACCGAGCGGTTGTTAAGCACCTGTGCGCCCAAGGTTGCAAGCTCGAGCATTTCGTCATAGGTAATCGCGTCAAGCTTTTTGGCTGAAGGCACCTTGCGCGGGTCGGCGGTGTAAACGCCGTCAACGTCGGTGTAAATCTGGCATACGTCCGCCTTCATAGAGGCGGCTATGGCAACTGCGCTTGTATCCGAGCCGCCGCGTCCTAAGGTTGTTATATCGTCATACTTGTTAAGACCCTGAAAGCCTGCGACTATAACTATGTTTCGCTTTGCGATTTCGTTGCGGATACGCTCGGAGTTTACGTTCTTAATACGGGCGATACCGTGGTTTGAATCGGTAGAAAAGCCCGCCTGCCAGCCGAGAAGGGAAATGACGGGATAGCCTAACTTTTCTATAGCCATTGCGAGAAGCGCTATCGACATCTGCTCGCCCGCGGAAAGGAGCATATCAAGCTCGCGCTTTGAAGCGCCGTCGGGATTTATCTCCTTTGCTTTCTCGATTAAATCGTCGGTGGTGTCGCCCTGAGCCGAAACGACTACGACAACATCGTTGCCTTTTTTGTAATCGTCGGCAATGATATTTGCAACGTGAAATACCCTTTCGGCGTTGGCAACCGACGAACCGCCGAATTTTTTAATTATTAGTGACATTGAATTAACCCCCTGAAAAAATCAGAAAAATGTATGCAAAACCTTGAGTGAGGAAAGATTCTTAAACTGAGAAAGCTTTTCGTTAATGACGCTTTCCTTTTCCTCGTCGGTGATAAAGGCTATCTCGCCGCGGAATTTGTTTTTAACGCAGGAAACGGCGGGGAAGAGAGCCTCGAACTGTGCTTCGAGCTTATCAAAATCGTCGGACGCTACACGGACATAAAGCCTTGAAGCCTCGTCATATTCATTATCAACATAATCGGGCGCGCCGTCCTCCCAATTAAGGTATTTGCGCGCGCTTAAATGCTTAACGCAGTCGATAACATCGGCTACAACCGCGCTCGCGGTCGCCTCCTTGCCGGCGCCCTTGCCGTAGAACATAACCTCGCCGGTCTGGTCGCCGTTAACCATTACCGCGTTGAAAACGCCGTTAACGCCCGAAAGAATACAGTCGCGGCTTACAAGGGTGGGACGAACCGACGCGGCGATTTTGCCGTTCGGGAGCTTTTTCGCTCTGCCTATAAGCTTGATAACGCAGCCGAAATTGTCTGCCGATTCAACATCGTCAAGGGTAATATCGGTAATACCCTCGGTCTTAACCTGATCGGGATAAACGTGCCTTCCAAAGCCCAAAGCCGCCAAAACGCAGACCTTGCGGCAGGCATCGTGACCCTCAATATCGGCGGCGGGATTTTTTTCGGCATAGCCCTTTTCCTGAGCTAAGGCGAGCGCCGCGTCAAAATCCATATTATCTACTATCATTTTATTTAAAATGAAGTTTGTTGTGCCGTTTAATATTCCCGCAATTTCGGTAATCTCATTAGCGGCAAGACATTGAGCAATCGGTCGGAGAACTGGTATTCCGCCGCCGACGGAGGCTTCAAACAGGAAATTTACGTTATTTTCGTTTGCGAGCCGAATTAGCTCCGCGCCCTTTGCCGCGACAAGCTCTTTATTAGAGGTAGCCACGCTCTTTCCCTTTAAAAGACAGCTTTTTACAAAGTCATAAGCGGGATTTATACCGCCCATAACCTCGACTACAACCTTTACGCTGTCGTCGTTCAGAATAGTGTCAAACTCCTTAATGAATTTATCGCTGTAGGATAAATCGGGAAAATCGCGCAGGTCTAAAATGTATTTAACGTTAACCTGCGTTTGCGCCTTGGCGGCGATACGGTCGGCGTGATTGATAAGTATTTCGGCGACACCCGAGCCTACAACCCCGTGACCCATTATTGCGACATTAATCATTGTTTACCTCCGTCAACTGTTTTGATTGATATTACACCGTCTACGCTGAGCAACCGCTTTTTAAGCTCCTCAGGCGAAATATCGCCAATACTTAAGGTAAGAGAAACGTTTGCGGTGCCGTTCTCGGGCAAGCCCTGCGTTACGGTAATTATATTCGCGCCGCTGTCATAAAGGGCGGCGGTGAGGGCTGAAAACACGCCCGCCCTGTCTGACAGCAGGGCGTTAATGCTTAAAGTGTTGCCCCTAACGGCTGAATATTTAAACACAAAATCCTTATACTTATAAAAGGCGCTTCTCGAAATTCCCGCCGCCTTTGCCGCCGCGGCGGCGCTTGTCACCTTGCCGCCGGCAAGTAGCTCCTTTGCGAGAATAACACCCTCAAACACGGGTGGAAGTACCGCGGAATTTACAAGTAGGTATCTGTTTTCACTCATAACTGTCCTCCGCTCGCGAACTGTTGTACTCTATTATAGTACACTTTCTCTCTTAAATCAACAAAAAATAACCGATTTTTACATAAATGTTTATATTGTATAATTTTAAATAACGGAGTGGATAGCTTTGGAGCAAGAAAGACGAAAAAATTTTCTAATCAACACTCTTTATTTTTTGACAATCGCCGCGGGGGTATTCGTTTTCTGCAAATTTTTGGCTTACTGCTTGATGCCCTTTGTAATAGGCGCGGCTATCTCACTGCTTGTGCAAAGACCCGCTTTGATTATCTCATCGAAAACTAAAATCAAGCGTTCTGTTGCGGCGGCGGGGCTTGCGCTAACGCTTTTTGTAGGTACGACGGTTCTAATTTTGTTTTTGGGAATTAAGGGGATAAGCGCGGCGGCGGGACTTTTTAACGAAATAAGCGGCTTAGCACGGGAGCTTTCCGGAATTTTTTTGAGTATCAGAAGCACGGTGGATTCCTTTTTCACTCGTTTGCCTGAGGAACTAACCTCCTTTGCCGCAGAAATGTACGACAGCGCGTTAAGCCGACTTGCCTTTTCGGTCACCTCTTTTATTTCCTCCGCGGCGGCTGGGGCGGCTAAAAACGCTCCGAGCTTTATTTTAAGCTGTGTTGTCTGCGCGGCGGCGGGGTGTTATATCGCGGCGGATTTTCCCAAGCTTGCAAAATTTATCCGCGGTATATGCGGAAAGAAGATATATGCAAATTCGTTAAGGGTTAAAGGCATACTGGCAGACTGCGTTTTCAAATTAGTAAAAGGGTATTCGATAATTATGGCGCTTACATTTACCGAGCTTTTTATCGGGTTTATTATTTTAAGAATAAAATACGCGCCGCTATTAGCGGCACTTATCGCCGTAATCGACATTTTGCCCGTGCTCGGCACTGGGACGGTGCTTGTCCCATGGGCGGCTGTGGAGCTTTTGCTCGGGAACACGGCGGCGGGAATAGGGCTGGCGGTTTTGTACGGCATAATAACACTTGTAAGAAATTTTGCCGAGCCTAAAATA
Organism: Acutalibacteraceae bacterium; assembly: GCA_051880555.1. GTDB lineage: Bacteria > Bacillota > Clostridia > Oscillospirales > Acutalibacteraceae > UBA737. The sequence goes on from JBJEOE010000079.1 coordinate 13,981, forward strand.
ATAGGAAAACAGATAGGAATTAATCCGATTTTTACCCTGCTCGCAATGTTTGTGGGAATAAAGCTTTTAGGAATAGCAGGAATATTTATTTTACCCGTGACCTTAATTGTGGTTATTGAATATTATAAAAACGATACGGCAGAGGATGGGAATTAATTATATGTCATTACTCCGCGCCTTGCATATGATGTAGTATAAAGGAATGTTAACGGAGTGAAAAGAAATGAAAAAGTATGTTATCACGACAGGTACCGTCACCTATGCGATAAAGGGGCGCGACCTGCTAAGGAAAAACGGCTACAATGTTAAAATCGAGAGAATTTCCTCCGGCAAGAGCGCGGGCTGTGGCTACAGTATAGTTCTTATCGGCGATATTGAAGGCGCGGCGGAGCTTTTACGCCAAGCGGGAATAAAAATACTCGAAATATACGAAAAATAACCGATTAAACGCGGGACTGTCGCATTTTTATACGGCTTGTGTTAATACCTTGCCATTAATGCGCCGTCCCGCGCTTTGATAATAATAAAAAGATATAACGGAGGTGTTTTATGTGATATATCTTGATAACGCCGCGACGACGGGCAGAAAGCCTGCTGGCGTAATAAGGGCTGTGGATTCGGCGTTAAAGGAGCTTTCGGCGAATCCCGGAAGAAGCGGTCACACCGCTTCCTTAAAGGCGGCGGCGGCGGTATACTCCGCAAGGGAAAAAATTTCGGAGCTTTTCGGCGCCTCGGGACCCGAAAACGTGGTCTTTACCTTAAACTGCACCCAGAGTATCAACTGCGTAATAAAAGGAGTTTTAAGACCGGGGGACAGGGTACTAACCTCCTCGCTTGAGCATAACTCGGTCATACGACCCCTTGTAAAATCGGGTATGAGATACGATACGGCGTATGTTTCTCTTACAGACGACAGCTTTACCTTAAGGGAGTTTGAGAAAAAGCTTTTGCCCGATACAAGGCTTGTTATATGTACTGGCGCGTCAAACGTTCTCGGAAAAACCCTTCCTATAGCGCAAATCGGGGAGCTTTGCAAAAAAAGAGAGGTGCTTTTTGCGGTTGACGCGGCGCAGACGGCGGGGGTAATACCCATAAATATGCGTGAAATGAATATCGATTATCTTTGCATAGCGCCCCACAAGGGGCTTTACGCGCCTATGGGAGTGGGGGTATTAATATGCGAAAAGCCGATAGAGAATACCATTATCGAGGGCGGGACGGGGACAAACTCTTTAGAGCCGTTTCAGCCCGATTCTTTGCCCGAGAGGCTTGAAAGCGGGACGGTGGCTTTGCCCGCTATTATGGGACTGTCGGCAGGAATTGACTATGTAAAGCAGATAGGAATCGGGAAAATATACTCCCACGAGCTTGATTTAATACTCTATTTATATAAGGAGCTTTCAAAAATCGAAAAAATACAGCTTTACACGCCCGAGCCGACGGCGGGTATGTACGCTCCTGTGCTTTCCTTTAACGTTTACGGAAAGGAGAGCGGCGAGGTCGCGGAGTATTTAAGCGATAACGGAATAGCGGTAAGGGGAGGACTTCACTGCGCCCCCTCCGCCCACGGGCAGATAGGGACTGTTGATACGGGAGCGGTAAGGGCTTCGGTCGCGTCGTTTAATACCCGGTCGGATATAAAAAGTCTTGTAAATGCTTTAAAAAGAATATAAAATTTAAAAAAATATTGATTTTTCTATTGAATGAAAAAATAAAATATGCTAAAATAAATTATAAATAGACTTTGAAAAGGAATGTTTAGAGTTGAGCAGCATATTTAATGCAATTTACGCTTTTTTTAATCAAATTATATATGCTGTCGCCAGTATGAGAATACCGTTTGATATAATTGATATTCTGCTTATGGCGTATATTATATACAAGGCGATAGAATTTATGCGCGAATCCCGCGCGGGTCAGCTCGCGAAGGGTCTTATAATCCTGTTTTTAATATACTTTGTCGCTAACTGGTGGAATCTTACCACGATGAAGTGGGTGCTGTCGCGATTTGTGGATTATATTATTATCGCCATCGCGATTATCTTCCAGCCCGAGCTTAGAAGATTGCTCGAAAGAGTGGGGCATACCAAGCTGATGACAACCCAAGGCGACTTGTCGGATAATCCGCTTGAGGACTGTATCGACAAGGTAAGCCGTGCGGCGGGCGCAATGCAGGAAAGCAGGACGGGCGCCCTTATAGTTTTTGAGCGCTCGACCCAGCTGGGCGAGATTATTGACACGGGTACGGTGATAAACGCCACTCCGTCGGTCTCTATGGTAGGGAACATCTTTTTCCCGAAATCCCCGCTTCACGACGGAGCGCTTATAATAAGAGACGGCAGGCTTTACGCCGCGGGCTGTATTTTGCCCCTTACCCAGCGTGAGGATATTTCTTCACAGCTCGGCACAAGGCATCGCGCGGCTATAGGAATGACCGAAAACTCCGACGCGGTGGTACTTGTGGTTTCCGAGGAGACAGGCATTATTTCAATAGTATCAAACGGAATTATTACGAGAAATTACAATTCGATTTCGGCGTGTGAGGAGCTTCGCAGATTGCTTATAATCGACGAAAATAAAGAAAATAACGGCAAGGTTGCGGCGGCTATAAAACGCCTCAATCCATTTAAAAAAGCAAACGGAAAGGACGCTGCAAAAGAAGATGAAACGGAAAATAAAGCTTCCCGCTAAATTTTCATTAAGAAAACTGCTTTACAACAAGCGTTTCACAATTCCGTTTTCGATTATTGCCGCCTTTGTGTTTTGGCTTGTAATAATGATTAATCAGAATCCGGATGTCGAGAGGACGTTTACGGATATACCCGTGAATATTAACCTTGACAACACCTTTGCCTCCGAAAACAATATGGAGATAATAGGGGATATATCCTCCCAGAAGTTTACGGTTACGATTAATGGACCGAGCTATGTCGTCTCCGCGCTTCAGCCTAAGGATTTTTATGTTTACGCCTCCGCCGCGGCAATAAACGCCCCAGGCGAGTATCAGCTTGAGGTTTCGGGCGGAAAAAACACTGCGGTTTCCGATTATGAATTTATCAGTATATCGCCCTCGGTTGTCAATGTCTATTTCGATTATGTAGATACCAAGGAGTTTACTATTAAGGCGCGGGCAGAGGGCGCGAGCGCGGTTGAGGGACTTATCGCCGAAACGGCGGTTGTAAGCGGCACCGAAAGCGATACCGTAACTATAAAGGGACCCCGCACCGTTATAAACTCAATAGCCTTAGTCGAGGCCTACGCCGCGGTTAACGAGACGTTAAGCGAAAGCGCGACCTATGACGCGGAAATAAAGCTTTACGACGAAAACGGAGAAGCGGTCGATATGACCAATCTCACCCTAAGCGAAAGCGCGGTTAAGGTTACCGTGCCGATTTCTAAGAAAAAGACGGTTCCCGTTATTGCAGATTTCACCAATCTTCCCTCAGACTTTTCAAAGAGCAGTATATCATATAGCATTGACCATGACAGCGTGACCGTTATCGGTAAGCCCGACGCTATCGACAAGATTACGCAGGTAACCCTTTCGGCGATTGATATAACCTCGGTTTCGACTTCCTCAAATAAATTTGACGTGTCGGCGAAGCTCCCGGACGGGGTAAGACTGCTTGATACGATTGAGCATTTTATCGTTACGGTTGACGTTTCGGGTTATTCCGAAAAAACCTTTACGGTGTCAAACGTAAGGTTTAAGGGGCTGTCTGCAGGGCTTAACGCCGCAAGTGATACGGCAATTAAAAATGTGAAAATCTGCGGTCCTAAGTCGGTAATTTCAAAGCTTAACGACAGTATGCTTTACGGAGAAGTAGATTTGTCGGATAAGGCGGCGGGCGAGCATACGGTGCTTGTTACAGTAAGGTCCGATTCCTACAACGATATATGGCAGGTAGGAACCTACAGCACAACCGTAAAAATTCGGTGATTTTGAAATAAAGGGCTTTTAAAGCCCTTTATTTTAGCATTTTTATCATTTCCGAATATACTGTTATCGGGGTGATAAAAATGCTGATAAGATATATTATTATTGCAATGCTTCTCTGTCTTTCGATGCTGGGATTGGCGGAGCTTTTGCACGGAATTAAAATACGGATTATCGCGCCGAGACACAGGGCGCTTACATACTCGGTGGTGTTTTTATCGGGCGATGACCCCGAGGAGCAGCTGCTTTTTGCCGTAGGGCAGAAATTGTGGCTCGGTAACGGTTATTCCGATTATATTATAGCGGTAAACAACGGTCTTGACGAAAAGGGAGATAAAGCCTGCCGTTACATTGCCGAAAAATACGGCGCGGAGTATCTTACACTTAAGGAGCTTAAGGCGGAAATTGATGAATATATCCCGCTCGGCGGCGGGGAAAAGCCTGATTGACGCGCGGAAGGATGGATTTTCTCATAATGGGGGAAGTATTAACGGACTCGGTTAAGGAAATTAACGGAACTGTCGAAAAAATCACATACCGAAATGAGATGAGCGGCTATACCGTAGCCGAGGTACGTTCAGGGCGAGAGAGCGTTACGGTTGTCGGCTCTCTGCCCTTTCTTGCCGAGGGTGACGCGGCGGTTTTTTACGGCTCCTATACCCTGCATCCCTCCTACGGCGAGCAGTTTAAGGCGGAGCATTTTGAAAGAAAAACTCCCCAAAACGCCGCCGCAGTTTTGCGTTACCTTTCCTCGGGTGCCATTAAGGGTATAGGTCCCGCCACGGCGCAGAAAATAGTGGAAAAATTCGGTGCGGACGCGCTTGATATTATACAGAACAATCCAAAGGATTTAGCTACGGTAAGGGGAATAACCCTCTCAAAGGCAAAGGCGGTTTCCGAGGAGTATAACAGGCAGTACGGCGTTAGGGACATTATGATGATGCTCTCAAAATACGGAGTAACGCCCGATAAATGCCTTGCGATTTACCGCCGTTTCGGCGACAGAGCCACCGAAATTATTAAAACCAACCCTTACGCGCTGTGCGAGGAGGGAATTGATTTCCGCTTTGAGACGGCGGAGGATATAGCAGAGGATATTTCCTTTGATAAGTCGAGCGAATTAAGGGTCTCGGCGGGACTGGAATATATCCTCCGTAATAACCTTTTGAACGGTCACACCTGTCTGCCTCGGGGTAAGCTTTGCGAGGTCGCGGTAAAGCTGCTTGAATGTAACCGCGAAACTGTAGAAGTCTGCTGTGACCGCCTTACTGACTGCTTCAGAATTACTTCAAAGACGGTAAGCGGGGTTGAATACTTGTCTATTCCCGCCTATTATTCCGCCGAGGAGCATATCGCCGCGCGGCTTGTTTCGGTTAAAAGGTACATAGACAGGGCGGTTACGGTTGACGCGCTTGAAATTGAAAATGTTGAGCGAAAGCTTGGAATTGAGTTTGAGGATTTGCAGAAGCAGGCGATTTTTGAAGCCTTTTCAAGCGGTATACTTATTTTAACAGGAGGACCCGGCACGGGAAAAACCACCACACTAAACGCCATAATAAGCCTTTTTGAGAACCGCAATCTTGAGCTGGAGCTTGCCGCCCCCACAGGCAGGGCGGCAAAGCGTATGACCGAGCTTACGGGCAGGGAGGCGAAAACCATTCACCGACTTTTGGAGGTTGAATGGACCGAGGGGGACAATCAGCAGTTTTCAAGGAATGAGAAAAATCCCCTTAACTGCGACGTTATAATAGTCGACGAGGCTTCAATGATTGACGCTCTGCTGTTCGATAGCCTTTTAAAGGCGCTCAGACTTTCCTGCCGTATTATTCTGGTAGGGGATTCCGACCAGCTCCCCGCGGTAGGCGCGGGGAACGTGCTTAACGATATTTTATCCTCCGATATTTTCCCGTCCATTCGCCTTAAAAAGGTCTTCAGACAGGCGGGTAAGAGCCGCATTGTCACCAACGCCCACGCGATTATTAACGGCGAAAAGGCAGATTTTTCTTCTAAGGATTCGGATTGCTTTTTTCTTCGCAGACAGGACAGGCTTTCGGTAAGCCGCACGGTGGAGGAGCTTGTCTGCGAGCGGCTTCCCTCGGCATACGGTCTTGACCCGATTCGCGATATTCAGGTGCTTTGCCCCTCAAGATTGCTCGAAACAGGCACGGTGAACCTTAACAACGTCCTTCAAAGCGCCTTAAACCCAAACACGTCGGGCAAGCCGCAGTTAGCATTTAAGGGTATTTACCTGCGCGAGGGCGATAAGGTAATGCAGATAAAGAATAATTACGATTTGCAGTATAGGCGTGATAACGGGGAGTACGGCACGGGGGTCTTTAACGGCGACGTCGGCTTTATCACCGATATTGACAAGCGGGGCGGCGTTTTAAAGGTAAGGTTTGACGATAGGGTGGTCACATATTTTTCGGAGGATTTGGGTCAGTTGGAGCTCGCCTACGCCGTTACGGTGCATAAAAGTCAGGGCAGTGAGTATAATTGCGTTGTTTTGCCGCTTTTCGATGTTCCGACTAAGCTTAAATACCGAAATCTGCTTTATACCGCCGTCACAAGGGCGAAAAAGCTGTTGGTCGCGGTCGGGGACGAGTCGGTTTGGAGCGATATGGTATCAAACGACCGCAAAACCCTGCGTTATACTCTGCTTAAGCAATTTTTAAAGGAAGACGGCGCCTATGAAAGAGATAATAAGGGTTATTAAAGCCGCCTTTTTTCCGAATACCTGCGCTTCTTGCGGAGATGTTACGGAGGAAGGCGAGCCCCTTTGCGATTTCTGCCGCGAAATGCTTGTGCGCTGTGACCCTATTAAACGCTGTATCAGATGCGGTAAGGATAAGAAGAATTGCGAGTGCAAATACCGTATTTTCCGTTTTGACGGCTGTATTGCGCCCTTTATCAACAAACAGCCCGCTAAGACGGCTTTGTATTCCTTCAAATTTCGAAGAAGGCTAAGCAACGCCGATTATTTTGCCGAGCAGATGGCGCTTTGCGTTAAAAACGAATACCGCGATATTAAATTTGACGGAGTGACCTTTGTTCCTATGCACAAGATAAGGCTTTTAAAGCGCGGCTTTAATCAAAGCCGGGTATTAGCCGAGAAAATTTCCGAAATTCTGGGTATTCCGCTTATTGATACCCTTATCTGCCTAAAGGCGGGCCCACGCCAGCACGATTTGTTCGGTAAGGAGCGCTTCAAAAACGTAAAGGGACGCTACGCCGCCAAAGGCTCTGCAAGCGGAAAAACACTTCTGCTTGTGGACGATATAAGGACGACGGGCGCAACCTTAGACGAGTGCGCGGGACAGCTTTTTTCGGCAGGCGCAGAGGCTGTCTACTGCGTGACCGCGCTGATAACCGAAAAAAAGAAGACGGATAAAAATAATGCTGGTAAAAAGTAAAAAACAATGATATAATACATATATTAATATGAATTGAAAGGAAAGCTATGGCTACCGATATAGGAATAGATTTAGGATCTTCAAAAACAGTTATTTTTTCAAGCTCAAAGGTTGTGCTTGAACTGCCAAACGTCGTTACGGTGGACAGCGAAACCTGGGAGCCCGTGTATTTCGGCGAAAAGGCAAAGCAGACCATAGGCAGAACGCCCGACAGTCTTGTTTGCGTTACACCTATAGAGCGCGGGGTTATTGCCGACTACGATATTGCCGAAATTATGCTTAAAAACTATATGCAGCAGGCGTTCGGCAACCGCATTCTGCGCCCGCGTATTATGGCTACTCTCCCCGCTGGATTAACCGAATTACAGCACCACTCCCTTTCAAACGTGGTTGAATCGGCGGGAGGGCGTAATGTTTCGGTAATTGAGGGGCCGCTTGCCGTGGCGTTCGGCTTGGGACTTGATTTTTCAAAGCCGCGCGGCACACTTATTGTAGATATAGGCGCGGGTACAACCGATATTGCGGTGATTTCCCTCGGAGGAATTGCGGTTTGCGAATCCTTTAAAACCGCCTCCTCGGATCTCGATATGCAGATTATAAGATACGTCCGCAAGGAGTATAATATCGAAATCGGCGCACTTTCGGCGGAAATGATAAAAATGAAAATCGGCTCGGCGGTAAAGCGCGATATTGAGGTCGCCGTTGTCGCAAAGGGGAGAAATGTCTTTTCGGGACTGCCAGAAAGCTTTGAAATTTCCTCGGGCGAGGTTTTTGAAGCGATAAGCGAAACGGTTGAGGCTATCTGCAACGCTATCCGTCAGGTGCTTAACCGCACCGACCCCGATTTGGTGGCGGATATTACCGAGGACGGTATGTATTTAACGGGCGGCGGCTCACAGCTTAACGGTTTAGCCCAAAAGCTTAATGAATATTTAGGTATTGAGATTCATCAGCTTGACGATCCCGCCCACAGCGTTGTAAAGGGAGCGGCGGTCGCCCTTAAAAAGCCGGAGCTCCTTAAAAACGTGGATTATCAGCTCCGCTCCATCAAAGAATTGGTTGTAGAATAAATTTAACTGTTTAAAGCTTTAAATCGTTAAAGAAATTTCTGTTTTTGGCTTGACAAAAGGGAAAAAATAGGTTAAAATAGGTTTTAGTTTTTAGAAGAAAGGGTGGACGGTATGTTTGGCTACATAGCTTATCGATTTTATTATTATAAGACGGACTGCCTGTGCGCCCATAAAGCTTAGTCTTTATATGTTGTACGACAGCCCGCAATCGCTCATGCTTTTATTGCAGTGAGTGTTGCGGGCTTGTATTTTGAAAACGGGTGAAATTATGATAAACGAAAAAATGGCGGGCTTGGGCAAAAAGCGCTCGGTTATTCGCGAAATTTTTGAATACGCAAAGGTGAGAAAGGCTCAAATCGGAGCGGAAAATGTTTTTGATTTTTCTATCGGCAATCCGAGCGTGCCTACCCCTGATAAGGTTACCGAAACAATGGAACGCTTAATAAGGGAAAAAGACCCTGTCGCCCTTCACGGCTATACCTCCGCACAGGGTGATTTTTCCGTAAGGCAGGCGATTGCGGAGCATATCGAAGGTGCGTTTGGTTTTAAGGCAGACCCTAACCTTATTTATATGACCTGCGGCGCGGCGGCGTCTTTAACAATTTCGCTTAACGCTATTGTTAATGCGGGAGACGAGGTTATAGTTTTAGCTCCCTTTTTCCCCGAATACCGCGTTTTTGCAGAAAAAGCGGGGGCAAAGCTTGTAGAAGTCTTATGCCGTGAAAGCGATTTCCAGATTGATTTTGCCGCGCTTGAAAAAGCGATCACCGATAAAACCAAGGCGGTAATCGTTAATTCTCCCAATAATCCGACCGGCGCGGTCTTTTCCGAGGAAACAATAATTAAGCTCGCTTCTCTGCTTAATAAAAAGCAAACGGAATACGGCAGGGATATTTATATTATTTCCGACGAGCCATACAGGGAGCTTGTTTATGACGTGATCGTTCCCTATATTCCTAAATATTACAACAACACGCTTGTATGCTATTCCTACAGTAAGTCGCTTTCTCTGCCGGGTGAGAGAATAGGCTATATATTTGTCTCTCCAAATGCGGGTAACAGCGGCGAAGCATACGCGGCGGTCTGCGGCGCGGGTCGGTCTCTCGGCTTTGTATGCGCTCCTAGCCTTCTGCAGTACACGGTGGGCGAGTGCGTCGACCTACTGCCCGACCTTACGGTTTACCGCAAGAACCGTGATTTGTTATCACACTCACTTACCGATTACGGTTATACGGTAGTTCCACCCGACGGTGCATTTTACCTATTTGTAAAGGCTCCCGAGGAGGACGCGAACGCCTTTTGTGAAAGAGCTAAAAAATACGAGCTTTTGTTGGTCCCCAGCGACGATTTCGGCTGTAAAGGGTATGTCAGAATTTGCTACTGCGTTGAAACCAAGCAGATTGAACGCGCTTTGCCGAAATTTAAGGCGCTTATAGAAGAATACAAATAACGGAGACGGTTATGACTGATTTAGAAAAAGCAAGACAGCAGATTAACGAAATAGATAAGGAAATGGCACAGCTTTTTGAAAAGCGTATGGCGGCGGTAAAGACGGTCGCCGAGTACAAAAAGGCGAACGGCGTAAGGGTTACCGATTCTGCGCGGGAGGCTGAGGTTATAAAACGTAACTCCGCCCTTGTTGAAAACGAAACGCTAAAGCCCTATTATGTAAGCTTTCTGCAAAATAATATGGATATTTCAAAGGCGTATCAGCACAGACTGCTTGAGGGTATGCGGGTTGCCTACAGCGGGGTTGAGGGGGCGTTTGCGAACATTGCCGCAAACCGTATTTTCCCCGACGCTAAGGCTATTCCCCACGCCGATTTTAAGGCGGCTTACGATTCGGTTGTAAACGGCGAATGTGACTGCGCGGTATTGCCTATCGAGAACAGCCACAACGGAGACGTGGTTCAGGTTATGGATTTGACCTTCTTCGGCACACTTTATATAAACGGTATTTACGATATTGAGGTCGTGCAAAATCTCCTTGCCGTTAAGGGAACGACAATGGACGAGGTAAAAAAGGTAATAAGCCACCCGCAGGCGCTGGGTCAATGCGCTAAGTACATAAGAGAACACGGCTTTGAGCCTATAGAGGCGGTAAACACCGCTGTTGCGGCAAAGCAGGTAGCCGAAATGGGCAGGCACGACACCGCCGCGATAGGCTCGGGAGAGGCGGCAAAAATTTTCGGGCTTAAAAAGTTGGAGGCGCACATTAACGAAAGCGGCAGTAACACAACCCGCTTTGCGGTATTTTCCAAAACGCCTAAAACCCCCTCTAATGCCGACAATCAGTTTATAATGCTCTTTACCGTATCTAACGAGGCGGGCGCCTTGGGCGAGGCGATAAATACCATAGGTAAATACGGCTTTAACCTGCGCGCATTAAAATCCCGACCTACAAAGGAGCTTATCTGGAGCTATTATTTCTACGCCGAGGGAGAGGGCAATATAAACAGCGATAAGGGCAGAGAAATGCTTAAAGAGCTTAAGGAAAAGTGCAGCAGTATAAGAATTGCGGGCAGCTTTGAAAGAGAAGTAATATTAAAGGGTGACGACGAATGATAATACCTGTTAAAACCTCCACGGGGGAATATAATATCTACCTTGAGCACGGCGCGCTTAATAAGGCGGGGGAATATCTTAATTTAAACCGCCGTGTATTTATCGTGACCGACAGCGGAGTACCCGCGGAATACGCAAAAACCGTTGCGGCACAGAGTAAAGACCCCTTTATCGTAACTGTTAAGGAGGGTGAGCCCTCAAAATGCTTTGATACATATAAATATCTGCTATCCGAAATGGTGAAAAACGGCTTTACCAGAAGCGACTGCGTAGTAGCGGTCGGCGGCGGAGTAGTCGGCGATATGGCGGGCTTTGCCGCGGCAAGCTATATGCGCGGTATTGATTTTTACAATATACCTACAACCGTTTTGTCTCAGGTGGATTCCTCTGTAGGCGGCAAGGTGGCAATTGATTTTGAGGGGTATAAAAACCTTGTAGGCGCGTTTTATCCCCCAAAAGCGGTAATTATAGATTCCGACACCCTTATGACGCTCCCCGACAGGCAAATATCAAACGGACTTGCCGAATCGGTTAAAATGTCGCTTACCTCCGATAAGGAGCTGTTCCGCATTTTTGAAGAGGAGGATATAAAAAGCAATATCGATACGGTAATCGAGCGCTCGCTAAAAATCAAGCGAGACGTTGTCGAAAAGGACGAAAAAGAGGGCGGACTGCGAAAAATTCTTAATTTCGGACATACCTTAGCCCACGCTATCGAGAGCGAGAATGATATGCAGAATCTCTATCACGGCGAGTGCGTGGCGCTGGGTATGATACCTATGTGTTCCGAAGGTGTGCGGGAGCGGATTATCCCCGTACTTAAAAAGCTTAATCTGCCCACAAGCACCGATTTTGAGACCGAAAAAATAATATCTGCTATGCGGCACGATAAAAAGCTTATGGGCGATAAGATTACCGTGATTTTCGTACCTGAGGTAGGAAAGTACGAAATGCGGGAAATGCCCTTTGATACTTTTGCCAAGGAAATTAAGGAGAGCTTTAAATGAAAAATACTATAGGAACCTCGGTCGCGCTGACTGTCTTCGGCGAAAGCCACGGAGCGGCAATCGGCGCGGTGCTGGACGGCTTAGCCCCCGGGATTACGGTTGACGAGGAGTTTATCCGTTCACAGCTTACTTTGCGCCGCCCCTTCGGGGATATTTCCACCCCCAGAGTAGAGCCTGATAACTTTGTAATCGAAAGCGGAGTTTTCGAGGGTAAAACCACGGGTACGCCGATTTGCATTTTAATACCAAACGTTAACACAAAATCAAAGGATTACAGCGAGATAAGAAGCAAGGCGCGCCCGGGACATGCAGATTACACGGCTTACCAAAAATACCACGGCTTTGAGGATTACCGCGGCGGCGGACATTTCAGCGGAAGAATTACCGCGGGAATAGTAGCGGCAGGAGCGATTGCTATTTCTGCTTTAAGAGCCAAAGGAATTTATTTAGGTACACATATTTCCCGTCTCGCGGGGGTTAAGGACCGCGAATTTGAAAATTTAAAAGAGGATATTGAATCGGTCAACAATAAGGTTTTTGCGGTGTTGGACGGCAACGCCGAAACGGGTATGAAGGCGGCGGCGAACGCGGCGAGAATAGACGGCGACAGCGTTGGCGGCGTGCTTGAAACGGCGGTTATCGGTCTGCCTGCCGGGGTAGGCGAGCCGTGGTTTGACAGCATTGAAAGCAAGCTTTCCCGCGCTCTGTTCGGTATTCCCGCTATTAAGGGGGTTGAGTTCGGCGGCGGCTTTGCGCTCTCGGATATGCGCGGAAGCGAGGCTAACGACCCGATAAGGATTGAAGACGGCAGGGTTAAAACCCTTACTAACAACAACGGCGGCATAAACGGCGGTATTACAAACGGTATGCCGGTTATATTCCGCTGTGGGGTTAAGCCGACCTCTACAATACATAGGGAACAGCAGACGGTCGATTTTATAAAAGGCGAAAACGTTAACTTTTTGGCGGGCGGCAGACACGACCCCTGCATTGTGCATAGGGCGCGGGTGGTTATCGACAGTATAACCGCCGTGGTTTTGTGCGACATATTAAGCGAACGCTTCGGAACGGACTGGTTGGTAGGATAATGGAATACGGTTGCATAGGCGAAAGGCTTAGTCACAGCTTTTCAAAAATAATTCATTCTAAAATTGCCGATTATAATTACGAGCTTAAGGAAATTGAAGCGCAAGACCTTGATTCCTTTATGAAAGCCGCCGATTTTAAGGCGATAAACGTCACTATTCCCTATAAGCAGGCGGTAATTCCTTATCTTTATGAAATAAGCGATACTGCGAGGAAAATCGGCGCGGTAAACACTATTGTAAATAAGGACGGCAAGCTTTACGGCTACAACACCGATTACGAGGGTATGCGTGCGCTGATAAAGAGACAGGGCGCGGACTTAAAAAACAAAAAGGTTTTGGTTTTGGGCAGCGGCGGCACCTCTAAAACCGCGGCGGCGGTGGCGGAAAGCCTCGGAGCGAGTGAAGTATTGAGGGTATCGAGAAACGGCAACGACTGCGCGGTTACATATGATTATGCGCTTGCACACCATACAGACGCGGGGGCGATTATAAACACCACGCCCTGCGGAATGTACCCGAATATCGGCAAAACGGCGGTGGATATTTCTCTTTTTCCCGATTTAGAATCGGTGACCGACGCGGTTTACAATCCGCTTTCCTCCGCACTTGTGACAAAAGCTAAGGAAATGGGGATAAACGCGGTCGGCGGACTTTATATGCTGGTGGCGCAGGCGGTCTTTGCCTCGGAAAAATTTACGGGAAGCTCCATACCTAAAAGCGTTACCGACAGCGTTTATAAAGAAATTCTGCTTGATAAGAAGAATATTGTTTTAATCGGTATGCCGGGGTGCGGCAAGACGACAATAGGCAAAGCCGTCGCAAAGGAAACCGAAAAGGAGTTTATTGACACAGACGATGAGATTGTAAAGAAAACAGGAATGTCTATTCCCGAAATATTCCAAAAATACGGTGAAAGGAAATTCCGCGAAATCGAGTCGGAGGTTATAAAGGAGGTTGCGGCTTTGCAGTCCTCGGTGATAGCCACTGGCGGCGGCGCGGTATTAAACCCCGAAAACGTTTCCCTTTTAAAGGAAAACGGAGTTATAGTATTTATCAACCGCCCGCTTGAGGATTTAGTCACCACCGACGACCGCCCGCTTTCCTCAAATAGGGAGCTTCTCATAAAGCGCTATAATGAAAGACACGGCATTTACAAATCCTCCGCACAGGCGGAAATTAAGGCGGTTAAGGACTTAAATACTAATATAGCGGCGGTAAAGGAGGCTTTCTTAAATGAAGATTTTGGTGATTAACGGCCCTAATATTAATATGTTGGGGATTAGAGAGCCGGGAATTTACGGCAGGGATAATTTTAATACCCTTTGCGAAAGCGTGAAAAGCTATGCCAAGGAAAACGGTATAGAGGTTAAGCTCTTTCAGTCAAATCACGAGGGCGCGCTGGTTGACGAAATACAGGCGGCTTATGGGGTGTTTGACGGAATAGTTATTAACCCCGGCGCGTATACGCATACAAGTATCGCTTTGCTTGACGCGGTTAAGGCTGTGTCTATTCCCACGGTAGAGGTGCATATCTCGGACGTGGGAAGCCGCGAGGACTTCAGGCAGGTAAGCTTTATAAGAACCGCCTGTGTAAAGACTATTTGCGGTCACGGGATAAAGGGCTATACCGAGGCTATGGAATTTTTAAAGGATAATTACGGGGAAAAATAAATGGTTGTTAATATTAATAAAAGTAAGGCATACGGCAGGGTGTCCGCACCGCCCTCAAAAAGTATGGCGCACAGGTATTTAATCTGCGGTGCGCTCTCGCCCGAAAGCGAGATAAAGGGCGTCGGATTTTCGGAGGATATTAAGGCGACCCTTTCCTGCCTTGCTTCACTCGGCGCAAACGTCGAAATAAAGGGCGATACCGTAAAAATCGGCGGAATAGATATAGACAAGGGAATAAAATCCGATAAGCTTTTCTGCAACGAATCGGGAAGTACCTTAAGGTTTTTAATTCCGCTTTGTCTGCTTTTCGGCAAGGAAATTACCCTTTCGGGGAGTGAAAGGTTAATGCAACGCTCTCTTTCGGTTTATGCCGATATTTGTGCGGCTGCGGGTTTAGAATTTAAGCAGAACGCGGACTCGGTTACCGTAATGGGCAGACTAAAGGCGGGAAAATACTCGGTAAGGGGCGACGTTTCAAGCCAGTTTATAAGCGGACTAATGTTTGCTTTGCCGCTTTTACCAAATGACAGTATAATTGACATTACGGGCGCCCTTGAGAGCGGCTCCTACCTTGGAATGACGGTAAAGGCGCTCGCCGATTTCGGGGTCAGAATAAGCCGCACCGACGAGCATACGATATATATTAAGGGCAATCAGACCTATAAACCGCGAAGTCTTACGGTTGAAGGCGACTATTCAAACGCCGCGTTTTTTGAGGCGCTTAATGCGGTAGGCGGCAACGTTGCGGTTTCGGGACTTAGTAAGGCTTCCTGTCAGGGCGACGCGGTTTACAAAAAGCTGTTAGGCAAGATAGTTCGCGGTACTCCGCAAATTGACATTTCCGACTGCCCCGATTTAGGACCCGTGCTTATGGCTGCCGCCGCCGCCAATAACGGCGCGCATTTTACGGGAACCCGCCGCCTTAAAATTAAGGAAAGCGACAGGGGAGCGGCTATGGCAGAGGAGCTTTTGAAATTCGGCTGTCATACCGAAATAAATGATAACGATATAACCGTGCACGGTTGTACGCTTAATACTCCCGAATTGCCGCTTAACGGGCACAACGACCACAGGATTGTAATGTCTCTTGCGGTTTTATGCACCATAACAGGGGGCAGAATATACGGCGCTGAGGCGGTAAGCAAAAGCTTTCCCGATTTCTTTGAGCGCTTTTCCTCGCTCGGAATAGATTTAGAGGTTGAAGATTAATGAAGTTAAATAAGGATATGAACATTTTAATTGTAGGTCTTGGACTGTTAGGCGGCAGCTACGCCGAGTCGCTTAAAAAGCAGGGCTACAAGGTAAGCGCGATAACGAGAAGTCAGTCCTCGGTTGATTTCGCCCTCGAAAAGGGAATAATTGATTACGGCACAACACAGATTGAACCCGAGTTATTAGGTAGCGCCGATTTGGTTGTATTTGCACTTTATCCCCACGTTTTTACCGAGTGGATAAGCACAAATCAGCGCCTATTAAAAAGCGGCGCGGTAATAACCGACGTAACGGGGGTTAAGGGCTGTATCGTAGGGGAAATTCAGGAAATTTTGCGAGACGACGTGGAGTTTATCTCCGCCCACCCGATGGCGGGCAGAGAGGTCTGCGGTGTGCAGAACAGCACCGACGAAATTTTTAAGAACGCTAACTACATAGTAGTTCCGACCGAAAAAAATACTATGGAGGCTACCGAGCTTTGTAGGGATTTGGGTGAGAAGTTAGGCTTTCGTCAGATTTCCGAGCTGTCGGTCGAAATGCACGATAAAATGATAGCCTTTTTGTCCCAGCTAACCCACTGTATCGCCGTTTCGCTTATGTGCTGTAACAACACGCCCGACCTTGAGTATTACACGGGGGACTCGTTTAGGGATTTAACACGAATCGCAAAGATAAACGACGAGATGTGGAGCGAGCTGTTCCTCTACAATAAGGACGCTTTACTTGCCGAAATGGAGCGGTTCAGAGCCTCCTTTGACGAGCTGTACGATAAAATCAAATCAGGCGACCGCGAGGGTATGCGCGAGATGATGAGAACTTCCACCGAGCGCAGAAAACGCTTTGATCAAGATAAATAAGGGGTAATTTACAATGAATATGACATTTAAAAGAAAGCTTCCCATTCCTCAACAGATAAAAACCCACTATCCGCTGACAGAGGAAATGGCGAATATAAAGGCGGAGCGCGACGAGGAGTTAAGGCGAATATTTGCGGGCGAATCGGATAAATTTATCCTTGTAATAGGTCCCTGCTCGGCGGACAGCCGCGAGCCCGTACTGGATTACATATCGAGACTTCGTACTGTTCAGGACGAGGTAAAGGATAAAATACTTATAGTCCCGAGAATTTACACCAATAAGCCCCGCACCACGGGGGACGGCTACAAGGGTATGCTTCACCAGCCCGACCCCGACGAAACGCCGGATATGCTTAAGGGTATTGTGGCTATAAGAGACCTGCATATGGCGGCGCTGAGAGATTACGGCTTTTCCTGCGCCGACGAAATGCTCTACCCGGACAACCACCGTTACCTTTCCGACCTGCTTTCCTATGTGGCGGTGGGTGCGCGTTCGGTTGAAAACCAACAGCACAGGCTGACAGCAAGCGGACTTGACATTCCTGTTGGTATGAAGAATCCGACAAGCGGAGACCTTAGTATTATGATGAACTCTATAACCGCCGCACAGCACCCCCACACATTTATCTACCGCGGCTGGGAGGTCGACAGCGAGGGCAACCCCTACGCCCACGCGATTTTGCGCGGATATGTTGATTTTGCGGGCAAGAGCGTTTCAAATTATCACTATGAGGATTTAGTCAAGCTTTACGAGCTTTACGGAAAAACAAGTCTTGTAAATCCCGCCGTTATAGTAGATACCAACCACGCAAATTCAGGCAAGCAATGCCTTGAACAGGTGCGTATCGCAAAGGACGTAGTATACAGCTGTAACCATAATAAGGATATTCGCTCTATGGTAAAGGGTCTTATGATCGAAAGCTACATAGAGGACGGCGCACAGAAGATAGGGGAGCATATCTACGGAAAGTCTATAACCGACCCCTGTCTCGGTTGGGAAAAATCCAAAAAGCTAATCTATAAGATAGCCGATACTTTGAAATAAGGTGACGAAAACGGAAAGATATAAGCATAAGGTTCAGTACTACGAAACCGATAAAATGGGCTTTGTTCATCATTCAAACTACATTCGTTGGTTCGAGGAGGCGCGAAGCGATTTCTTCGAGAAAATCGGCGCGCCCTATTCGGCAACCGAGGAAATGGGGATAATAAGTCCCGTGCTGTCGGTTAACTGCGAATATAAAAAATCCTGTTATTACGGCGAAGAAATTGTTGTTGAGACCGCGCTCCAAAAGGTGGGAAACGTCAAGTTTTTTGTAAGCTACAGGGTCTTGTCCGAGGACGGAGAGCTTAGAGCCGCAGGCACTACCTCCCATTGCTTTTTAAACGGCGAGGGTCAGGTTGTCTCCTTAAAACGTGTAAACCCCGCGCTTTTTGAGCTAATGCTAAACAATATTGAAAAAACGGAATAAGGCGAATTTTTTTCTTTGATTTTGCCGATAATAATATCGGGTGAGTAGATTTGAAAAGAAAATTATTCGGTATATTTAAGCTTTTGGCTTTTTGTATTATCTGCTGCTCGCTTTTCGTGGGCGGCGGATATTTTTATTTACGGCAAAATTTCAAGGAGACCGAAAACAAGGTTTCAAGTGTGCCGTACAGCTTTTCCGCCCCCGAAAGCAAGGGGATAATGCTTGAAATTTGCGGTTCGCCGACCTATTTGTACCTTGATTTCTATGAGGAAAGGCTCAAGGTTATTATTCCGCCCGAAAAGGAGTACGGTGAGGATATTTACGGCTATCCGATAGATTTTACCGTAAAGACCGATTACCGCTTTGTCGCCGCCGTTATCGATTACGCCGACGGTATAGAGCTTAATTTAGACGGCGAAACCCTCAGATACACCGGCGTTCAAATTTCCGATATTTTAAGCCGCACGGTTGACGCTTCGGAATTAAAGCGGTCAATAATAACCGCGCTTATGAAAAAAATAGGGGAAAACGGGATAGACGGCGAGGTTTTCGATTATCTTGTCGAAAGCACCGAAACGGATATTACCGTTCCCGATTGCTACTATTGGGAAAAATATATAGCGGTTCTTTGTAAAAACGGCGGAATCATTAATTGACAAACCGACGTTTTGCGGGTATACTATATATGTTATATTTTTTGTACGGGGGTATGGTTTTGGATAAGGTAAGTGAAATTTTCGGAACTAACGTGTTTAACGATTCGGTAATGCTTGAGCGGCTACCGAAGGATACATATAAGGTTTTGAAAACCGCCATAAAAGAGGGTAAGGGTATCGACAGCAGTATTGCGGACACCGTTGCCGCCGCGATGAAGGATTGGGCGATTGAAAAGGGAGCCACGCATTATACCCACTGGTTCCAGCCTCTTACGGGAATTACTGCGGAAAAGCACGACAGCTTTATTTCTCCCACGGGTGACGGTCATATTATAATGGAGTTTTCGGGCAAGGAGCTTATTAAGGGCGAGCCCGACGCGTCTTCTTTTCCGTCGGGTGGTCTTCGCGCCACCTTTGAGGCGAGGGGATATACCGCGTGGGACCCGAGCTCCTACGCCTTTGTAAAGGATGACACGCTTTGTATTCCTACTGCTTTCTGCTCCTATTGCGGCGAGGCTCTCGATCAGAAAACGCCCTTGCTTCGCAGTATGGACGCGATTAATAAGCAGGCGTTACGCATCGCCCGCCTTTTCGGAATGGAGGATGTTAAGCGCGTAAATCCCACAGTCGGTCCCGAGCAGGAGTATTTCCTTGTGGACAAGACTGTATACGATAAGCGCCCCGACCTTATCTACTGCGGCAGAACCCTTATAGGTACAATGCCGCCAAAAGGTCAGGAGATGGACGACCACTATTTCGGCGTTTTAAAGCCGAGGGTTGCCGCCTTTATGCGCGACCTTGATAATGAGCTTTGGAAGTTAGGCGTGCTTGCTAAGACCGAGCATAATGAGGTTGCTCCCGCACAGCACGAGTTAGCGCCGATTTTTACTACCACGAACATTGCCGCTGACCATAATCAGCTCACGATGGAGATTATGAAGAAGACCGCTCTTAAGCACGGGCTTGTTTGTCTTTTGCACGAAAAGCCATTTGACGGCGTTAACGGTAGCGGCAAGCACAATAACTGGTCCCTTTCAACCGATACGGGCGTTAATTTCCTTAAGCCGGGTAAAAACCCCGGTGAAAACCGTCTCTTTATGCTCACCCTCGCCGCAGTTATTAAGGCGGTGGACGAGCATCAGGATTTACTTAGAATTTCGGTTGCGACCGCGGGTAACGATCACCGCTTGGGCGCAAACGAGGCTCCGCCCGCCATTATTTCTATGTTCTTAGGCGACGAGCTTACCGACCTGCTTTTGTCTATTGAAAGCGGCACCCACCACGATAACGCGCAAAAGGTTAAAATGACCGTCGGCGCAGATATTATCCCGCTGTTTGGGCGCGATAATACCGACCGTAACCGCACCTCGCCCTTTGCCTTTACCGGTAATAAGTTCGAGTTCAGAATGTTAGGCTCGGCTTCCTCTGTTTCCGACACTAATGTTATGCTTAACACTATGGTTGCCGATATTTTCGCGCAGTTTGCCGACAGGCTCGAAAAGGCGGAGGACTTTAATAAGGAGCTTAACGAAATTATCAAGGAGACCGTCTCGCAGCATAAGCGCATTATCTTCAACGGCGACGGCTACTCCGACGAGTGGAAAAAGGAAGCCGAAAGACGCGGACTCTTGAATCTTGAAAGCACGGTTGACGCGTTGCCGCTTCTTAAATCCGAGGATAATATCGCCTTGTTTGAGCGCCACGGTGTTTTAAGCCGCGCGGAGATTAATTCAAGGGTGGATATAGTACTTGAAAACTATGCCAAGATTATACATATCGAGGCGCTTACCCTCATTGAAATGATGAACCGCGAGGTTATCCCCGCGATAACCGAGTATAACAGCCGTCTTTGCACCGCCCTTATCAACAGGCGAAGCTTAGGTCTTAAATTCGACGAGCTGGCGGATACCGAGATTATTGCCCGCCTTTCCGCCGCCGAGACCGAAATTTATAAGCTTACGGGCGACCTTAAGATGGCGGTTATGTCGGCGGAGAAAATCCCCGATATGCTTGAACGCGCGACCGAGTATCACGACAGGGTCTTAAAGCTTATGACTGATATTCGTAAGTATTCCGACAGCGCCGAGGCGGTCGTCTCAAAGGATTGCTGGCCCTATCCGAGCTACGGGGAGCTTTTATTCAGCATTTAATAAATACTAAATTTTGGCGGGGGCTTGTCTCCCGCCGTTTATTATACCAGATACAAAAAACGGATGCCTTTCGGCACCCGTTTTTTGCGCTTAAAGACTAACGGATTATCAGCAACCGCAGCCGCAGTTGTTATCGCAGCCACAGCCGCAACCGCCTGAATTTCCGCCCCAGCCGCCACAGCAACAGAGAATGAGTATTAAGATGATGATCCAGGTGCAGCCACCGCCGAAACAATTGTTATTCATAATAAAAGACCTCCTTTTTTGTCTTCATCATATACTATGCCGCCGTCTGTAATTGTGTTACAAGCGGCGGGAAGAAAAATTTTTAAAAAAATTTAAAAAAAGTATTTGACTTTTCCTGACTTTGGTGTATAATAATAGTCAGGAAAGGTCAAAAGAGGTGTTTAAAATGCGAATGAGCGATTTGATAACCAACGAAATAATACGGATGTTAAATGAGTCGGAGGTCAATACCGCCGAAATACAGCGAAACGAATTTGCAAATATGATAGGCTGTGCGCCGAGCCAGATAAATTATGTGCTATCCTCGCGCTTTACGCCCGAGCACGGATATATTATTGAAAGCCGACGCGGCGGCGGGGGATATATAAGAATTAAGCGGGTGGTGCTGAGTCACGCCTCGGCGCTGATGCACATAATTAATTCAATAGGCGATTCGGTTGACGCTATGACGACCCGTATTGTTATTGAAAACTGTACAAGCTCGGGGCTGATAACACCCGAGGTTGCACGCATTATAGCGGCGGCGGTTTCGGGCGGAGTACTTCAGTCGGTGCCTGTCGAGTACCGTGATACCCTAAGAGCGGCAATTCTTAAACAACTGCTTTTAACTCAAATTAATTAAAAATGGTTAAGGTGATTTTTATGCTGTGCGATAAATGCGGAAAAAATAATGCTACAACACATATTAAGCAGATAATTAACGGGGTTGTGACCGAGCGTAATCTTTGCGCGTCTTGCGCGGCAAAGGAGGGCTACGGCAAGCTTTCACACGGCAGTCTTGCAGAAATGCTCTCCTCAATGTTCGGGGATATAGGAGCAATCGGCGCGGAAAGTCAGACTGTGCGCTGTCCTGTATGCGGTGCAACCTTTTCGGATATTGCCGAAACGGGCAAGGTCGGCTGTGCGGACTGCTACCGCACCTTTTACAGCGAGCTTTTGCCCTATTTAAAGCGGGTTCACGGTACGGTTAAGCACACGGGCAAAATACCAAACAGCGCGCCGCTTGCCGTAAAGCCCAAAGAGGAGACGGTCGAGACCCTTAGAATGGAGCTAAATCGTCTTGTAAGCGAGGAAAAATTTGAGGACGCGGCGGTTGTCCGCGATAAAATTAAGAAACTGGAGGAAAAGGAAAATGAGTAGCTGGTATGCAACGAGGGCGCCGCAGGACGATATTGTTGTAAGCACAAGAATAAGACTCGCCCGCAATCTTTCGGGAATACCTTTTCCCGCGAGAATGACGGCTGAGCAGAGAAAAGAGCTTAATTTAAAGGTTAAAAAGGCGATAACCGAGAGCAACACGCCCTTTGCAAGGTCGCTTAAATACATCGATATGAAGGACGTTCCCCAGACCGAGGTTATGGCGATGGTAGAGCGCCACGTCATAAGTCCCGAGTTTGCAAGCGTAAGCGCCGAGCGAGCTATCATACTTTCGGACGACGAGAGCATAAGTATTATGATAGGCGAGGAGGATCACATAAGGATTCAGGTCATTTTGGGCGGCTTACAGCTCGAAAAGGCGTACGATATTGCCGAAAGGCTTGATACCCTGCTTTACAATTCATTAAATTTTGCCTTTGACAGGAATTTGGGCTTTTTAACCGAGTGTCCCACAAATTTGGGTACGGGGCTTCGCGCCTCGGTAATGCTTCATCTGCCCGTTTTAGAGTCCTCGGGTGAGATTTCGCAGATAGCGGATTCAGTCGGCAAAATCGGCTTTACGGTCAGGGGTATGTACGGCGAGGGCTCAAAGCCCGCCGCCTCGATGTATCAGGTTTCAAACCAGATTACTTTAGGGATAAGCGAGAAAAACGCCCTTGACAACCTTAAAATAATTACCGAACAGCTTATCGAAAAGGAACGCGCGGGCAGAGAAAGCCTTAACCGCGTAAAGCTTGAGGATACCTGTATGAGAGCGCTGGGAATTTTGCAGAACTGCCGAGTTCTCTCAAGCGAGGAAATGATGAATTTACTTTCACGGATTAAACTGGGGCTTAGTATGGGCATAATAAATACAGAAGCTCTGCCCATAAAGCTGTTAATAGAGGGTCAGCCCTATATGCTGATGAAAAAATACGGTCAGTTAGAGCCTGAGGAAAGGGATATTTACCGCGCAAGCAATATGCGCGAGGCTCTTGCGTAACATTTTTTAAAAGCCCTTAAAGGGAGGTTTTGTTTTATGAAATACAATTTTAACGGATTTACTTCAAAGGCCAACGAGGCGCTTAATCAGGCGATTAGCTCGGCTGAGCAATTAGGTCACACCTATGTCGGAAGCGAGCATCTGCTTTTGGGACTGTTAAGGATAGGTAGCGGCGTTGCGGCGGCGGTGCTTAATAAAAACGGAATTACCGCCGATAATATTGAGGAGCTTATGCGCTCCAATATCGGTTGCGGAACGCCCACAAGGCTGTCGCCCGATTATTTCACTCCGCGGGCTAAGCGGGTTATCGAAACCGCAATGGCGGGCTGTGCTAATATGGGTAAAAAGTATGTCGGCACAGAGCATATTTTAATAGGCATTTTAAGCGAGGGCGACAATTACGCCATAAGATTTATTAATGAATTGGGCGTGGACACCGCCTCCCTTACTTCGGCGGCGCTTAAAGCCTCGGGCATAGACCCGAGTGGGGCGGGCGAGCCGTCACAATCGGCTTCGGGTAAGGAGTCCGACGGCAAAACTCCGACCCTTTTAAAATACGGCAGAGACCTTACCGCAGAGGCAAAAAAGGGCAAAATCGACCCCGTTATCGGCAGAGAGAGTGAAATAGAGAGGGTTATCCAGATTCTGTGC
>JBJEOE010000080.1:0-8015 GCA_051880555.1 Acutalibacteraceae bacterium
AGCCCGAGGCTATAGCAATAACGTTTTTAAGCGCACCGCCAAGCTCTACGCCTATAAGGTCGTCTGAGGTGTAAATCCTTAAATTATCTCCGGACATTATGCTTTGAACAATCTGAGCGGTCACTGCCGAGGCAGAGGCAACAGCTACCGAGGTGGGTATTCCCCGCGCAACCTCCTCCGCGTGGGAGGGACCCGAAAGCACCGCAACCTTTGCATCGGGCAGTTCCTCGTCTATAACCTGAGAAAGCCTCAACAGCGAGCCCTTTTCAAAGCCCTTTGCAACGTTTACGACTATTCCGAAATCCTTTTCGGCGGAAAGTCTTTTCGCGGTCTGCCGTACCGCTATAGAGGGCGTGGCGATAATTGTAATCGCCGAGCCTTGAACGGCGGATAAATCCGAGGTAATACCGATTTCATCAGGCAGCTTTATTCCGCTTAAAAGGCGTTCGTTACCGCGGTTTTTTTGAAGTGCGGCAACCTCGTCAGGGAAGGGCGACCAGATTGTAACCTCGTTACCGCCGCCGTGAGCGGAAAGTGCAAGTGCCATTCCCCAGCCGCCGGCTCCCAGAACCGTAATTTTTGCCATCACTTTTTCCTCCGTACCGTGATTTTCTTTTCCTCGCCCTTAATAAGACGTTTTATGTTGTCCTTGTGCTTTAGGAAGACTATCACGCCCATTGAAATGCTTAAAACTGCAGGCAGAGCGATATTTGCGTCGGAATTATAAAATACTAACGAAAGTGAAATAACCGTAACGGTGGCTATAAGAGAGCTTAAGGAAACTATTTTTGTAAGTAATACCATAAGCGCAAAAACAGTAAGTCCTATAACAATCGCAATAGGACAGCAGACAGCGAAAATGCCAACGCTCGTCGCAACCCCTTTGCCGCCCTTAAACCCGAAGAAAATCGGGAAAACGTGACCTAACATACAGGCAACGCCGCACATATAGGCGACATATATCCACGGTACGGTATCGGGGCATACATAAATAAAAATCAGTTTGCCGATAAAGCAGGCTAAAAAGCCCTTAAGCACGTCACAGATAAAAGTAAGCGCTCCGGGAAGAAAGCCCGCAGTACGCATAACGTTGGTCGTACCCGCGTTTCCGCTGCCTAAGCTCCTTACGTCCTTTTTAAGAAAGGCGTTTGAAAAAATCACAGCGAAATTAATACTGCCTAAGAGGTAAGCGACAACCGCCGCTACTATAAGCCAAAAATACAACATTACTTGTCTCCCCTTTCACGAATTACAAAACGCACAGGCGTACCCTCAAGCCCGAAGGTGGAACGGATCTGATTTTCAAGATAACGCTGGTATGAAAAATGGAACAGCTCCGCCTTGTTGCAGAAGCAAACGAATGTCGGCGGCTTTGTGGACGCCTGGGTCATATAGTAGATTTTAAGCCGCTTGCCCTTATCCGTAGGAGGCTGAACCCGCGCTGTTGCGTCGGCTAAAATATCGTTTAGCATACCCGTGGATATTCGCATCATATTCTGCTCGTTAACATATTTTATAAGCTCGAAAAGGCGGTCGATTCGCTGTCCCGTCTTTGCGGAAATAAAGATTATCGGCGCATAGGGCATAAAGGAAAAGTCCTTCATAAGGCTTTTTCTCGTGCTGTCCATCGTTTTGCCGTCCTTATCGACCGCGTCCCATTTATTTACGGCAATAATGCAGGCCTTGCCCTGCTCGACCGCAAGCCCCGCGACCTTTGAATCCTGCTCGGTAAAGCCCTCCTTGCCGTCTATCATTATAACGCAGACGTCGGCGCGTTCGACCGCCATTTTAGCGCGTAACACACTGTATTTTTCAATTCTATCCTCAACGCGGCTTTTGCGGCGAAGACCCGCCGTATCGATAAAGTTGTACTTAACGCCGTCCCGCTCTATGCGGGTATCGATAGCGTCTCGGGTAGTACCCGCAATATCCGATACAATTGAGCGCTCCTCCCCCGCAATCTGATTGATAAGGGAGGATTTTCCCGCGTTTGGCTTGCCTATAACCGCGACGTTGATAATATCCTCCTCGCCGTCCTCAAACTCGGATTCGGGGATATTTTTTATCACCTCGTCAAGAAGGTCGCCCGTACCGTGACCGTGAACCGAGGAAACCGCGATAGGCTCGCCTATACCTAAATTGTAAAACTCGTAAAAATCGGGCGGAAGCTCGCCTATTCCGTCGCACTTATTAACGCACAGCACCACAGGCTTGCCGCTTTTTTGTAGCATCGCCGCGACCTCCATATCCGAAGCCGTAACCCCCGCCTTAATATCGGTAACAAAGATTATAACCGAGGCGGTGTCAATAGCAAGCTGAGCCTGCGCCCGCATACCCGCAAGTATAACGTCGCCGTTATCGGGTTCGATACCGCCCGTGTCCACCAGCATAAACTTTTTGCCGAGCCATTCGCCGTCGCCGTAGATACGGTCGCGCGTAACGCCCGGGGTATCGTCCACGATAGAAAGCCGTTTGCCTATTATTTTGTTAAAAAGCGTCGATTTGCCGACATTCGGTCTGCCGACAACCGCGACAACAGGTTTTGCCATAAGGCGCGCCCCCTTTATTCTTTTATTCCCAAAATCGCGTCAATTAGCTCGTAGCCGTCGTTATTAACGGGGGTTATTTTTACTCCCAAACGCTCCGACAGCTCGTCAACCGTCACGCTGTCAAGGAACATATCACCCTCAGCGCGAAGCATTACCGAGGGAATGAGCAGCTCCTCGCCTAAATATTCATTCTTCAGCTGAGCCTCGATATCCGTAGCCGTAACAAGTCCCGAAACATTAATTTTCCCGCCGAAAAAGTTGTTTTTAACCGCGAAAACCTGTGCTTTTAAAAGCGGGTTTTTATTCATACATTTGTCGGCTATCATTTTAATCAGCGGATACGCCGCCTCGCCCGTCGCAAGCGAAAGACTGCGCTCTCTTTCAAGCCTATAATCACAGTCATTAAGAGCGTCAAATGCCTCGCTTCGCAGGAGCGACCAAAGCCCCACGCCGTTTTCAAGCTGTAAAAAGTCGCCGTAGTAATCCGCCTCGGGGATTTCTCTGTCCGCCAAAAGGTAGAACTCGTCCGCGCCGTAAATTCTGCGCTGACCGTATTTTTTAAGGCAAATATCGCCGTATTTATCGATAATTTGGAGCACCGCGCCCGCCGTCTTCTTATTAAACGGCTCAATTTGAGTCAAGCCCTCGCGGTAGGCGGTAAGCCCCACAGGCACCGCGGCAATACATTCGGCGTTTTCAAGTCGGCTCAAATCAGATAGGGTTCTTTCAAGCTCCTCCCCGTCGTTATAACCGGGACACAGCACCAGCTGACAGTTAAGCTTTATCCCCGCGCTGTTAAATCGGTCGATAATTTCGAGCGCCTTTCCCGCGTTTTTATTCGCCATCATTTTAACCCGTAATTCAGGGTTGGTGGTATGCACCGAAATATTAATCGGGCTGATATGCATTTTAATAATGCGCTCCACCTCGTGCTCGGTGATATTCGTAAGTGTGATATAATTCCCGAAAAGAAAGGAAAGGCGGGAATCGTCGTCCTTAAAATAAAGGCTCTCGCGAAGCCCCTTAGGCAGTTGGTCGATAAAGCAGAAAACGCATTTATTGCGGCAGGAGTGCTTTTTATCCATTAAATAGGTCTCAAATTCGAGACCCAATTCCTCGTATTCGTCCTTTTTTATCTTAGCGGTTTTCACTTTGTCGGAGGAATCGATATATTCTACGGTCAGGCGTTCGTTATCCTGATAAAAGCGGTAGTCGAGAACGTCCATTATCTCATTGCCGTCTATAGACACAAGGTTGTCTCCGCTTTTTATGCCCGCTTTATAGGCGGGACTGCCCTTCTCAACCGATTTTATTATTACCGACATATTTTCATCCTTTTTTTACTACAGAGATAAATTTAAAAATAGTCTATTGTCTAGTATCTAGCGTCTAACGTCTAAAAAAGCAGAGGAGGAAACTTCCCCCTCTGCCCTGTTACGAAGACAGGCTGACGATGATTATTCGCCGACCTTTACTACCTCGCGTCCATCGTACTGGCCGCAGGCAGAGCAAAGTCTGTGCGGACGCTTATATTCACCGCAGTTAGAGCATCTAACCAATGTGGGAGCGGTAAGCTTCCATAAGTTATTTCTTCTTTTGTCACGTCTTGCCTTTGAAGTCTTTCTCTTTGGTACTGCCATTTTCAGCACCTCCTTATAATACTTTAAGTGTTTTTAATTATTTAACAGCTCGGCTAATGCCGAAAGCCTTGGGTCAATCTCCTTTTCGGGACAGTCGCACTTTCCCTCATTGAGATTTTTACCGCATTTTGCACATATACCCTTGCAATCCTCCTTGCACAAATGCTTCATAGGAAGACTTACAATAACCTCGGAATACACAAGCTCGTCCAAGTCGAGCTTCATATCGGGAGTGAGCAGAATACTGTCGCTTTCCTCCCCCTCGATAGACGGGGCAAGAGATTTTTGTATATTAAGGGTATACCTTTTAGCGGCGTCAACACCGCAACGGTCGCAAGGAGCCTCAAACACATAGGTGATATGCGCGTCAAGCTCCACAAGGCTTGCTTTGTTGGAAACGGTGCCGTTAATTTCAACAGGTTTTTTGAGCGGATAAGCACCCGAAAAATCAACATTACTCATATCCAACGAATACTCAATCGGTAAAGAAGAATTTTCATTGACAAAAATCCGTTTTAAATCAATAATCATACTTCCACCTCTATCGTCACAAAGATTATTATATCGTTATCTTGCCGCTTTGTCAAGGTTTTATTTAAGAAATTTGCACCGCCCGAAAAAAATCTGATTTTCCGACAAGAGACAAGCCTATCCAATTATTCTTTTATTTGCTCAAAACCTTATAACGGGACGGTGTAGGCACCGTCCCCTACAATGATAGATTTTAAAACAATCAAAATTGACAGCATTAAGCGTGTAGCTTGTCTCTCCGTCCAATATATGCGTCTAAAATCTTTCTTCGTAGGGACAGACATCCTCGGCTGTCCGTATTAACGCTGAATCTATAGATCGAAAATCCTTTTAATCGGCGCATAAATAAGCTCGGCAATCCAAAAGAAAAATGAGACCGACACTCCAATTTGTAAAACCAAAATCGCGCTGAAAACAAAATCAATAGCTTTTATATGCTCGGCATCGACACTTTCTACAAGGTCAATAAGCCAAACCGCAGTCGTTATTTCTGACAGAAAAAACACCGTTAAAAATTTGCTTTTCCTGCTTATGCTATCCTTTTTAATAAAAACAAAAATCTTATAAATAACCGAGACTGTCAGCGATAGAAAAAACGGTGTAACAAAAGTCATTATCGCTGCCGCTTTAGCTATCGAACTTATTTTTTCGTCCGAAAAAATCTTTAGAAGATCGGGGTTCAACAGAACCGATAAACCGTACAAGAGCAAAAAAGGTATTAAAAACCAAAATAATTCTTTTAACCTTTTCACTGCTTCCACCTCTACTTAAACACCCCGTCAAAGAGCTTAAAGCCTGATTTTTTTAAAATTGCGCTTACCGCTCTGCCGCCCTTTACCGGCATTAATCTTCCGAAAATTTTCATAAACTGCGCGTCTGCGCCGATTACGGTAAGCTCGCGCTTTTTTCTAATGCTTTTAATTATCCGCTTAACCGCGTAATCCAAGGAGGTGCTTACCGTGCGGATTATTTTTTCCTCTCTTTTTTCATTGAGGTTTTGACTGCGAAAAATATCGGTTTTAGTAAAACCGGGGCAGATAACGCCGACATAGCACCTGCCGCGAAGCTCCTCCCTTACCGCTTCGGTAAAGGCTTTAAGCGCCGCCTTGCTTGCGGAATAAGCGCAAGTCCCCGCAAGGGGCATAAGTGCCGCCGAGGAATCAATATTAATAATCGCCGGCGAGGGTGACTTAAAAATTAAGGGCAACAGCTCCTTCATAGAATAGACTGCTCCGTAAAAATTTATGCCGATTGTATTTTCGACTTCTTCGATTGAAAAGCGTTCAAAGCTTTTAAACTCGGGCAAAATTCCCGCATTGTTTATAAGAATATCGGGCTTTATACCGCTTATCTTTATGTACTCAGCATAGCTTTTCCAATTTTCACGCTTTGAAACGTCAAACAAACGGTAGGAAAGCCTATCGGCATATTCGCCGAGCTCGGCAACAAGGCTTTTCATTTTTTCCTCGCTTCTCGCAACACCTAAAACCGTACAATTATATTCCTTTATAAGCTTTACCGTAATTCCCCTGCCGATTCCGCTCGACGCGCCCGTTACTATAACGGTTTTGTTATTAAGCCAACATTTTTTCATAACAATTTCTGTTCCGTCCAACATCTAAAAAGAGGTAAGATAGACGCGTGCAATCTTACCTCTTTAATTATTCTTTAATTTTCAGCCTATCAGCAAACCTCTGCGAGGTCAAAAAGCTTTTTGGGAAGCTCCTCTTTATCGGCGGAAATCGTAAAGATAAACTCCACGTCCGAAATTGTAGAAATTCTCTCTAAGAAGGCGACAAGCTTATCGTAATCGCGCTCGCCGATACGGAGAGTCGCGTCGCCGAAAATATGGGTAACGTCGTTGTTGCCCGCCTTAATTCCCGCAACCATACCGAAGTATTCGCCGTAGCCCGAAATACCGTAGCTTTCCGCGTCAATAAGGCGCGCCTTATGTGTAACGGAATAAGTAAGGGTGTCGCCCTTTTCAATGCAGACGACGTTTCCGAGGCTGGTCTCCGCCGCGGCGTTAACCATATCTACTAATTTTTTGGTTTTACCCGAACCTTTTTTTCCGATAATGAGTTTAATCATTTGTCACAACTCCTTTTTTATTTCACTGCTAAAGCAGTTTCTTATCCGTTAAGGCGAGCTTCAAGCGCTGCCTTTTGCTCCTCATAGCCCGGTTTGCCGAGAAGAGCGAACATATTTTTCTTATAGCTTTCAACGCCAGGTTGGTCGAAAGGATTTACGCCGAGCATATAGCCCGAAACCGCACACGCCTTTTCAAAGAAGTAGATAAGGCGACCCAAATTTTCCTCATCAGGCTTATCAACATTTATAACAAGGTTAGGAACTCCGCCGTCTGTGTGGGCGAGTACCGTACCCTCGAACGCTTTTGAATTAACATAGGACATAGTCTTTCCCGCGAGGAAGTTAAGTCCGTCGCCGTTGTCGCTCTCAGCCTCGATAACAATATCCTTATCGCTTTCGCCGAAGGTAACTACGGTTTCAAACATTACGCGGCTGCCGTCCTGAATGAACTGACCCATTGAGTGAAGGTCGGTTGAAAATGTTACAGAGGCGGGGAAAAGACCCTTATTGTCCTTGCCCTCGCTCTCGCCAAAGAGCTGTTTAAACCATTCCGCCATCATTGTAAAGCGGGGCTCGTAGCTGACTAACAGCTCGATAGCCTTGCCCTTGCGGTAAAAAGCGTTGCGGAGCGCCGCATAGAGATAGCAGTCGTTTTTGTACATATCAGGCTCGTTATAATCCTTCATAGCTTCAGCCGCGCCCGACATAAGCTTATCAATATCCGCACCCGCCGCGGCGATCGGAAGAAGTCCTACCGCGGTAAGAACGGAGAATCTGCCGCCTACATCGTCGGGTACTACAAAACACTCGTAGCCCTTTTCATCGGCAAGCTTTTTAAGGGTGCCGCGCGCCTTGTCGGTGGTGCAGTAGATGCGCTTTGCCGCCTCTTCCTCGCCGTACTGCTCCTCAAGGTACTTGCGAAGAACTCTGAAAGCAACGGCGGGCTCGGTCGTTGTGCCCGACTTTGAAATGATATTTACCGAAACGCGCTTGCCCTTGCAAAGCTCCATTATATCGGAAAGATAAGCTCCGCTTATGCTGTTGCCCGCGAAATAAATTTCGGGAGCGCCGCCCTTAAGATTATTGTAATACGGTCCCTTTAAGAACTCAATCGCGGCTCTGGCGCCCAAGTATGAGCCGCCGATACCTATAACGATAAGAATATCGGTATCCTTTCTGATTTTATCAGCCGCGGCCTTAATGC
>JBJEOE010000081.1:0-7987 GCA_051880555.1 Acutalibacteraceae bacterium
GAGAATCTTACCCGCGAGGCGTTTTGGAACGTCTACCGCCCGGGGTGCACGGAACACTATGTACTCCATCAGTTCCGTGAAAGACCCGAGTTTGTAAAGGAGCTTGACCTTTGCTTAGAGGTTGAGGGACAAATTATAGGGCATATTATGTTTGTACGCGCCGAAATTAAGGCGGATGACGGACGGATTTTGCCTATAATGACCTTTGGGCCTATAAGTATTCTGCCCGATTTTCAGCGAAAGGGCTACGGCAAAATTCTGCTCGATTATGCTCTTGAAAAAGCCGCTGAAATGGGAGTAGGAGCTGTCTGTATGAAGGGCAATATCGACTTCTACGGCAAGTGCGGCTTTGACGTCGCCTCAAAAAGCGGTATTCATTACTATGCCGAGCCGCGGGAAGAGGTTGTCCCCTACTTTCTGCTAAAGCAGTTAAGGGACGGTTTTCTTGACGGGATTACGGGAGTTTACAAAACGCCCGACGGCTACTTTGTAAGCGACCAAGCCGCCGAGGAATTTGACAGCCGGTTTCCGCCCAAGGTAAAGCTTAAATTACCGGGGCAATTAGTGTAAAACAAAATACCCGACGTGAGATTTTTCCTGCGTCGGGTATTTTTATTTTCAGATTTATTTAGTTTTAAGCAATCTGTTAATCTTAGGGTGAAGCCTTATCATATAGACTGCCGAAAGCCTTGACGCCGCAATATCGTAAAGCACAAAAGCCACGTTTGCAAGACTCAAAAAGATATACGCGCCGTATTTTCCAAAGGTTTCAAAATCTTGAATAGAGATACCGAAAATTCCCGCAAACACCGCGTAAATCAAAACCGCAGCGGCGTTGAAGACTGCGAGCTTTAATATCCACTCAATTACAGGCTTGTTTATCCTTTCAATAAGCGCCTTAACTATCGGGTAATATCCGAAAAGGCAGATATACATAAGCTTGCTTTCCGGTTCGGCGAATATAAACACCAACACCGAGGCGGCAATGTACGCCGCGAACGCCCACTTAATATTTATCTCTATAACAAGCATCATTGTAAGCAGTCCCGTTATCGCGGGAACGGCGTAGGTGAAATAAGGAAAATAGGACAGCAGCATAAAAACCACCGACAGCGCAACGGTGATACCGCACAATGTAATTTTAACGTTTTGTTTCAAGTTATCGCCAACCTAACAGCAAGGTATTAAATCTCCGCCCATACATTCACAGCAGCAATCCGCGCAGATAAGGCTTGAACAAATATCACAGCCGTCACAACCGCCTGTTCCCCCGTAGGTGCGATAAGGGTTATACTGTCTTCCCTGCTGGCGCTGTGCATTGTTTACCGCGTTGCGGTATTCTATATTGGACGGGTCCATTCTTGAGGCGGTTGCAAAGCTTGTAAAAGCTTGGTCGAACCAACCTCGGCGATAAAGCACCGTGCCGTTAAGGAAGTACCATTCGGCGTTACGGGACTGGGGCGGAACGCCGTCCAGTATCTCCTGCGCCTGTTCAAGTCTGCCCTGATTGATAAGGCTTCTGACCTCCGGAAATGATGACGACCCGTTAGAATCAAAGCCGCCCTCGTAGCCGTTGTTATGCTTGCCCGAACGGCGGGAGTTCATAATTTGGTCGTATGCCTCGTTAATCTCCTTCATCTTCTCGCCCGCAAGGTCGGAAAGCGGGTTATCGGTGTAATTATCGGGGTGATACTTGCGCGCAAGCTCCCTGTAAGCGTTTTTGATTTCGTCATCGCTCGCGTTTTTAGAAACGCCTAATACCGCGTACGGATCTTTCATACCTTTAACTCCTTTTTGAATGTATCCTCAAGTCCCAAATAAATAATATTGCCGAGAATCGTCCTGTATTTTTTAATATCCAGCAGCTCAAACGCCTTTCCCGCCTCGTTAGCGCAGAAATAGAGCTGAGGCTCGGCTCTGTCCCTTGCGTATTTTTGCGGATCTCCCTCAAGGGAATCCTTTAGACAGTTATAAGAGCCGCTTTTAATATCATCGGGAAGGTCGCACGCCGCGTCCAAAATATAAATATATCTGCCAAGGCAGTAGCCCAAACGGTCAAGCACCCGTTTTTGCACAGCGTCCTCACTGCAAAGCTGTAAAAGTGCGGAAAGTGCTTTTGCAGTCGGGTCGGCGGCTCGGTCGAGATCGGTGCAGTTGTCTTTTTCAAGCGCGGACTGCTCCGAAATATATCGGCTTATAATATCCTCAATCTGCGGATAAAGCCGCGCCGCCTTTTTGTGTGCGTGGGAGAAAAGCGGCTTTAAGGCGATAAAGCCCATTTTTTTTATGCCCTTTTCGTCCTTAATATTATCAAGCAGCTTATAATATACCATTATCATAGCCGCCGCGGCGGGCATTTTAATTTTTTCGTCGCTTTTGCAGTAATTACACTTTTTAAGCGGATTACAAACGCAGTGCTTGCGCTCCACCTCGTCGCAACCGTCCGAAGTCGACATATTAAGGAGAGCCAAAAAGGTGAAATCATAGCTAAGCGTAAAGCGGGTCCAAAAGCCGTAGTTTTTTCCGAGGGTACGGCAAAGGGTGCAGTAGACCGCCTTGTAAGCCTCGTACTCCTTGATTTTAAGCTCGGGCTTTGCAACTCTGATATATCCGAACACCTTTAGCTTCACCCCTTACCCTACATTTTAATAGCAATACTCGCCCGATTGGTGAATAATGTGTAAATTTAAAGCAACTTCTTTAAAAACTTACCTGTGTAGGAGCTTTCGCAGGCGGCTATCTTCTCGGGAGTGCCTGTGCAGACCACCGTGCCGCCCTTGTCGCCGCCCTCCGGACCTAAATCGATAATATGGTCGGCGGTTTTTATTACGTCAAGGTTATGCTCTATTACAAGCACGGTGTTGCCCGAATCCACAAACCGCTGTAAAACCTCGATAAGCTTGTGAACGTCGGCGGTGTGAAGACCCGTTGTAGGCTCGTCTAAAATATAAATAGTCTTGCCCGTGCCGCGCTTTGAAAGCTCGGCGGCAAGCTTTACGCGCTGTGCCTCGCCGCCCGAAAGGGTTGTAGCGGGCTGACCGATTTTAACATATCCGAGTCCCACATCAAAGAGGGTTTTAAGCTTTCGGTGAATCTTCGGTATGCTCTCAAAAAAGTTCATACCCTCCTCAACCGTCATTTCAAGCACGTCGTAAATGCTCTTGCCCTTGTACTTAACGTTAAGGGTCTCGCGGTTGTAGCGCTTGCCGCCGCAGACCTCGCAGGGAACGTAAATGTCGGGCAGGAAGTGCATTTCAATCTTCAAAATACCGTCGCCCTGACACGCCTCGCACCGTCCGCCCTTAACGTTAAAGGAGAAACGTCCCGCGGTGTAGCCCTGCATTTTCGCGTCCTTGGTAGATGCGAAAAGCTCGCGAATATCACCGAAAACCCCTGTATAGGTGGCGGGGTTGGAGCGCGGAGTTCTGCCGATAGGCGCCTGGTCGATATTAATAACCTTATCAAGGTTTTCTATTCCATCAAAGGATTTATACGCGCCCGGAACGGTTTTCGCCTTGTTAAGCTTGGCGGCTAGCACCTTATATACAATATCGTTTACAAAGGAGGATTTTCCGCTCCCCGAAACTCCTGTTACACAGACAAAGGTGCCCAGCGGTATTTTAACATTGATTTTTTTAAGATTATTTTCCGCCGCGCCCTTAATTTCAAGAAACGCGCCGTTGCCCTTTCGCCTTGTTTCTGGTACGGGAATCTTTTTTCTGCCTGTTAAATAGTCGGAGGTTACCGACTCGGTGCATTTTCTAAGCTCGGGAACGGTTCCCGAAAAGACAATATTTCCCCCGTGTATTCCCGCCCCGGGGCCTACGTCAACTATATAGTCGGCGGCGCGCATAGTATCCTCATCGTGTTCAACTACAATCACGGTGTTGCCAAGGTCGCGCAGTCGCTTTAACGTTGCTATAAGGCGGTCGTTATCCCGCTGGTGAAGCCCTATGCTCGGCTCGTCAAGAATATAAAGCACGCCCATAAGCGAAGATCCGATCTGGGTTGCAAGCCGTATGCGCTGGCTCTCGCCGCCCGACAGCGTACCGGAGGAACGTGAAAGATTAAGGTATTCAAGCCCCACGCTTTTAAGAAAGGTTAAGCGCTCGCGGATTTCCTTTAAAATCGGTTTAGAAATCATAGTATCGCGTTCGCCAAACTCAAGAGAATTGATAAAGTCCAGCTCGTCTGTTACCGACATATCGCAAAAATCCATAATATTTTTGCCGCCGACCGTAACCGCCAAATACTCAGGCTTTAGCCTTCTGCCGTGGCAGTCGGGGCAGGGCTTTTCAGTCATATAGCTTTCAATCTCGGCGCGGGCGTAGTCGCTCGAGGTCTCCTTATAACGGCGTTCAAGGTTGTTAATAACCCCCTCGAACGGCGCTTCATAACTGCCGCCGCCCAATGTGTTGCCCCTTTTAAGCTTTAGCTTTACACCGCCCGTTCCGTAAAGCACGGCGTTTTTTGCCTCGTCCGACAAATCCTTAAAGGGCGTATTTATGTCAAAGCCGTAATGCTCGGCAAGACCGTTATAATACATAGTAGCTATTGTTCCCGCGTCGGGAGCAAACCAGGAATTAACCCCCCAGCCCGAGGCTCTTATCGCGCCGTCAATCAGTGATTTACTCTCATCATTAATAACAAGCCGTGGGTCAACCTTCATAAAAATTCCAAGTCCCGTACAGGTAGGACAGGCGCCGAACGGACTGTTAAAGGAAAACATTGTGGGGGTAAGCTCGGGTATGCTTATTCCGTGCTCGTCGCAGGCAAAGCTTTGGGAGAACTGAAGCTCCTCCCCGCCTATCACGTCAACCGCTATTAAACCTCCCGATATTTCCGCGGCGGTCTCAATACTCCCCGCCAGTCGGGAGCGTATCTCGTCCTTTACCACAAGGCGGTCGACGACAATCTCAATCATATGCTTTTTATTTTTTTCAAGCTTTATTTCTTCTGACAGGTCGTACATATTGCCGTCTATCCGAACCCTGACATAGCCTTGCTTTCTCGCGTGCTCAAGCTCCTTTGTATGCTCCCCCTTTCTGCCCTTTACGACAGGGGACAAAATCTGAATTTTACTTCCTGTGGGCAGAGCCATAACCCTGTCCACAATCTGGTCGGTGGTCTGTTGGCTTATCTCCTTACCGCAGACGGGGCAATGCGGAACTCCCACCCTCGCATAAAGCAGGCGCAGATAATCGTAAATCTCTGTTACCGTGCCGACGGTAGACCGCGGGTTTTTAGAGGTGGTTTTCTGGTCTATGGAAATAGCGGGAGAAAGCCCCTCGATAGTATCAACATTCGGCTTTTCCATCTGACCCAAAAACTGTCTCGCATATGAGGAAAGCGACTCAACATACCGTCTTTGTCCCTCCGCATATATCGTATCGAAGGCAAGGGAGGATTTACCGCTCCCCGATAGTCCCGTAAATACAATCAGCTTGTCCCTCGGTATTTCAAGGTCCACATTTTTCAAATTATGCTCGCAGGCACCCTTGATTATTATTTTATCATTAGCCATTATCTAATCTATTTTCCTTCTCTTAATGTATTTATCTTATCACGCAGGTAAGCCGCGTGTTCAAATTCAAGTATTTTAGCCGCCTGCTTCATTTCGTTTGTAAGCCGCCTTATCTCCGCCTCGCGCTCCGGCTTTGACATCTTTGAAACAGGCTTTTCGTTTTTAACCTTTGTGCCTATTTCTATAACGTCGCGCACGTCCTTAATAACCGTTTTCGGCGTGATTCCGTGTTCCTCGTTGTAGCGGTTCTGTATCGTTCGGCGGCGTTCGGTCTCGGTAATCGCCCGCTCCATTGAGGGGGTTATGCTGTCGGCGTACATTATGACCTCGCCGTCGGCGTTTCGGGCGGCTCTGCCTATCGTCTGCACAAGGGAGGTTTCGCTCCTTAAGAAGCCCTCCTTGTCTGCGTCTAATATCGCAACGAGCGACACCTCGGGAATATCCAGTCCCTCGCGCAAAAGGTTTATTCCCACCAGTACGTCAAACTCGCCTAAGCGCAAATCGCGGATAATCTCCATTCGCTCCATTGTGTCAATATCGTAGTGCATATACCGCACCTTTATTGACAGCTCGTTTAAATAATCGGTCAAATCCTCCGCCATTTTTTTGGTAAGGGTGGTTATAAGCACCCGTTCCTTGCGAGCAGTACGAATATTGATCTCGGATACTAAATCGTCGATCTGACCCTCCGAAGGGCGAACCGAAATTTTCGGGTCTAAAAGCCCTGTCGGGCGTATAACCTGCTCGACAATCTGCGCCGCGTGCTCTTTTTCAAAGTCGCCGGGGGTTGCCGAAACGAAAACCGCCTGATTTACGTGGCTGTAAAATTCCTCAAAATTAAGGGGTCGGTTATCGAACGCCGAGGGGAGCCTAAAGCCGTACTGCACAAGGTTTTCCTTTCTTGCACGGTCGCCGCCGTACATACCCCGCACCTGCGGAAGCGTCACGTGGGACTCGTCCACAAAAAGCAGATAATCGTTGGGGAAATAGTCAAGAAGGGTAGACGGAACGCTCCCCGGTTCCCTTCGGGAGAGCACGCGGGAATAGTTTTCTACCCCCTTGCAGGTGCCGATTTCCCTTAGCATCTCCATATCGTACTCGGTGCGCTGGCGTATTCTCTGCGCCTCTATTAGCTGACCGTTTTCGGTAAAGAATTTTACCCGTTCTTCAAGCTCGCCCTTAATCTCATTGAGCGCGTCCTCTAATTTTTCGTTTGATACAATGTAATGCGAGGCGGGATAAATAGCCGCGTGGGACAAAAATGCCTTGACCTCGCCCGTCACGGTGTTGATTTCACTAATTCTATCAATCTCGTCACCGAAAAATTCCACCCTGATAGCGTTTTCATAGGCGTTAGCGGGGTAAATCTCGACCGTGTCTCCCCTAACCCTGAATTTATTACGTACAAAATTAATATCGTTACGCTCGTACTGCAATTCAACAAGCTTGTGCAACAGATCGTCGCGGTTTTTCTCCATACCTACTCTAAGGGAAATCACCATATTTTTATAATTGATAGGGTTACCTAACGAATAAATGCAGGAAACGCTCGCGACAATAATAACGTCCCTCCGCTCGGACAACGCGCAGGTCGCGGAATGGCGGAGCTTGTCTATCTCGTCGTTTATAGCGGAATCCTTTTCAATATAGGTATCGCTCCCCGGGATATACGCCTCGGGCTGGTAATAATCGTAGTAGGAGACAAAATATTCAACCGCATTTTGGGGGAAGAATTCTCTGAACTCACTGCAAAGTTGTGCGGCAAGTGTTTTGTTGTGTGCTAAAACGAGGGTCGGGCGGTTGACATTAGCGATAATATTCGCCATAGTAAAGGTCTTGCCAGAACCTGTAACGCCCAGCAAAACCTGCTCTGTTAAGCCATTTTCAACGCCCTCGGTCAGCTTTGCTATAGCCTCGGGCTGGTCGCCCGTGGGCTTGTAATTGGAATGTAAAATAAACTTATCAGGCACATTCTCATCTCCCTCAATATGATTAATATAGGCCGGACCCGCAGTAAAAATTCGTGTAATAATTTCTTTAAAATAACTCAAAAAATGCGTCCTATATGGAATTACACGAATTTAGGTCACAAATTTATTATTTTAGGGAAAAATAAAACTCCGTAACACATCGTAAAAAGCCATAAAGAATTTCAATATATTATAACACCAAAAGCTTAAAATGTAAACACTTAATGGGCAGCGTTCAACACACTGCCCATTAATATTTCTTTATGCTGTTAAACTGCAAAACACGGCGATTATATCACTATGGTCGAATAGGTATTTTTTGCACTATATTTTCATCCAAGCCTCGGTAAGGGAGGCTTAGTCCAAGATTTTTCCCGCTGATTGATAGTCTATCATTTTTGTAAAGCCGCCGTCGGTTAACGGTACCTCAAATTCGCAAAGTGTATCAAACGGAGCGGTTTTGCACCTTTTAAGCTCAATTCGGTCGTTTTCG
>JBJEOE010000082.1:0-1592 GCA_051880555.1 Acutalibacteraceae bacterium
GGATAAAAATTATGCCGGTAAATCTAATAATCGCAATCACAGTCATCGCAGTACTTCTTTTCACGCTCTTGCTTGTAGTACTTACAAGATACCGCCGCTGTCCTTCAGACAAGGTGCTTGTAATCTACGGTAAGGTCGGCACGAACAAGGACGGCACAAACAGAAGCGCAAAGTGTATCCACGGCGGCGCGGCGTTTATCTGGCCAATTGTTCAGTCCTATGAATACTTAGACCTTACGCCTATGTCTATAAACGTCGACCTTACAAACGCGCTTTCGCACCAGAATATCCGCGTTGACGTTCCCTCCCGCTTTACCGTTGGAATTTCGGTTGAGCAGGGCGTTATGCAGAACGCCGCCGAGCGCCTTTTAGGCTTAAAGCTCAACGAGATTCAGGAGCTTGCAAAGGATATTATCTTCGGTCAGCTCCGTCTTGTAATCGCAACGATGGATATTGAGGAAATCAACACCGACCGCGACAAGTTCCTTGAAGCGGTGTCCCACAACGTTGAAACCGAGCTTAAAAAGATAGGTCTTCGCCTTATCAACGTAAACGTCACCGATATTACCGACGAATCGGGCTACATTGAGGCTCTCGGTAAAGAGGCGGCGGCAAAGGCGATAAACGACGCTAAGCGTTCTGTTGCCGAGAAAAACCGCGACGGTAGCATCGGCGAGGCGGTAGCGGTAAAGGATCAGCGTATTTCGGTTGCGGAATCCAACGCCACCGCAATAGCGGGTGAAAACGAATCAAAGGCGGCTGTAGCCCTTTCGGACGCTATTCGCCGCGAAAAAGAGGCTGAGGCACAAAGGCGCGCCGTATCGGCCGAAAAAATCGCCGCGGCAAAGGCTCTCGAAGAAGCCTACGCCGCCGAACAACAGGCAGAGCAGGCACGTGCAGAGCGTGAATTTGCAACCAAGCAGGCGGATATTATAACCGCCGCCAAGATTGAAAAGGAGCGCAAGGAGCTTGAAGCCGAGGCAGAGGCTGAGCAGGCGCGCCGCAGGGCAAAGGGTGAGGCGGACGCAATTTACGCCACAATGGAGGCTCAGGCGCGAGGTATGCAGGAAATGCTTGCTAAGCAGGCGGAGGGCTTTAAAAAGATTGTTGACGCGGCAAACGGCGACGCGTCGGCGGCGGTTCAGCTTATGATTGCGGATAAGCTCGAAGAGCTTGTTAAAATTCAGGTTGAGGCGGTTAAGAATCTTAATATCGACAAGATTACGGTTTGGGACTCTATGGGCGGAAACGGCGAAAGCTCGACCACCGCGAATTTCCTTTCAGGAATTATGAAGTCGGTTCCTCCGCTTAATGAAACCCTTAAAATGGCGGGAATTAAAATGCCCGAGTTTTTAGGCACCGAAATTAAGCCCGAAAGCGACCCCGTCCCCGCACCCTACGAAGTCAAGGAAGAAACGGATAAATAAAGCAAAAATAAAACAGGCTCGGCAAAAGCACGATAATAAAGCTTTGCCGAGCTTGTTTGGTTTTAGGGGGGCAAATCGGGGTTTGTAGAGGTGATAGCAATAGCTAGGCTTTGGCTCCCTCTGACGAGGGAGCTGTCGAGCGAAGCGAGACTGAGGGAGAGAAAA
>JBJEOE010000083.1:0-7354 GCA_051880555.1 Acutalibacteraceae bacterium
TTTATCACGGGAGAGCCTGAATACGAAAAGGAATATTTCCCCGACAAATATATTGTGACGGGGCACACGCCCACAGGCTTTATAGACAAGGCTTATAAAGGCAGAGTTTACAGAAAAAACAATCATATTGCGATAGACTGCGGAGCGGTATTCGGCAACCCGCTCGGCTGTATTTGTATTGATACTTTGGAAGAATTTTATACCGACTAGTCTTATGTACCAAAATCGGTATACGCTAAGGTCTTGAAAAATTTTGTGCTATTCTGTTCTATAAAACTACGGAGGCAGTAAAATGAATAAAGGAAAAAACGAATTTGAAATCACCCTTACAAGCAAGCTTTACAAAATAGTCGGAATGACGAAAAAATCCGATTCATTCAAGGATTTTAATATCGGAGATATTGTATATATCAAATGCAAATTATTAGAGTCCGACAAAGTTATTTCCGAGAATCTCTCCTGCGTAAATCTTTCGGAAAACAATAAGGAAATACCGCTTGACTTTAAGCAAACACAAGACTTTTTCTGCTGTTTCTCGGTCGAGTACTGTATAAAATAAACGGAACGGAGAATTAGAATGGATAAAGGTATTTTTTATCTGTCAGCCAAAATCACGGTTATGCTTTTAGGCGCGCCCGGAATCGGTAAAACTGCAGCGGTTACAGAGTTTGCCGACAGTATCGGCGCGGATTTGATTGATATTCGCCTGTCCGCCGAGACCCCGAGCAGCTTTGAGGGAAAGGACTACATTTCACCAAAGACGGGAAATCTTAAAAAAGCAAGGTCGTGGTGGCTACAGTGCATAGACCGAAACAAAGAAAACGATATACCTACCGTGCTTTTTTTCGACGAGTACACCAACGCGCCCGACGCGCTCCAGCAGCTTGCATATTCACCGTTTAACGAGAGAAAGCTGCACGGCGAAAGCTTTGATTATTGTTTAAAAAACGGGAAATCAGGTTTATATGTATTCGGTGCGGGCAACCGCCCCGAGGACGAAACGGGCGCGCGGGAAATGATATATGCCTCTAAAACCCGCGTTTTTACCGTGGATTTTGAAGCTTCATCTAAGGACTGGCTTTTGTGGGCGGAGAAAAACGGCATAAACCAGAAAATCAGAGCCTTTATTTACGCAAATCCCGACGCGCTGATTGAAAGGCCGTCAACAGGAACCGCCTGCCCGCGCGAATGGGCGAACTGCTCCTATGCGCTTGATTCGGGACTGAATTACCGCGAGGCGGCGCACGGCACGGTGCGAGGAGCAAATGAAGCAAAGTTCTGTGCGTTTTATAAGGACAGCACCCTTTGTCCGACGGTTGAGGAAATAGTAAGAGGACGAGCCAAAAAGCCCTCCGCCGTTCATCTGGCGGCGTTTGCGCCTGTTTTAGCATTAAGTCTGAAGGAAGACCCCGAAGTTACGCGGCATTTCCCGATTGTATACCATTGGATTGCAGAGCAAAGCCCAGAGTGTGAAATTATGTTTGCAAAATATGCGGTGGAAGAACTTAAAGATGCGTTGATTTCAGATATTGATTGCATGGCGGTTCTCGCTTCTGCCGCCGAAAAAGTAGGTCGGAGCGTAAAATGAATTTTAATACGCTTATTTGGAAAGAGCCGTGGCTTGCGCCGATTGCTTTAAATATAACGGCGGTTATAAAAACCAATGAAATCAATACCGCAGGCATTACTCCGAACGGAAAAACACTTTATTACAATCCCGATTTTTGGAAGAGGTTAAGAAGCGAAGAACGGCTCGGCGTTCAGCTTCACGAGCTGCTGCATATTGTAAACCTCCATGCTAAACGGCGGGACGGGCGGGATTTTTCAAAATGGAATACCGCCTGCGATATGTCAATAAATTATCAGATAAAAAAAGCGGGTTATAAGCTCCCCGCGAGTGCGCTCCCAGGAGAGGACGAATCGGCAGAGCAGATTTATGATATGTTAAATACAGCTAAATCCCCCACATCGAGGAACGGACTGCTTTCGGGAAAAGGTCAGCCGGGTTCAGGTGCGAACATATTAGCGGACGATTTGTTAAAGCGAAACTCCGACGGAAGCGAAAGCTTCAGCGAGGAAACCGCCGAGGCAGCCGAAAGCGCGGGAAAGTTGGCGGGAAGAGCCTCTACTCCGCTATCAAAGCTTTACCAACCGATAGCCTCCAAGGCGGACTGGCGAACGGTTCTGCGGGGCTTTGTAAACAGTATTTCGGGCGACGAGGTTGACTACCTTTCCTACGAATTTGACGAGTACGGAATCTGCGAGGATATTTTGTGTTGTAAGCCGAAATCAAAGCTGTGCGTGCTTACGGATGAAAGCGGAAGTATAGAAGACGGCCTATACCGTCAGTTTTTGGGCGAGCTTAATAAAATGTCGCGCTTTGCCGAGGTGTTCGTTTCGGGCTTTACGGACGGTACTAAGCTTAACGCCGTTCCCTTAAAAGACTATCGCCGCACTATGACCGGCGGCACGGATTTGCTCCCAGCCTACAGTGAGGCGTGTGAAAAGGATTTCGACGGAATTATAGTTTTGACCGACGGATACCTTGAATTTCCCGACTCCGAGCCTAAGCCCACGGTTTGGGCAATGCCCGAGAGCAGGAACAGAAAATATGAGGTGATTTTATGAAAAAGTTAGGCAGCGTAGAATCAATCGAGGATTTTATTTTAGCAATAGCGGGCGGAGCAGATGTCAACGGCACCTGGAAAGGCGGCCCGCTTATTGAGCATTATTTTACCGAGGCTATGCGGCATATAGTAATCTATCCTGACAGTCATCCAAAGTCTAAGCCTGATATTAATATGCAAAAGTTACAGGCGATGATCACGGCGGGAGCCGATGTTGCGCCTCTTTT
The DNA here is from genome assembly GCA_051880555.1 of Acutalibacteraceae bacterium. Lineage (GTDB taxonomy): Bacteria > Bacillota > Clostridia > Oscillospirales > Acutalibacteraceae > UBA737. The sequence continues at coordinate 2,855 of JBJEOE010000083.1, forward strand.
CAGCTCCGAATACGAATACTATGAATACGGTAATCTTGTGCGGCTTATAACGCGGCGGCTCGAATTGCTTAAAATTGTTTTAAGCAGTAAAAAGGCTCAAGGCATAGTATCATCCGATTCCGATTATATGAATGACCTTAAAGCGCTTGATAAGCTGACGCAGTGGTTTCACGAAATGTTTTTAACCCTTTCTGTACCCGACAAAAAAGAAACAGGGAGTATTTAATATGCTTTGCGAAAAAATCAGGAATATTATTAAAATTGCCGAGGTCTGTCTGTCGGACAGCAGAGCTTTTAGCTCCGGTATGACCTTTGACGGCGTTACAATCGCCGAAACAGGCTGTATCGCAGACAAAAGCATTTTGAACGAGCGTATTACCTGTCACGGCATAACCAACAGCGGGGAGCTTCTCGTGAGCACGGGAAATATGCGGTACTTTTTCACCTTAAAAGACGGTTGGGGCGAGAAAAACCGTCGGCTTTATGCGCTTTCTATCGGGTTTTATATTGATTTCGGCACTCCCGTCACCTTAGAGCTTCTTGAAAAAATGCTCAGCGAACCCGCAAGTCCTAAAGGCGTTTACGCAGCCTTAGCCGAGCAGGAAAAAAGAAAGAATATCAAAAAGATAATATCGGTTTTAAAATCCGAGCAATATATAAATTAATAAGAATTAGGTTTTATTATATTGTATGTTATACTCTGACTTGCTATAATGATTAAGGCGGAATCCGCCGAAAATTTTAATAAGGAAAAGTTGAAATGGATAATTTGAAGCAAAAAGTTGAAGAACTTGAAAAAATGACTGATGAAGGAGAAATTGTTAAACAGTTGCAGGAAATCGGGGAAATTATACTAACTCAAAACGTTGTTAAAGTCGACAACATTATAGTTGAGCCATTGTGGGTTGAGGCATATTATTTCAATAAAAATAATTTCCCCGATTGCAATACGCATCAAAGAGACAAGCAAAAAAATCGCTTTAATAAAGCTTATTTCCACGAAGAGGGTCGCGGAGGATTTGATGTTTGCCTTTCTCTTAATAATAATTATTACCTTTCCTTTTTATTCAAGTATACTTTAATAGATTTACAAGATGGTTCTGAAAAAAAGTTTAAAAAACAAACTGAAATTTATGATTCCATTGGAAAGACAGAAGAGGAAATTAAAGATATAGAAAATTTAGAGAATATTATGAAACCAAGAAATAAAGAATGCCAAATTGCCTATACAGAAAGAGTGGGTTTGACCAAAGGGTGCTTTAAAGGGGAAAAATTGGCACTATTTTGTGTTGAAGATATAAGAAAACATATAAAAATAATAGATCAATCAACAAAAGATAAAATAGCGTTAGTCGCAGAAGAGTATATAAAGAATTATAAAGAGTCGCATTCTATTGATGAATGCAAATTAGAATGTAAGAATAAATTTGGATATATTCCGGATAATGTAAGGAAGCTTTTTAATTGATCTACTTTTCATATATCCTAAAAAATAAGAGTATATACAAGCCTGCGGCGGACAATCTGTTCGCCGCACTTAATGAAAACCAAATAAAATATGATTTTATTTATAACACAAAGGATATTTGGGTCAGGGATTTTATGCCCGTGCGAAACAGGCTCGGGCAGTATATTTCCTTTCGTTATGAGCCGTCTTATTTAAAAGACGATTCCGATTTAAGAACCGATTTTAAAACAGATATTGCCCCACGCTTTGACTTGCCCGTTACTTACTCCGAAATAAACCTTGACGGCGGCAACGCGGTTTTTTCGCCCTCAAGAGAAAGGGTGATTATCAGCGACCGCTTCCTTTCGGAAAATCCCGAATTTTCCGAAAATGAGCTGATATGCCGTTTAGAAGCTTTGCTTTCGGCGGAGATAATTCTTATTCCTTCGCTTAAAGAGGACTTTACGGGTCACGCAGACGGTATGGTGCGCTTTGTTGATGAAAATACTGTAATCGGCAACCGCTCGCCTTATAAAAGCGGACTGGAGCAGAGAATAAAAACAACTTTAAACCATAAAGGGATTAGCGTTATTGATTTTCCGTATTATTCTTCACCCGGAATAAGCGCCGAGGGCAGTTATATCAACTATCTTGAAACAGAAAATGACATATTGCTCCCTGTTTTCGGCAGTAATTCCGATAAAGAAGCTACCGAAACGGCAAAACGACTCTTCACCAAAAAGATAATTCCCGTAAGGCTTAACGAAATCGCGGAAGACGGCGGTGCTTTAAACTGCATAAGCTGGGAAACAAAAACCGAGCATAAAGGCTGAATGTTATGGATTTAAAGAATACAGACGAATATAAAAAATTGGGATACAGTATAATAACCTGTCCAATTTGCGGCGAAGAAACCTTAAACTGCCATTGGATTTGCGAAAATTGCGGGTGGGAATATGACGGTGTAACCGCTGAAAACGACTATTCCTCCGCTAACAAGTCAACTGTTAAAAATTACAGAACCGAATATTTGGGTAATAAATAATTATTTCTGCCCTTTGATTGTGAAATGGCGGTTAAATACTTTGAGGAGAAATTATAATGTACTTTCCAAAGTCTCAAAAAGCAAATAAAGAGCTGAAAGCGGTTTGCTACAATACGGCTTATGGTATTTATGGCAAAACATTGCCCTATACCGTGCTGAACAGGCTCGAAGCAGAACTTAAAATTATTACCCAAAAGGGATATTCGTTAATTTTTATGATTATGCAAAAGGCTGTTGCTTTTAGCGAAAGCCGTGGGTATCATACAAATCCGAGAGGATGCGTCGGCAATTCTCTTGCGGCATATTTTTCGGGTATCTCAAATATCAATCCGTTGCCGCCGCACTATATTTGTTCAAAATGTCATCACGCGGAATTCCCAAATAATAAAACGGCATACTCACATTATGATTTGCCCGATGCCTTTTGCCCTGTATGCGGAGCGGAAATGTCCAAAAGCGGATATGATTTAAATTATGAATTTCTCTTTGGCGCAGACGGAAATAAGATACCCGATATAGATATAAATTTTTCAGATAAAATAAGAGACGAGGTTTGCGAATATTTAAAAACAACTTTTTGCGATTTTCAATTTATGTCACTCGGTCACCCGACGGGTTTTATGATAATTTCTAAAGGTTCCGATATAAGCGACTTTTTACCTTTTGAAAAGAAAAATGCTTCAATAGAAGATTTAAAATATAACGACTTTAAGGATATAATATACCGATTTGATTTTGTTCCCGTCTCTGCTTTGACGGAATACAAATATATTGAAGAGTTAACAGGTATACCGATAACTGCCGCAAAGCCTACTAAGGAAGTTTTTAAGCTATTATCTTCGCAATCAAAAGACATATTAATACGAACAGGTGCATCATGCATACCTGAATTCAACAAGCAATTTTTGCAGATACTAACAGCAAAAGTCAGCCCTACAAGCTTTACGGAGATTGTAGGGCTTGTAGAGTTGACTAACAGCATAGGTGCATGGGAGGATAATGCAGAAGCACTTATCAATGCCGGAATAATCGAGCTTGCAAGCATTCCGTCATCTCCCGATGACATTATGAATTTTTTGATTAATAAAGGCTTTAACAGAAAACGCGCTTATGAAATTGCCGATTTTATCCGTCTCGGTTATTCTGTAAAATCAGGATATTCAGAAAAATGGAATCAAATCGTTTCCGAAATGAACAGATGCGAAATTCCTGATTGGTTTACAAAATACTGCGGGAAAATTCAATATCTCTCACCCAAGTCATACGCAATCATACGCTCATCTTTGGCTGTTACTATGGCTTGGTATAAAATTTATTACCCTACTGAATTTTACTGCGCGTATTTTTCTGTAAATTATTGTCCCGAAGAAAAGAAAGCATATGAAATCGCTTTGATTGGAAAGGAAGCAATGAAAGAATATTTAGAAGAAAACTATCCTGAATCAGTTACGACCGATGAGGAAAAATATAAAAAGGATATATGCGAGCTGCTTTTAATATTTTATGAGGCACTTTCAAAAGGCATTAAGCTTTTGCCGCCGGATCCGTTAAAATCCCATAAAACAGATTTTTTGCCTGAAAAAGGTGCAATAAAATTCCCCTTATCACTTAAAGCCGAGATATAATACTTGTATTTAAAGAATAATAGCGGTTGTAATACGGGAAATGCATTATTTTGTCAATGCACGGATAAACGCCGTGCGGATAAGGTTAGCCTTGTCCCGCCCGTTATCCCTGCGGATAACATTTTCCTCGTCAAAGCCCATTTGAGGCAGGGCCTTGTTTTCCCTGTTAGTTTTTATTCTTAATTATGTTTCTTCGGATAATTTTTCGTATCTTAACACGGTATCACCTTCTCAGGTGCATTATACCATAACCCGCACGATAATGCATTATTTTTTTACAAAAGCTTATGTCCGCTTTTCGGTACATATACTGTGGCATTCTGATTAAAGAAAATATTAAGGAGGTTTTCGTTATGAAAACAATAAAATCAATCAGTATTCTG
>JBJEOE010000084.1:0-7267 GCA_051880555.1 Acutalibacteraceae bacterium
TGGCATCTCCACATATTCCTTCGCTCTTTGTATAAACTCCCGTATGCAAGTCTCCCGCATATCCATTTCGGCAACCTTTTCCGAGATGGATTTCAGTTTCTGCCGTAAGTCTGCCTGCTCCTGTTCATAACCGACTGACATAGCGTCGTACCGTTCCGGTGTTATTCTGCCACTGACGCGATCCTCATACAGACAACGGATAATGTTATCCAATTCTCGGATACGCCTTTCAATCTGCTCTTTTTCACGGGCGGCAACTTTACAAAACCGCTTTGCTTCGGTTTCGCCGTTCTTTGCTGCCATAGCATAGAATTCATCCGGATTTTCCCTTGCAAACGCCGTAACCGTTTTGAGGTTGTTCAGTACAATACGGTCAAGCACCTGCTCACGGATATAGTGTGCACTGCAGTCGGTTGTTCTTCTTTGAAATCCTCCGCACTGAAAATTGTTTTCTTCCGATTTTACGGTTTTTCCTCGGTGCAGATACAATCGGGAACCGGATTCGCCGCAGTAGAGATATCCGGCGTATTTGTCTGTTTCGCCCTGCACGTCCGGACGCTTTCGTCCTGCAAGATGCTTTTGCACAAGGTCAAATACTTTTCGGCTTACAATGGCTTCGTGTGTATTTTCAAAGATACGCATATTTTCCGGTTTGTTTTTGACCCGCTTTTTCAGCTTATTGGATTTTGAATAGGTTTGGAAGTTCACCGTATCTCCGCAGTAGGTGCGGTTTTGCAAAATCCGTCTGACAGTTGTTTGCGCCCAGTGATACGGCTTGTCAAGGTCAGGAGTTCCGGAGCGGCAGCCTGTTTTCTGAAATGCATACACACCGGGACAGGTGATTTTTTCTTTGCTCAGCGTATCACATATCTTAACTACGCCAAGTCCTGCGGCACTCATATCAAATATCCGTTTTACAACAGGTGCCGCCTGCGGGTCGGAGATATACAATTTCGGATCGTCCGGCGATTTCATATATCCATACGGTACAGTGCTTCCTACTCTTTCACCCCGTTCACCTTTGACTTTCAAAAGAGCGCGTATCTTTCGGCTGGTGTCACGGGCATAAAAATCATTGAAATAATTTTTGATGCCGGAGAAATCGCCGATGCCGTTTTCACTGTCCACGCCGTCATTCACGGCAATGAAGCGCACATCGTATTGCGGAAAAATGATCTCCATCAGCATTCCGGTTTGGAGATAATCTCTGCCGAGCCTTGACTGATCCTTAACGATGACCGTTCCTACCCTACCGCATTCAATATCCTGCATCATCTGCTTGTAAGCGGGACGATTGAAGTTGGCACCGGAGTATCCGTCATCTACATAAAATTGACAGTTGCGAAAGCCGTGCTCGTCTGCGTAGGTTTGCAACATAAGCCGTTGATTGGTTATGGAGTTTGACTCACCCTGCAGCATATCCTCTTGGGACAGACGGCAATAGAGCGCAGTAATCAATAGATTTGTATTTTCGGTTGATTTCATAATTCTTTGTTCCTTTCCGAGCCATATGCGGCTCTGTAAACCAAACCGAATAGGATACATACACAACATATCACTATCCGGCTTGAAAGTCCAGCAAAATTGCCGAAATATCTTTATCTCTTTTCCCCGTTTATTAGGTAGCGGAGCTTGTCCTGTGCCGCCTCACTTTGACCGCTTGCCGGAAAGAAGGCAATCACGGGGTAATGCTGTCCGCCGACCTTTTCAAAATACGTAAGACCGAGTTGCTGTTCGCTGTGCAACTCAATCTTTTTTCTTGTTTCCAACATTTGCTCTCGGCGTTTGCGCAGTAGGTTAAAATCTAAGTTTGGTTTCATAAAAATTATCATCTCCAATTTATAATAAAGTGGGTGCAGGGCTTCTGCCCGCCCAGTTTGCGTTTGGCGTACAGCCAAATGCGATGCTTGCGCCTTTCTCCTACGGCACGATCTATCCGATCGCTGTCATGGCAAAGTCCACCGTCGCATATCCTGTCGGCAGGTTATTCAGTTGTAGTGACAGGCTTTTCTTTTCCGCCTGTCTGTGATATAATTTTAATCGGTAGAATTCATTCTTTAAATGAACGAGTGAACTTTTAAAAAATACGAAAGTTTGATTTAAGACAAAGGAGGGGCAATCGGTTGCAAAGAACACCAGGACTTTATGTGACACTGCAAAGGGACAGTAAAATAAAAAGGACCCTTGTAACTGACAAGGGCGAGACCGTGCTTGACGATACAACCATCGGTGCAGAGCTTATACGGTATGCAGAGTTGGATTACAGCACTTATAAACCAGAAAAGCAACATCATATTGTGATAGGATTATTCGCGAAGGCAAGACCTGCAAAAAAATAGCGCCGACGATTATACACAAAATTGCCGTAGACACGGATCCCGTCTTAAAAGCCTTTGAGCGCACCAAACAAAAAATGTATAAGCGGAATATTTGAATTGGCGAGAGGGCGCGTCGCAGGCTCGTGATAAATATATAAAGGGCGAACTGACGAAAGAGGAAGCATTAAAAATTATTGAGGTTAAGGACTAAAATATTAAAACAAAAATACCCACCGATTAAGGCAGAGAAATAAGCTGACCTTTTTCGGTGGGTATTACTATGCTTTATAATGGAATATCTACTGTTGATTCGCAGGACAAGATAAATATTTGACTCGTTTTAACCCCTCCGTTTATTATCCGAATAAAAGTATAATATTTAATCGGTTTCTGTCGGTAAGAATTACTTTATTTCATCGGTGCGGTAAATAAATTTAACATCGCCGTCCGTGCCGTCGGCTATTCCCGCAAAGCTTTTGTAATCGCGTGAGACCTCGACAGTGGCTTTGATTCTTGTAACAAGACTGCCCAAATCGTCCCCTGCAAGGGAAGTAAGCTTGCTTATTCCCTTTTCATTAAACTCCTTAAGTCCGTCAGCTAATCTCTTTGAGCCGTCAGTCAATTGCTGTACGCCGCCTACAAGCTGTGACGAGCCCGATTTAAGCGCATTTGCACCGTCTGAAAGCTCTTTAGCGCCGTTCTTAAGCTCCGTACTGCCGTCATACGCCTGTTTTGCGCCTGCGGTGTAGGCAAGCACGCCCTTATAAAACTCGTTGTAGCTGTCAAGCTGAGTCACAGCCTCTTTTACGGTAGGCTCAAGGGTCTGCTTTGATAAATTAAGGCAAAGGGCGTTTATTATCTGCTTTCCGTTCTCACTTTCGGCGGTCGCCGCCGCCGCGCCTATTGACGCAGCGTTCTGCGGGTCGCTTATGTTTTGAAGCATTGCGGCGATTTGAGCCATAGCGTTCTCCTGCGTCTCGCCGGAGCTTAATTTGGTTGCCAAAAGCACCTTTACAGCCCCGTAATAATCCTGCGGAACTCCGATTGCGGAAAGCTTGGCGTTAAGCGTCGTATCGGCTATATTAATAAGCTGTGCCTTTTGCGAATCGGTCGGATTTTCAAGCAGACCGCCTAAAACCGTTTTATAATTTTCGACCGTAAGGGTATCTACGGTGATTCCGTTATCCTTAAGCTTCTGCGAAACAGTAGAAAGCAGAGTATCAAAGACCTGCTTTGCACCCGTGTTTAAGGTATCGTTGTTGGAGACAAGCTCTGAAAGTCCCGCCGACAGAGCTGCCGTACCGTCTGAAAGCGCGCTTGCGCCGTTTGCAAGCTTATCAACACCCGCTACCAGCTCATTTGATTTAAGGAGCAACTCGCTTAAACCGCCGTAAAGCTCGGAGGAACCGTCCAGCAGCTTTGACATAGCTGACGAAAGCTCGGTCAAAGAGGCCTGCAGGTCGTCTGCGCTGTCAAGCTTTGAAACATCAAGGTCGCTTATAATGCTGTTTGCCGCAACGGTAAGCGTATTGCCGAGGGCAAAATTTTTGACATCGGCGGTAATCTCAACAAAATCGGGAATATCAACCTTATCGCGGCTTAAATTAAGGTTTTCCTTCATACCGGGGAGTGCAAAGCCTACGGCAATAATGCGGTCACCGTCGTTAATTATTTTTCCGTTTGAAATTTCAACATTTGTGAAAATATCGTTATCAAGTAAAAGTCCCGTAAGCATTACAAACGGCACATAAATTTTAGTATTTTTTCCGTCAATGCTCACATTCTTGTACTGATTGTTGGTATAATCGAAACGGATTGTCACCTTACCGCTCTTGCCCCCAAGCGACTCGGCGGAAACCGGCTTGCCGTCAAGCTCGTAGCTGACCTTAAGGTCAACGGGCAGAGCCTTGCTTATTGTACCCTGATAATAAATGTCCTTTCCGTCCGCATTCCATTCTCGCATATTGTCGGTATCCATCACATAGGATTCGTCGCCCTTTACATTTTTAATGTCGGAAAGCTCGGTTTTGTCACTAACGGTTTTCCCGCCGTTATTCTTAATCCAGTCGCTTACTATTATTTTCTTAACCGAGCCGTCAGCGTTTGCGAGTACATACACAGTCTCGTCCTTTGAAGGCTTTTTTTGCTCGGTTGTTTCTGCAGCTTGCGATGAGGCGGCGGAGGTGTTTTCAGTATCCTCTGTCTTATTTGCTGTGCCGAATGCGGCGGCGGTAACGCCCGTTCCCGCTATAACTCCCGCGGCGGCGACCGCTATTACCTTAATTAAATCCTTTTTTCCCGTTTTCATTTAAAGATTACCTCCGTTATTTTTGGGTTTAAAGCCAATGCTTGTAGCGCAAATGACCTTATCGAAAAGCATAAACATTGCGGGTAAAATGAATATTACGCAAAACATACTTATAATAGCTCCCCTTGCCATAAGGTTGCACAGCGAGCTTATTAAATCAACATCGGAATAAACCGCCACTCCGAAGGTTGCCGCGAAAAATCCTAACGCGCTTACCGTAATAGACGGTATCGAGGTTTTAAGCGCCGTTGCTACAGACGAACGCTTATCCTCGCCGTGGGAACGCTCTCTCTTATAGCGTGTGGTCATAAGAATCGCGTAATCGACGGTAGAGCCTAACTGAATAGTGCTTATGCATATAGGCGCGATAAAGGGCATCGAAGTGCCTGTAAGATGCGGTATTCCTAAGTTTATAAAGATTGCAAGCTCTATTACCGCGACCAAAATTATCGGCAGGGATACGCTCTTTAAAACTATGGCAATTATAATAAATATAGCCGCTATAGATATGGCGTTTACAACCTGAAAATCGTGATTTGTAATATCAATCATATCCTTAGTGCAGGGCGCTTCGCCGATAAGCATACCTGACTCGTCATATTTCTTGAGTATTTTATTAAGCTCTGATATTTGAGCGTTTACCTCATCGCTTGCCGTCGTATATTCCGAATTGATGATATACAGCTTCCAATTTTCGCTTTGCAGTATATTTTTCACAGAGTCGGGTATTACTTCCTCGGGTATCAGACTGCCGACAACCGACTCAACCCCTAAAACATACTTTACGCCGTCGGTCTTCTCCATTTCGGACATCATATTTCGTATGCTCTTGCCGTCCGTATCAGCCGAGACAAGGAGCATATGTGTTGAGCCGACCGCAAATTCGTCCTTTAGCTTTGAATTTGCTATGGCACATTCCATATCGTCGGGGATAGACTGCGTCATATCGTAATATACCTCCTTATTCGCCCTGTTGTAGCAAACAGAGGCGGGAACAACGAGCAGAGCAAAGACAAGAATAAATATCCACGAACGCTTTACGACAAAGCCTGTAAGAGCGTTAAGCGGCGGCATAAGCGGCTTGTGCATTGTTTTTTCAAGCAGCTTATCGAAAACAAGTATCAGCGCGGGCAAGGTTGTTATACAGCCTATAAGACCTAAAAGCACACCCTTAGCCATTACAACGCCTAAGTCAAGCCCTAAAGTATAGCTCATAAAGCAGAGGGCGATAAAGCCGGCTATTGTAGTAACGGAGCTTCCGAAAACCGAGCTTATAGTCGCCTTTATCGCGTGCGCCATAGCCCGCTGTTTGTCACCCGAATAGCGCGCTTTTTGCTCCTCGTAGCTGTGCCACAGGAATATTGAATAGTCCATAGTGACCGCAAGCTGAAGCACCGCCGCAAGCGCCTTTGTGATATAGGAAATCTCGCCCAAAAAGTAGTTAGTGCCGAGGTTTAAAAGAATAGCCGAGCCGATGCTTAAAAGGAAAACAAAAGGAACAATCCAGTTATCCATAAAGAGCATCATCGCAGCACAGCACAAAAGCACCGCAAGCCCTACATAAATCGGCTCTTCGTGTTCGCACAGGTCTTTAAGGTCGGTCACCACCGCAGACATACCCGTTACAAAGCAGGACTTGCCCGCGGTTTTTCTTATCTCCTTTATCGCCTGCATGGTTTCGTCCGCCGAGGTTGAGGTCTTAAAGAATACCGCCATAACCGTGGAATCTCCCGAGTTAAAGGCGTTGTATATCTCGTCGGGTAAAACCTCTTTAGGAACCGAAATATCCATAAGACTGTCATACCAGATAACGCTGTCAACATTGTCGATTTTTTCGAGCTTACCCCTAAGCTTAGATATGTCCTTATCCTCCATACCGTCCACGATTACAAAGGAAAAGGCGCCCTTGCCGAAATCCTTAAGCAGGATATCCTGCCCCTCGATTGTTTCAATATCGTCGGGCAGGTAGCTTAGCATATCGTAATTAATCCGCGTGCCTGCCATTCCGATAACCGACGGGATAATCAGTACCGCCGCGATAATCAAAATCAGCAACCTGTGCTTTACTATCGCCTTTGAAAGTTTAATCATCATAATCCCCTTTTCGTTAAAGCTTTTTATTTTTGATTATTTTTACGGTATATGCGGCGTTAAAAAGATTTTGTATTCCGTCCGCCGCTATGCCTATGCCCACAAGTACCGTCAGCGCTTCGCTCCCGTAGAAGGGATCTGTTATAAGCAGTATTCCGAGTATCGCGCAGATAACAGAGCCTATAAGAATAAGCCACCAGCCCGACAGCCCGAAACGGTAGGCGTCAACAGCGGTTTGAAGCTTAAACACTCCGTCCACCAAAATAAAAATCCCGATAAGCACGGGTAAAAAGGTGATAACATGCTCCGACCTTAAAAGCATTACAAGTCCTGCGATAATCGCAAATATACCAAGCGATAAATCAAACTGAAACGCAAGGTTATAAATATCGTAGGATATATAGCCGAATATCTTTGCCGCGCCGCAGATAACCGCAAGCACGCCCATCAGCCTGCAAAGAAATATTGCCGAGCTGTGGGGACGGATAATAATGTATATTCCCGCCGCCGCTGTAAGCACAGAGCAGATTATATAAAACCATTTTGCCTC
>JBJEOE010000085.1:0-7193 GCA_051880555.1 Acutalibacteraceae bacterium
TGTCGGCAAGCGGCAAAATATTTTTGCTCCTAATCTTGACCGTCATATTATGCTCTACCGGCGAAATATCATCAATCAGGAACGACGCGCCGCTTTTACTGCCTTTCGGGGCGTTAGCAAAGGTGGCGTTGGCGTAGTCGGTTGTAACCTCTCCCGGGTCGCCCTTTTCGCCTTTAAGCCCCGACAATTGCTCAGGTGTAAAATCCGCGTAAGTGAAAGGGTCGCCTTTATCGCCCTTGTCCCCCTTATCGCCTTTTTTACCTTGAATACCCTGAATTCCCTGCGCTCCTGTATCGCCCTTTTTACCCTGTATGCCCTGTATGCCTTGGGGACCCGTCGCGCCTGTATCGCCTTTATCGCCCTTGTCGCCTTTGTCGCCCTTATCTCCCTTTAAGCCCTGCGGTCCCGTATCGCCTTTGGGTCCTTTTTTATACGGTAATGAATTCCACGCGGTAACTCCGTCGCCGACCTTTAACCACTCGGTTTCAGTACCATCGGTCACAACGCCAAATTCACCGTCGAGCAGTATCGGGTTTTCACTATTCCACGCCTCCTTCGTTTTCCGTTTGGGCTGAAATATAAAGTTTTCAACAAATATTTTTGCCATAAAATTACCTCCTTAAGCTGTCCTTTTCCAAACATAAACCGCTAAATACGGCGGCATATTGTTCGCTTCATCAGAAGTTCCGTAAACACCTACACCGCCATCAACGGTTTGCTGGCCTGTAGAATAACCGTTCATTAAAAAGTGCTCGGTTGAATCCCAGCTTTTACTATTTACTCCGCGGCGCCAACCAGTAAACAGTTCTGTTCCATCAGACGAATAGAACTGTGCATACGCCTTGTCGGGGTCAATATTGTGTGAGTGCTCCTTTGCGCCGCCTGTTGTCCCGGCTCGGTAAGTATCTCCCGCCGCAAGCAGGAAAGTATCTTTTATCTGCACCCACGTGCCGCCAAACAGTGTTGATGGGTCTATCGGGTCGGAAGAATAGAAAAACGAATGTATTGGATGCGAAGCTAATAGTGTTTCTTTTTTTACTTGGTTTATCAAAGCGAAAAGTTCTTTGGTTTTTATTGCAACCACTTTATTTGCTATCGCGTTATCGCTTTCCGTAGAAAGCTCAGTATCAATGACGAAATCAACGTCAGCTTTCCCGAACGTGCCGTTTCCGTCAAAAATAACGGTACTCCCATCCTCAATAGCAAGCCTCGCCGCCTCGGTCTTCCCCTGCGCCTCTACCGCAGTATCTGCCGACTGTTTCGCCCGCTCCGCCGCGTTTTTCGCCGCTTCTGTAAGTGTTGAAAGGCTTTCCTGTGAATTGCCGTTGTCGCTGTCGGTCTCGGGTACATTTTCAAATCGGAGCTTTGCAGGGAAAGAAAGTAATTCTGTCTCGGTTTTTTCCTCCGAGTTGTAGCGGGAAATAACAAGGTAAACCCTCGCCTTTCCGCCGCTCCTCGTCAGGTTTTCCCCGACCGTGAATGTCACAGTATCGGAAGTAAGCGTCGAAGGCTCGGTTTTCACAGCCCCGCCCATACTGTCACAGCAGTCAAAGCGATAAACAAGGGTGTCGCCGTCCTGTTTTTCACTCAATAACTCCTGATAAAGCGTACTGTCGAGAGTAAAGACAAGCTGTGTCACCGCGTGCTCGCTTTGAAGCCCCGCCTGCTGCTCGGTATTCGGACTTATTCCGTCACTTTTTACCGAGTAGCTGATTGTCCTGATTGCCATTTTTATGCCTCCTTAAATTTAAAAGCGCACCGCCGAAGCGACACGCTTTTTGTTTATTTTATTTTTCCGATAACACTTTACCGAGATAATACACAACAGGAGATTTACCGCGCTTTTCCCATTGCGACACCGATTTAAACGATTTTGTTATGTCGTAATCCGATACCTCGGTTTTTGCTTTGGCGTTAGCGTATTTGTAAAGGTTGCTTATCACCTTTGCCCGCTCCTCGTCGGTCAGTTTCTTGTATTCGGAGCTGTTGACAAACTCGCTTACATAGTCGTAGGAATACTGTCCCTTTGCCTTAGCGTATTTCTTGTATTCCTCCGCAGTAAGATGTTTTGTTTTGCCGTTTACCTCAAACGATTTTTGAGCGGTTTTCGGAAATACACTTATGTCCTCACCCTTTACTGCTTCGGAAAGCCTTAAAAGCTCCTCGGACATTTCGCTGTACTCAATATCCGAATAATAACCAGGCGATACGAAATTCCCAAAAATCCTCTCTGCAACATTACCGTTGCTTTCCGCCTGTCCCCACGCGTTAATGTATTCAGGGCGTGTCGCTTCAAGCCCAGGTATTTTTGATTTTGCGGTATTTATTGCGCTTTGAGTAAATTCCGAAAGCTGGGAATTTTTATCGATGTAGTTGCTGCGCCTTTTGCTGTCAAGCGTTCGTGCAGTTTTACCCAACACAGTAGGCAGCCCTTGTGAAAAATACGATTTTGCAATATTCCCCGCTAAAGATATAACGGATTTATCCTCTGCCGCATATTTCACCGATTCAATCATCGACTGAACACCGCTCAGCATTGAAAGGTTAATAACAGGCTCTAAAGAATTCCACATAGCCTCGGTTATATCAGAAAGCTTGAAGCCCTCATTATCCTGTCTCAATGCATTTACTGTCTCTACACCGATAAAAAACGGTATACACGCAGGAGCAGCCCAGTCGATAGTGTAAGATTTTCCGAAAAGTTGCAGGGCGTATTCCTGCTCGCCGTTCAGTTTCTTAAACTTATCTTCTTCATCGTCTCCAAATCCTCCTGTGACCCATCCGAGCGAAGAAAGAAAAGCACCGAGAGCAAAAACAACAGTTCCCGATATTCCTGCTCCCAGTCCGTCTATATATTCCGAGGCGGTTATTTTACCTTGCTTTAAATCATAACTGCCTTTGACAACTGTTTTTAAAAGTCCTAACGGGCTGTACTCAACACCTCGCCTAACAATATTGACAGGCGTTTTCTTGAACGGGAGGACACCGTTTATAGCTATGTTAAGCGCATTGTTTTTATTTGCCGCCGCCGACAATGCTGTCGAAATAGAATTTGCGTCGTTAAATGTTGCTTTCATAGCTTCCTGCACGGCATACGCGCGCGCCTCCCACAACGAACTTTCATCAATGTTATTAAGGCCAGCACCCCGCGCCTGTAAAAAACCTGCAAGCGCGTGCTTATAATGGATATTTTTGAAAATCAAGTCCTCGGTTTCTAACAGATTCCCATTGCCTACACGGACAAACTCAAGCGCATTGTTTTTAAATATCCTCTGCTTTTCGGATATTTCTGTCTCAATATTGAATTTGCCGCCGCTTTTAAGCGCGTTTTTTACTTCCGAACGCGTCAAATCTTTTTCGGCAAATTCTTTATATTCCTTTTTAATTACAACAGATTTTGTGCGTTTGTCCTTGTCTTTAATAAAAGCAGTCTCCAAAGAGGCGGATATAAAGTCTTTCATTCTGACAGACGGAATAAACAAACCGTTTCCCGCAATATTCCTTATGTGGGTGGTCGGGTTAACGAGCATTGACATATATCTCCACGCGTTCCACTTATCAAGGAAAGTAGCGGGTACTTGCGCCGCCACGTCCTGCAATGCGTCCTCGTATATGCTGTATATATCCTCTCCGGGCTTTGATTCGGCAATCTGCTGCGCTATAAGCTCATTGATTTTAACCGTAGGAGCATTTTCTCCGTATTTTGCCTCAAGGTCTTTATTCAAGGTGTTCACATACTGTTGAACAGTTAAAAGCTTTCCTGCTCCCGTCATTTTCTTAAACATACTTGCCGCCTGTATGTTTTGACCGTTGCGAGTAAGCACGTCCGCAAGCTCGGAAGATAATTCAAGCGCCCGCTTAGTATCCTTGTTTGCTATAGCCTGCATAAGGAGCTTTTCGCCTATTGCTATTTTATCCTTGGTAATCAGCTTAGAAGCGTTTACCGCCTCCTGCCACGAACTTTCGGCAAACCCGCCCTTTACAGCCTTATCCGCGGCCGCCTGCGCCGATTCGTCCGATACGGGCGTATATGCGAATTTTCCGAGCAGAATATCCGCTCCCATATCCTCAACCATTCTGTTTGTAAGCTTGCCACTTTCAATAACCGTCCGTGCAAAACGCTGTGTTTTCTGATTCCCGTCAACCGATTGCGGAACAGGAATGTCATTAACGGGATTTTCGCCGGTCTCGATTGTACCGTAGTTATTTACAGCCTCTTTCCAGTTCTCATTGCTTTGCTTTAGGTACTCCTCACGGGAAATTTCGCCGCGGTCGTATTTGTCAAGTAACTCGGCTTGATTAAACGGAATAGAATATCTTATATCGCTATTTTCAGCATTAAACCTTTGAGAAAGAGGAATGATATTACCATTATCGTCATAGGTTACAGGGTCGGCGGATTTTACTTGATTTGAATTAAAGACAATAAGAGCTTCTGTTGTTCTTCCAAAAGAACCATTATCTATCCCTATATAAACAGAATCATAATCAGAATTCAAAATATATTGATTTATTAGATTCTTAGCCTCTGCTCTTTTTCTATTTGACTTTTCAGTCCATTCTTTTGTAAGTTCACCGCTTTTTCTTTCTGTTAAATCAATTCTTTTTTGATATTCTTCATCAGAAATTTTACCCTCTCTGTTTAGCTGCCATATTTCACGATATAATTTCTTTTCGTCAGCAAAAGCTTTGTCTGTTTTTGCTCTATACTCATCATCTATTCTTTTAATTTCTTCCTTAATTTTAGAATATTCGCTTAAATGTTCAGACCAATATTTTTGAGCGCTATCCCTATTAAGGAAGTTAAGAGTATTTTCAGCTTTGACATACAAGCTCATTTGCTTTTTGCCCTTTAAACCAATATCTCTTGAAGAACCTTTTAAAAAAATACCGCTGGGCAATTCATCATCATATTTGCCTGCCTGTTGATTGTCGGTATTAAATTCCGTAAAATCATTGCCAGTTTGATGATATAGTTTTTTATTATATCCAGCAAGTTTCGCCGCCTCGTCAACCAACCTACGCGCAGTTTCCATATCTCCGTTATTGACAGCCTGCATATAATCCGTATCAAGTTGTTCGGGTGTGCGGTCAGATAACTTTTCTGTACTATTTTCGGTATTTTCGGATATATTATTCTTGACAGACTGTGTTTTTTGTGATACAGTATTGTCAGTAAAAGCATTCTTGCTATAACTGGCATTAATTGGTGATGTCAGTTCACTGGCTTGAGTGCTTTTATTTTTTATTCTCACAAGATTCTTGTTTGCAACTTCGCGATTGATATAATCATTAATATCGGTTCTTCCGAAAACAGTGGCTATTTTATTAGTATCTATGAATACCCTGTTATATTGACCTTTTTCATCAATAAAAACTGGAATATTTATAATATTTCCATTTGCGTCCTTATATTGCGATATTAACAAAAAGTAATTTTCTCGCCTGCTTGGATTGCTTGCGTTTTTGGTGCCACGATAAGCAAGTTTCACATCATCTAATCCGTCGATAACTTTCAAGAATAAATCTTTACCGAGCCCATGATAGTTTATATTACTATTAACTTTTAGACCACTTTGTTTCGCTTCCTGTTCTGTAAAAATATTCTCCCTAATATGAGAAGCTTTCATTAGCATAGGAAGGTTGCGAGCTCCTTTTTGACTTGTAATAATTGAAGGGCTGCTTTCCGTTAAAAATACATCTTCCGTATAATTCTTATCATTTAAAGCCCTTTCAACATCAGCTTCTGCTCCTACCCTTAAAGAATACTTCACATCGACCTCGTCGGAGGTGTTTCTTTGCTCTACGGCGGACAGCGTTTCATTAAACATTTTTTCAAGCCTTAAAATGTCGCTTGTCGCCGTCTTGTTACGCGAAAGCTTATCCTTGATATAAGCGAAAAAATCCTTTATATACTGAACAAAGGATTTTCTTTGCTTCGCGTTCATATCGGACATAATGCTTTCAAGCCCACTGCCGTCCTCGGTGAATAAGGTATCTCCGACAAAATCCGCTATAAGCTCGCTTTCAGCCTGCATTGGCGTAAGCTCTATACCGCTTGCCGCGTAGCCGTCGATTACAGACTGACGGTATTTAGCCGACTTTACAGCCGCCGAATCCTCTCCGCCTATCTTCTGGGTTATCCATTTTGCGTAGGTCTTTGAAGCCTTTACCGTTTCGACAAAGTTTTTGTAAAGTTCGCTTCCCTCGGAGTAGTGCGTAAGCTCGTGCTTGAAAACAAACTGCACAGGCTTTGTGTTGTCATAGTCAATATGTATCGTTCCGTCATTTTCAATATAGCCGTCCGATTTAAAACCGCGCGTCTTTGCGGTGTCCTCAAATACAACGCTGTGACCGAGTTTTCTCGCAACCATTACAATTTGAAGCTGGTCGTCCGAAAGCTTTTCTCTGCCGTGCTCCTTTGCCATATAGCTTTCTATCGGGTCAGCCTTATACTTTTTAGAGGAATATTCGGTAAATGCCGATTTTGTACCGAATTCGTCATTAATTGAATTATCGGTTTCATTTTCTGATTTACCTATATCGGTTTTGACACCGGATTCATTATCGTCTATTATATACTCCGCCGATTCGCTGTCAATGCCCGCGGAAGTAAGCCGTTCTATAAGCCGGGACGAGGCTATGCCGTTTATAAGCTTTGAATCGGTCGAGCTTGCTATTTCGTTGAAATTATCGATAGCAATATTAAGCTCTTTGGGAGAATTAATTGCGCTGTCTATATCGCGGCAGGCGTAAGCGTAAAGCTGTCCTAACTCCAAATCGCTTATACTTTCGGAATCTGTATTATACGCTAAGGTTCGTACATCGTTATCGATTGAACGCTGGGCGTAATTGATTAAACCGTCAACATCTCCCAATTTTCGGGCGGTTGCGCCTATTTGTTTATATTCGGCTTTGGTCTTTGAATTTACAATCGAATTGAATGTAAGCATACCGCCGCCCATAATACCGCCTGCCGCCGCACCTAAACCGAATTCCTTAGCCATTCTTTCGGGGTTTATTATTGCCCCTTGGTCGGAAAGCGAAAATACTTCTTTGTCCTTGTCATAAATAGCCTTAGCGGATAATTGACTGATGAAATCCTGCAATACTTCTTCTTTACCCTCGGAAAGTGAAGAAAGCACCCAATCCAAGGTTTTTTTGCCTAAGCTCTTATTTTCTAAAAGCTTTGA
>JBJEOE010000086.1:0-7159 GCA_051880555.1 Acutalibacteraceae bacterium
TAAAAGGCGGGTAAAGCCGCCCGAGCCTACCGAAAAGCAGATAAGAGAGGCTAAGCGTGCCGAAAAAGAGCTTAACAATATGCTTTTTTATGACGGCGGCGAACAAACAGATATTGACGTTTAAGGCGTTGATATATAAAAATCCGAAAAGGAGTAAAAAACAATGGAAAATGAAAATGTAAATCCCGAGACAGCCATATCGACGGAGGAGCAGGGCGCTCCCGCAACCGAGGAAGCCGCGGAAAATACCGCAAATACCGAGGAGGGCGTAACACAAAATGATACAGCCGAGGTCGCCACGCCTGCGGAGGTATCGCACGGAAATGAGGGCGCGGCGGAACCTGAATTTGCGCTTGACGTAAAGTACAACAAGGAAATCAGAACGCTTAACCGTGAAGAAGCGGTTGATTTTGCCGAACAGGGCATTTTCTACAATAATATCGTAAAGCCGCTGTATAACAAGCTCGATTACATAGCCGCACAGCGCGGACAGACAATTGAGGAGGTTGTTGACAGGCTTTTTGCCGAGGACGAAAACAGTCACCGTCAGGAGCTTGTAAACAAATTCGGCGAGGATAGCGGCGTTATTGACGACCTTATGAAGGTCTACCGCGAGGGTCAAAAGCAGAAATACGACAAAATCGTAGCCGACCGCAAGGAAGCGGCTGAAAAAGCCGAGCGTGACAAGCGGGAAAGCCTTGAAGCGCGTCTTGCGAGCGAGTTTTCGGAGCTTAAAGCAGAGTTCCCGGAGCTTGCCGAATTTTCACAGCTGCCTAAAGAGGTTAAAACCGAAGCGGCAAACGGCAGGGACTTAATGTCCGCTTATCTGCGCTATATGCACAGAGAGAATAAAAAAATAGCGGCGGCTAAAGCTTCGGAGGAAGCCGCGGCTAAAGCAAGCACCGGAGCGGGTTCGAGCGCGGAAAATATAACAGATTCCGTGGTTGACGCGTTTGTCGGTGCGGTTGGAGTGTAGACGGGGGCAAACCCTCGTCACTTTGTGACACCTCCCGTAAGGCCAGAGAGGCTTAATTTGAATTTATTTTAAAAAAGGAGAAATGAAAAATGGCTATTAATTCATTGGCAACCGCCAGCAAATATACCGACGCATTGGACAAAAAGCTTGTTCAGGAGGCGCAGACCTCATTTTTTGCGGACAGCTCTTTCGGAGCGAGGTTTGTGGGGGCGAAGACCGTAATAATTCCCGACGTGGACTTTATCGGTCTTGCCGACTATAACCGCGATTCGGGCTTCCTTATTTCGGGAATGACCGTCGCGCAGACACCCTACACCCTTTCAAAGGACAGAGGTCGCAAGCTGCAGATTGACCGTGAGGATATGGACGAAACCGGAGTTGCAAATCTTGCAGGTCAGATTTTGGGCGAGTATGTACGCACCCAGGTTGCGCCCGAAATGGACGCTTATACCCTTTCAAAGCTTGCGGGTATTGCAAGCACCAAGAGCCATAAGGCGACATACACCGCTAATAAGGAATTTGCGCAGCTTTCCACCGCCATAAACAATGTTCAGTCGCGCGTGGGATACAGCGAGGAGCTTGTCGCTTTCGTTGACCCGGTAATGTATGCCGCGCTTATGAACTCTGCGGAGATTTCCCGCAATATAGTAATATCCGACTTTTCAAAGGGCGGTATAAATACCCGCGTCAAGTCCTTAAACGGCGTGGCGCTTATTCCGGTTGACGCGGCGCGTATGCGTGATTCGTACACCTTTACCGCGGGAACGGCGGCGTCCGCATCGTCACGCGGCACGGGCGGCTTTACGCCTGCAAGCTCTGCCGGATTTGTAAGAGCTTTGGTACTGCCTAAAAAGGGCGCGCACCTTGTTAAAAAGACGGTAACAATGCGAACCTTTACGCCTGAGCAGAACATAAACGCCGACGCGTATGTGTTTAATTACAGGCTGTATTACGACGTGTTCGTAAAGAAGTCCGAGACCGACAATATCGAAAGTATTGTAGCGCCGGCTTCCTGATAAAAACTATTATGTGGGGCGGCTTAGACGGTCGCCCCTCTGCTTTGGAGAAAAGAAATGAAAGAAAAAATACATACAGAGCCTAAAGCGATAAGCCGTGAATACAGGGCGGGAGCGGAGTTTAAGTCCTCTGTCGGAGAACGGGGCATTTTTGAGCAGACCAAAAGAAATGAGAGGTTTTACATAGGCGACCAATGGCACGGGGCAAAGTGCGGCAACGAGCGTCCGCTTGTCCGCCGAAACATAATAAAGCGAATAGGCGAATACAAAATGTCGGTTGTGACGGCTTCTCCGCTGGCAGTTAATTATTCAGCCGACGGTATACCTAACACCGCCGATATTAAGAGCGAGAGCGAAACGGTTAAAAATCAGATGTACGAGGGGAATATTCCGAGCGGTGAGCCGCAAGCCCCCGAAATTTCAGCGATTACCGCCGCAATGTCCGATTATTTCCGCGCAACTGCAGAGCGCGTAAAGTTAGACAGCAAGAAAGAGCAGGTACTAAGAAACGCCTATATTTCGGGTACGGGTATTCTTTTTACCTATTGGGACAGCGACATTGAAACGGGGCTTTATGCCGACGAGGGGCGCACAAAGCCCATAAAGGGCGATATTGCCTGCGAGGTTTTGGACGTTGAAAATGTTAATTTCGGAGACCCGAACAGCGATGATGTGCAAAGCCAGCCCTATATCATAATCGCACAGCGGCGAGATGTCGAGGACGTAAAGCGGGAGGCGAGGCGCAACAGGCTATCCGATGATGAAATTGTACCCGATAAAACCGATAAATATTTTACTTCGGGCGACAGAGGCGAGGACGAGCCTACGGAAAGCCGCCGTGTTACGGTTTACACAAAGCTTTACAAGGAATGGGACGACAAGGATGAGAGCTATAAGGTTATGGCGGTAAGGGTGACCGAAAAGGCGTATGTGCGCAAGCCCTGGAGCCTTAAGCTTAAAAACTATCCGATTGCAAAATTCTGTTGGGAGAGAAGACGGTCGAGCGCCTACGGAGAAAGCGAGATTACATACCTTATTCCCAATCAGATAGCGATAAACCGCGCATTGACCGCCGCCGTATGGGGGCTTATGCAAAGCGGTATGCCTATTATGCTTGTAAACGGTGATATTGTACCCGATTCGATAACAAACGACCCCGGGCAGATAATAAAGGTTTTCGGAACAGCGGAAGAGACGGCAAGAGCGGTACAGTACATTCAGCCGCCGCAGACCTCCGCACAGTATCAGAACCTTGTAAACGATCTATGCAGTAACACACTTTCCGATTCGGGAGCTAATGACGCGGCGCTCGGTAACCTACGCCCCGACAACGCCTCCGCCATAATCCAAATGCGGGAGGCGGCAACCGCTCCTATGCAGGTGTATATGAACCGTTTTTATGATTTCATAGAGGATGTGGCGCGGATATGGGCGGACTTTTGGATTAACCTTTACGGCGACCGTTCCCTTAAAATCGAGGATAGGAATGGCGTTCAGTATCTTCCCTTTAAGGCGGAGCGCTACAAGAGCCTTTTATTTACGGCAAGGGTAGACGTTGGCGCGGCTACCGTTTACAGCGAGGCGGTTGTTATATCCACACTTGACAGACTGTTACAGGCGGGGCTTATTAACTTTGACCAGTATCTCGAACGCTTGCCGAGCGGTATGATACCCGATATAACGGGACTGCGTGAGGATTTAAAGGCACAGGCGCAAAATTCGGGAGAGCTTAGCGACGACGAGCTTATAGCGGCTTTACAGCGGCAGTACCCGGAGCAGTATGCTAAATTTGCAAAGCTCCCGCCCGAACAGCAGAGCCGAATGCTTGAACAGCTGCGCGGTGCTATGGGGCAGCAGAGCGGCGATAACATACAGACACAGGAGGTAGGCGACATATGACGGGCAATGAGATGATGAAAAAAGCGCTTACGCTTTTAGGTTATACCGACAGCACAGGCGAAATATCAGGCGAACAGCGGTTCCGTTCCCGTGCGCTTACCGTCCTTAACGGCGTTTATTCCGATTTATTTTATATAAAGCACAGCGACGGCTTTATTCCGCTTAACCATATAACGGACAATATATTACTTTCCGAGCGGGAGCTAAACGACATTATGCCCTACGGCGTGGCGGCGTTTTTAGCGCAGTCGGAGAGCGACGGCGACCAGCAGCAGATTTTTATATCGCTTTACAATGCAAAGCGTGCGGCGCTTACAAAATCCGAATCGGTGGGGGATGTGATACCGTGTCCCGAATGATTAAAATAATTTACCTTATTTTGGGGTGGCTTTTAATGAAATTTCCGAAAATAAACAAACAGCCGTTGCGTTCGGTGACCGTGCCTAAGCTTTCAGGCGGTATAAATCTGCGCGATTCGGTGACAATGGTGCAGGACAATCAGCTAACCGACAGTAAAAATATGTGGTATAAGGACAATATCCTGAAAACAAGACCCGGTATGTATACAAACAGCAATATGAAAAAAGAGGTTGCAATGCTTGACGAGGTTGAAAATTCGGGAAAGCCTATCGACATCTATATGACTAAAAATGAAAAGCTTTACAGGCTTTTTTATTATGAGGTGGTAGGACAACAGCACGCGGATACGTCCGACGACTTATTTCTTACTGCCGCCACTGAAGCGGGAATGTTTTGGGTGTCGTCCAATGATATTATTTCTTTGCCGGAGCTACCCGCTTGCCTTAGCTTTGCGACACAGTATAAGGATAAAATATACGCTTTTCTAAATAATAAGACTATTTATACTATGACGATTGACCCCGACGAGAGCAATCCACAGTGGGTAAGGGTTGAGGAAAAGGATATATATGCGCCGATTATTATGACGCATTGTAAAAAGCCTGCAGTAGGTTTCGGCACAAACCAATCTGAAATATTGGATAATGGAGGTGTAATGTTCGAGGGGTATAATCTTTTGAGCGGTTATTATCGAACTATATGGTCTACATACAGCGATATTTCTGCGGTTGACAGCGATTCAGGCAAAAAAAACGTTATGACATACGGTCTTTTACATAGCATAAAAGATTTTGTAGGAAAAACGGTCACGGTAAAAATTACAGATAAGAGCGGTAACGTTTATATTCATTCTCTCACAATAAGCTCTGCTTCCGGTTGGCAGATAGAACAGATAAACAGGGGAGATAATATTTATTTGGGTGTGATGGGTAAACGTGTGGGTTTCTTCACATCAACATCAGGCGATGAATACGCTTGGATAAATGCATCCGACTACGTTGAGGACAATATGGAAATAACCGCCCCCTGTCCTAACAGCGCGGAAAATCTTAAAAAGGTGTTTTCTATGAAACGCGCCTTGTGGTTCGGCGGAGACGCGGCGGGCATAAGCGGCGGTACGCGGCTTTTCTTAGGCGGAAACACCGAGGAAAAGAGCCTTGTTTTATGGTCGGGGCTTAATAATCCGCTGTATTTCCCTGAAAACTGCTATTCCTATGTCGGTAATTCCAATCAGGCGGTGACGGCGTTCGGCAGACAGAACGATACCCTTGTTATCTTTAAGGAGCGCGAAACATTTTACACCCAGTACACACGAAACAGCGATATAACGGCGAGTGATTTAATCAACCAGAATGTGGTGGACTACGCCGCTTCAAGCGTGTATTTTCCTATCGTTCAGCTACATTCGGCAATCGGGTGCGACTGCCCCGATACCGTGGAGCTTTGCAGAAACCGTCTTGTATGGGCTTGCGCGGACGGAAATGTCTATACTTTAGTATCGCAAAATCAGTACAGCGAGAGGAATATATACTGTCTTTCGGATATGATTAAAAGGCGGCTAAGTGCGGAAAGCAACCTTAAAAACGCACATTCCGCCGACTGGGAGGGTCATTATTTCCTCTTTGTCGGAAATCACGCTTATGTTATGAATTACGAAAGCTACGGCTATGTAAACGCGGCGTACTACAACAAGACCGAGGACGCGCAGGTTATGACCCCGTGGTGGATTTGGGAGCTTCCTGATACAGAGAAATACATCACATTGCAAGCGGCGTTTGTATCGGGTACAAATCTCTTTTGCGTGTATTATAACAGCGACGGTTATATAAGCCATTATTTTGTACGCCGCTTTGATTTAAAGCTTGACAGCGACATAAACGACAGCGGAGAAAAGATACCGATTAACTCTATGATACAGACAAAGATATTCGATTTCGGTATGCCGCATTATTTTAAAAATATCCCGCTTATAAATATGGCGTTCGGTAACAACGACGGCGAGCCGATAAGCGTTTCCTTTGTCACCGAGCAGGGCGAGGAACAGGGAGAGCCGGTCACGCTGTCGGAAAGCAACAAGGACGGGTATTCGCCCGAATATGTGCATAACAGGCAATTACGCCCCTGTGTGCGGCTTATTAACCGTATAGGTGTAAAAGCGGAGTGCGAGGGCGCTATGTCTGTTGACAGCATTTCGCTTGATTACAGAGCTTTAGGAGGTGCGAGGTAATGGCGAGCAGAATTGACGAGCTTTACAACGAGTATAAAAAGCTTGGAACGGCACAGCGCGACGCCGATATTGCCGCTTCGGACAAGGTATACGATACTCAAAAACTGCAAACGCAGAATACATACAACCGTCAGATAGACGAAACCTCAAAAGCTTATGAGGATTTGTATGACGAAAACGCGGTGCAGAGGCTTATAAATGAGCGTGAGGTCGCCGAGAATATGGCAAATTTGGGACTTACCGATTCGGGACTTAACCGCACACAGCAGACTGCGGTACAGCTATCCTATGCTAACAGCAAAAATAAGATAGATGTAACCCGACAAAAAGCGATTGATACCCTTACCGCTTCACTTGCCGACGCTATAAGCAAAATTGACACAGATAAGCTTTCAGCTGCCGAGAATATCCGCAGTAGTTATGACAACAGCTGGCGGTCCTCTGCGCAGAGTACCTATGCTACAGAGCTTGAAGAAGAAACCAAAAGGCAAAAACAGGCGTATGATTACAGCCTTAAAATGTATAAAGAACAGCAGGCGGCTTATGAAAAGCAACAGGCGGCTTATGAAAAACAGCTCCAGGCGCAAAAAGAGGCAAGCTATATTATTAAAACCGACGGCGGTGTACTTAGACGTGATTACACGGGAAGTCTAAAGGATAACGGTGTTAGTGTTATATATA
>JBJEOE010000087.1:0-7115 GCA_051880555.1 Acutalibacteraceae bacterium
AAAGCTGCCCTTATAACCCGCGGACTTGCGGAAATGGCGCGCTTAGGCGTTTGTATGGGCGCAAAGGAGTACACCTTTGCGGGGCTTGCGGGTATAGGCGACCTTGTTGTTACCTGCACTTCACAGCATAGCCGAAATCACCGCTTCGGTGCAAAGGTAGGCTCGGGAACTTCCGTTAAACAGGCGCTTAGCGAGGTCGGCACGGTGGAAGGCTATTATGCCGCGGAGCTTGCCTACTCGCTTGCGAAAAAATACAAGATAGAAATGCCTATAACCGAGGAATGTTACGCGATTCTTTACGAAAATAAGGATGTTAGGGACGTTCCTAATGATTTAATGCGCCGTCCGAAACGAAGCGAGCATTAAATATGAGTATTAAATATAAAAAAATACTTGATTTTTGTCTCATAATCTGTTATTATAAGTATTGCTATGTGGTTCGGTCGGACGGCCGACAGAAAGAAGGAGGTGCAGACCATGGCTAAATGTGATATCTGCAGCAAAGAAATCGCTTTCGGAATTAAGGTTTCCCACTCTCACAGACGTTCTAACAGAACCTGGAAGCCCAATGTTAAGAAGGTTAAAGCAATAGTAAACGGTTCTCCGCGTCGTATCAATGTTTGCACCCGCTGCTTACGTTCGGGAAAGGTTACCAGAGCAATCTAAAGTTTTAACTTGCAAAATAGCCCTTAGCGGAAGCTAAGGGATTTTTTGTATGTAAGAAGGTATTATTAATGATAAAAGCGGTATTATTTGATTTGGACGGCACCCTTGTAAATTCCCTTGCCGACCTTGCGGACAGCACTAATTTCGCACTCGGAAAATTAGGCTTTCCCCCGCACAAAACCGAGGAATATAAGTATCTTGTGGGGGACGGTATACCGAAGCTTATCGAGCGCGCCCTGCCTGATGGCGAAAAAAACGAGGAAAACAAGGTAAAATGCTTAGAGCTTTTTATGGCGCGCTACAGGGAGCATTATTTCGATAAAACCGACGCTTATGACGGTATAAAGGACTTGCTGTGCGGGCTTAAAGCGCAGGGCTTAAAAATCGCCGTCATTTCAAACAAGGCGCAGGAAATGGCGCAAAAGGTTGTAGACAAGGTGTTCGGCGGCATATTTGACCTTGTCGCCGGCAAGCGCGAGGGATATAAAACAAAGCCCGACCCCGCATTAACGCTCCACGTAATAAGGGAGCTCGGCGTAACACCTGAGACCTGCGTCCTTGTAGGAGACTCGGGAATGGATATGGCGGCGGCGGTAAACGCTAAGACGGCGGGAATCGGCGTGCTGTGGGGCTTTAGAACCGAGGAAGAGCTGTTGCAAAACGGCGCAAAATTTATCGCCCAAGCCCCCGCGCAAATTTATGACATAATTAAGGAAATTAACAATGAATGAAAAAATAAGCTATACGCCCACAAAAATCGCCTCCTATGTCGGATTTTTCGTACAGGCGATAGTGAATAACTTTCTGCCTATCCTTTTTATAGCGCTTCAGGACGTATATAAAATAGGCTACGAAAAATTAGGCAGACTAATAATGTTCAACTTCATAACCCAGCTTGTAACCGATATGCTCACCCCTAAAATCGTGGGGATTTTTGGATACAGAAAGACGGCGTTTATGTGTCAGGGCTTTGCGGCGCTGGGGCTTGCTATGCTTTCCTTTATGCCGAGGGCTTTGCCCGACCCATATATCGGAATTGTCATTTCGGTAATGGTCTACGCCTTTGCGAGCGGGCTTATGGAGGTTATTTTAAGCCCGATGGTGGAGATGCTCCCAACAAGGAACAAGAGCGGAAATATGTCGATACTCCATTCCTTTTACTGCTGGGGTCAGGCAGTAACGGCGACAGTCACCACACTTTTAGTAAGCCTTTTCGGGTATTCAAACTGGATGTATATTCCGCTTATCTGGGCGATAGTACCCTTTATTAATATGTTTAGCTTCTTAAAGGTGCCGATTATCGAGCCCGAGCCCGAAAGAAAGAGCGACAGCCTTAAAAAGCTTTTAAGCACGCCGCTTTTTCGGTGTTTTATGGTTATGATGCTCTGCGCGGGAGCTAGCGAAATTGCAATGGCGGAGTGGGCTTCAATGTTTGCCCAGCAGGCGCTGGGCGTTTCAAAGGTGGTCGGTGATTTGGCGGGTCCCTGCGCCTTTGCAATTTTTATGGGAACGGGGCGTATCCTTTACGCAAGGTTTGCCGAAAGGCTGTCCTTCCGCAAAACGCTTATTACCTTAAGCACGCTTTGCGCTCTTTGCTATTTTACGGCGGCGTTCAGTAAAATTCCGCTTTTGGCGCTTATTTCCTGCGCTGTTTGCGGCTTTACGGTAAGCGTTATGTGGCCGGGAACCTATTCCGCGGGTGCTAAAGCTTTTCCTCGGGGCGACGCGGTGATGTTCAGCGTTTTCGCCATGTGCGGCGACCTCGGCTGTTGTTTAGGCCCTTGGATATTAGGCATTATCGCCGATGTATCGAGCCTGCACACAGGCTTTGCCGTGACCGCTGTTTTCCCGGTGATAATGCTTATCAACGCGATTTTCTTCTTTAAGGAAGAAATTAACGAATAAATAGGAGGCGTTTTACTTGAAAAGAGAAGATTATTTAAGCTGGGACGAGTATTTTATGGGCATAGCCCTTTTGTCCTCAATGCGTAGCAAGGATCCGTCTACCCAGGTCGGAGCCTGCATAGTTAATTCCGAAAAGCGTATCTTGTCTATGGGCTATAACGGTATGCCGAGGTGTTGCAGTGACGACGAATTCCCGTGGGACAAAAACGAGAATCCCCTCAATTCAAAATACCTTTACGTCTGCCACGCCGAGCTTAACGCCATACTCAACTGCGCCAGCGGCAACGTCCGCGGTTGTACGGTTTATACCACGCTCTTTCCATGCAACGAGTGCGCTAAGGCTATTATTCAGTCGGGGATTGCGGAGGTCGTTTATATGTCGGACAAGTACTCCGACTCCGACTCGGTTTTAGCCTCAAAGCGTATGTTTACTACCGCGGGGGTAAAGTTCAGAGAATACAATAATTCGGGCAAAGCGCTTGAACTCAAGCTTTAAACAGGTGATTTAATGGATATTAACAAAATATTGACCGAGGAATTTTCCCTAAAGCCCTTTCAGGTGGAAAACACCGTCAAGCTCATAGACGAGGGCAACACCATACCCTTTATCGCACGTTACCGCAAGGAGGCGACAGGATCTCTTGACGACCAGATACTGCGTGAGCTGTCCGAAAGGCTTGGGTATTTACGCAATATGGACGAAACCCGCGAGAAAATAAAGGCGGCTATTGAGGAACAGGGCGCACTTACAGAGGAACTTACGGCGGCGCTTGACGCGGCTAAAACCTTGACCGAGCTTGACGATATTTACAGGCCTTTTAAGAAAAAGCGCAAGACAAGGGCGTCGGTTGCAAAGGAAAAGGGCTTAGAGCCTTTGGCGGAGCTTATTTACGAGCAGTCGCCCGATTGCGGAGAACCGATAAAGCTTGCCGAAAATTACATAGACCCCGAAAAGGGTGTCGAAACCGCCGAAGACGCTTTGCAGGGCGCGATGGATATTATAGCCGAAAAGATCTCGGACGACGCGGACGTAAGAAAGCGTATGCGCTTTGTCTGCTCTGCTCACGGTATTCTTACCGTCAAGGCGGCGGGGGAGGACTTAGGGGTTTACGAAATGTATAAGGACTATTCCGAGCCTATTGCAAAAATCCCCGACCACCGCATACTTGCCATTAACCGCGGCGAAAAGGAGGACTTTTTAAAGGTTTCTGTTGATTTTGACCGCGACAAGGCGATGTTTATAATCGCAAAAAATCATATCAAAGAGGGCTCTCCCGCTACCGATACCGTAAAAGCGGCGGCGGAGGACGCATATACGCGGCTTATCTTTCCGTCGGTTGAGCGGGAAATACGCTCCGAGCTTACAGAGCGGGCAAGCGTATCTGCAATAAAGGTCTTTTCCACTAATCTGCGCCAGCTTTTAATGCAGCCGCCTGTTAAAGATAAGGTGACATTAGGACTTGACCCCGGCTACAGAACGGGCTGTAAGGTCGCTGTGGTGGACGGTACGGGCAAGGTGCTTGATACGGGAGTAATTTACCCCGTTCCGCCTAAAAATAAGGTGGAAGAGGCAAAAAGAATTATAAAAGACCTTGTTAAAAAATATTCGGTGCGGGTTTTCGCAATCGGTAACGGCACAGCCAGCCACGAAACCGAGGTTTTCGCCGCAGAGGTTATAAAGGAGCTTAACGACGGCATTTCCTATATGGTGGTGTCCGAGGCGGGGGCGAGCGTTTATTCCGCCTCCAAGCTTGCGGCGGAGGAGTTCCCCGATTACGATGTGTCTTTAAGGAGCGCGGTATCGATTGCAAGAAGACTGCAGGACCCGCTTGCCGAGCTTGTTAAAATCGACCCTAAGGCGATAGGAGTAGGTCAGTATCAGCACGATATGCCACAGGCAAAGCTTAACACCGCCCTTGACGGCGTGGTGGAGGACTGCGTTAACACGGTAGGGGTTGACCTTAATACCGCCTCGGTTCAGCTCTTAACACGCGTGTCGGGACTTTCCTCGGCGGTTGCAAAAAATATCGTCGCTTATCGCGAGGAAAACGGAAAATTCACCTGTCGAACACAGCTTAAAAAGGTCTCAAAATTAGGACCTAAAGCCTTCGAGCAATGCGCGGGCTTTCTAAGAATTGCCGACGGCAAGCAAGCGCTTGACAACACCTCGGTTCACCCTGAAAGCTACAAGGCGGCGGAAAGCCTTTTAAAGCTTTGCGGATATACCGATTCCGATGTTAAGAACGGTAAGGCAGTAGGTCTTTCGGAAAACGCCGAGGCAAGAGGTTTAGATGCCCTTGCAAGCGAGCTTGAAATCGGAGTACCGACCTTAAAGGACATAATTAAGGAGCTTGAACGCCCGGGCAGAGACCCGCGCGACGAGCTACCCGCTCCGCTTTTGCGAAGTGATATAATGTCTATGGAGGATCTAAAGGCGGGTATGGAGCTTACGGGTACTGTAAGAAACGTTATAGATTTCGGCGCGTTTGTCGATATAGGCGTTCATCAGGACGGGCTTGTGCATATCTCACAGATTACCAACCGTTATATCAAGCACCCCTCCGAGGTTTTAAAGGTCGGGGACATTGTTAAGGTTTGGGTGCTCGGCGTGGACGTACAAAAGAAAAGAATTTCGCTTACAATGAGGAAAGATAAAGTAAATGAAGCACAATAATTTAAAGGGCAGTCTTATTCTCTGCACCGCCTCCCTTATCTGGGGACTTGCCTTTGTGGCGCAGAGCGACGCGGCGGATTTAGTCCCGCCATTTACCTTTAACGCCCTGCGCTCCTTTATCGGGGCAGCGGCGCTCTATCTCTTTTATAAGGTCACAAACCGCGAAAAAACCCCTTTTTTTCCTAAAGAAAAAGGGGAGAGAAAGCAGTATTATATTGCGGCGGCGGTCTGCGGACTTATGCTTACGATTTCGGTAAATCTCCAGCAGTTCGGTTTGGCGGCATATCCAAACGGCGCGGCGGCAGAGGCGCGGGGCGGCTTTATCACCGCGCTTTATGTGGTGTTAGTACCCGTAATATCCTTTTTTATGGGCAAAAAAACAAGCCCCGTAATATGGATAAGCGTGCTTGTAGCGCTTAGCGGATTCTATCTCTTGTGCCTTTCAGGCGGGGTAGGGGGGATTTATATAGGCGACCTGCTTATATTTATCTGCGCGGTCTCTTTCAGTCTGCATATTCTGTCTATCGATAAGTTTGTCGGCGTTACGGGCGGGGTAAAGCTTTCGGTAATGCAGTTTACGGTTGTCGGCGTTTTGTCGTTCGTATTGGCGCTTATTTTCGAGCGTCCGGAGCTTTCAAACATACTCGCCGCCGCACCGCAGATACTTTACCTCGGAATAATGTCAAGCGGAGTTGCGTATACGCTTCAAATTGTGGGGCAGAAATACGCCGAGCCGTCGGTCGCCTCGCTTTCAATGAGCCTTGAGAGCGTTTTCGCGGCTCTCGGCGGTTGGCTCATTTCGGGCAATACGCTTTCAACTAAGGAGCTGTGCGGCTGTGCACTGGTCTTCGCCGCGATAATAGCGGCTCAGATACCCGAAATGATGGCTTCAAGGAAAAAACAGGAATGTTAATATAAGTTCAAAAGCGCCGTCTGAAACGCGGCGCTTTTTGATATGTTATTTTTTATTATTTCTTTATCTTCTCCTATTTATTTCTTTAACTAAACTACGATTTGCGTTCCATATTGTAATTTCGAAATTTCCTCCCGAGATTATTACTCTCGAAAATCGTTTTGCCCCCACACCGAGTGTACATGGTATATATTCAACATTCTCAATCTCAGTATATTCAATATATCCGTTTGTTTTATTATGCCTTGAATTAATTCTTGTTTCGGCGTTAAAATAATACAGTTTATCTTTTGAAAGAACACATAATATTTTTCCGAAAGCAAACTTATTGAATATTGCCAATAATATGAAAGGAGAAAAGCAGGTGATTAATATAACACTATTTAATAAATTATCAAAAAAGTTTTTAAAATCAAAAAGAGAGCAGATGGTATAACAGGTAACCACGATAAACAGACCAATAAGTATGCCGTCAAAGTATTGTTCTCTAATCTTTTTTCCATCTATATCTTTTGATATTAACTTTTTGTTGTTTCTCGGCATAGCTCCTTACCGCCTATGATTTTTCTTTTAATGTTTTACAACGCTTTTTGATTTAACTATTAACGGACTGTCATTCATAAAATTACCGCCCTCTAAAATTCGTCTGCGAAGCAGACCTAACTTTTTCACTTTTCACTATTACTTATTACTTCCAAAGCCCCAAAGGCAAATTTAGTGAAGTGTGAAGAAGTAATAAGTAATAAGTAAGCCCCAAAGACTTACGACTTTGGAGCTTTGGAGGCACCACCCAGATTTGAACTGGGGCATAAAGGTTTTGCAGACCTCTGCCTTACCACTTGGCTATGGTGCCGTATTTGGTTTTTTAAAAAAGTAGGACGCTTAAAGAATGTTAAGCGTCCTATGGAGCGGATTACGAGGCTCGAACTCGCTACCTCCACCTTGGCAAGGTGGCGC
>JBJEOE010000088.1:0-32771 GCA_051880555.1 Acutalibacteraceae bacterium
CATATTGTCCTTGGAGAGGGACACTAAAAACTACTACTTTATTATACGAGGATTTGGGATTATGTACGACGAGTTAACTCAGGTTGATATAGATAAAATGAAGGAGGAGCTTGAATACCGCATTACCGTGGTAAGACCTCAAATTTTAGAGGAGGTTAAGTTCACAAGGAGCTTCGGAGATTTAAGCGAGAACGCCGAGTACCACGCCGCAAAGCGGGAGCGCGGCAGGAACGAAAGCAGAATCAGGTATCTTAGAAATATGATTAAGACCGCCAAAATAATACACCCCGAAAGCAAAGCCGACGAGGTAGGGCTGTTCGACACGGTGGAATACTATGTCGAGGAGGACGACGCGGTTGAAAGCGTAAGGATAGTGACCTCTTTAAGGCAAAACTCCCTTGAGAGACTTATAAGCCGCGAATCACCTATGGGCAAGGCGATTATGGGCAAAAAGGCGGGCGACAGGGTATGCGTTAAGGTTAGCGAGGATTACAGCTATTATATAGTAATAAGGAGCATAATAAAGGGCGGGGACGATAAAAGCCTTGAAATACGCAAATTTTGAAAAATTTGATTGATAATATATATTCTATTTGATATAATTAAAATAATATGATGAACGGAGACGCAGATATGGCAAACGTTATTCTTTTAGCCCACACGCCCGCCCCCGAGCATACGGTTGCGGCGGCGGCAAAGCTGTGCTACAGCAGTGCAAGCATAAACGATTTAAACGACAGCTTAACAGACGAAAAGGCGGCGTCCTTTGTGGAAATGCTTTCGGAAATAGGTCACGAAAGCCCTATAGAGCACGCAAGCTTTACCTTTGGAATCGAGGGGGTATCCCGCTCCCTCTTAGCGCAGATTACAAGGCACAGAATGGCGTCCTTTTCGGTAAAGAGCCAGCGGTATGTAAGGGAGGGGAGCTTCTGCTACGTCACCCCGCCCGAAATCGCCGAGGACGAGGAGGCAAAACGGCTTTATGACGAGATAATGGCGGCGGATCAGGAAAAATACGACCGCCTTGCCGCTATATTAAAGGAAAAGCACATAAAAACATTTTTAGCCGAGGGCAAGGACGAAAAGACCGCCACCCGCCTTGCCGAGAAAAAGGCTATAGAGGACGCTCGCTTTGTCCTTCCCAACGCCTGCGAGACCCAAATGGTGCTTACAATGAACGCCCGCTCCCTTATGAATTTCTTTAAGGTGCGTTGCTGTAACCGCGCCCAATGGGAGATAAGGGACATTGCCAACCAGATGTTAGCCCTTGTAAGCAAGGTTGCGCCCAACCTATTTAAAAACGCGGGTCCCTCCTGCGTAAGGGGCGGCTGCTCCGAGGGCAAGATGTCCTGCGGAAGGCCCGACGAGGTGCGGGAGTTTTTTAGGGAGCTTAAGAAAAATGGGTAAGCTTATAGTAATAGAGGGGCTTGACGGGAGCGGAAAGTCCACCCAGCTCAACCTTTTGGAGGAACGGCTTAAAAAAGCGGGTAAGGACTGTAAAACGGTCTCTTTTCCCTACTACGAAAGCGATTCCAGCGCCCTTGTTAAAATGTATTTAAGGGGCGAGTTTGGGAATAAACCTGACGACGTAAACCCCTTTGCCGCCTCCGCCTTTTACACGGTGGACAGATTTGCCTCCTACAAAACAGGTTGGGGCGAATATTACCAAAAGGGCGGCACGGTAATTTCGGGGCGGTACACCACCTCCAACGCCGTTCATCAGACCTCTAAGCTCCAAAAAAAAGACTGGAAGGAATTTTTGGACTGGCTTTACGATTTTGAATACAACAAAATAGGGATTCCGCGACCCGACAGGGTAATTTTCCTTGATATGCCCGTTGAGGTTTCGCAAAAACTGCTTGACAAGCGGTACGGCGAGGGCGGCGGCAAAAAGGATATTCACGAAAGCGACAAGGATTATCTTAACAAGTGCCGCGAATCGGCGCTCTTTACCGCCGATTATTCGGGGTGGGAGATTATCCCCTGCTCAAGGGACGGCGAGCCGCGGGGTATTGACGAAATTTCGGACGATATTTTAAATTCCGTATTACCTTTATATAAGGAGTAGCAATATGATTTATGTTTTTTTAGCCGACGGCTTTGAGGAGTGCGAGGCGTTAGTTCCCGTTGACATTCTGCGGCGCGGCGGGTACGAGGTTAAGACCGTGGGTATAGGCGGCAAGACGGTTACGGGCGCCCACAAGATCCCCGTTGTATGCGATATTGCAGAGAGTGAGACCGAAACAGACGGGCTTCAGATGATAATTCTTCCCGGCGGTATGCCGGGTACTGTTAACCTTGAAAAAAGCGGGTGCGTTCAGGGTTTTATCAACTACGCGGCGGAAAAGGGGCTTTTTATAGGCGCTATCTGCGCCGCGCCCTTAATACTCGGTCACAAGGGGCTTTTAAAGGGTAAAAAGGCGACCTGCTTTAACGGCTTTGAAAAGGAGCTTTTGGGAGCGGAGGTTTTAGACGAGCCGGTTGTAACCGACGGCAATATAACCACCGCCTTTGGAGCGGGAGCGGCGTTTGATTTCGGGTTCAGGCTCTTAAGCGAGCTTGACGGCGACCCCAAAAACGCAGACGCGCTTAGAAAAAGTATGAAGTATAACAAATAAGGAATGGTTTTAATGGACGGTAACAGCTTTAACGAAAAGCCGCAAAATGAGGGCTTTTCGGTTGAATCAAATTCCCCCGAGGACGATTTTATAATAGGAAAGGGCTTTGAGATAGACGAATCCCCCGCGCAAGTAAACGAAAAGCGGGGAAAGAGCCGTCATTCGGGCGGTCACAGCCTGTTAAAAACCCTTATATGGGTGCTTTGCATAATAATCGTCTCTGTAGGGCTTGCCTTCGGCGCTATCTACGCGGGCGCGGACTATATGGGCATAGGCTTCGGCAGGGGAAAGGAATGTACCATAGAAATCGAGCAGGGAATGGGCACGGCGCAGATTGCCGAGAAATTGCAGGAATGCGGCGCGGTTAAAATTCCCCTGCTTTTCAGAACCTATACAAAGCTTAAGCACTATGACGGTCAGTTCAAATACGGGGTTTACACCTTTAACAACGAGGCGGGCTACGAGGCGCTTTCAAAAATGCTTATCGAGGAGGGCGCGAAGGCGGAGAGCGTTCACGTCACAATTCCCGAAATGTCCTCTGTAGACGATATTGCCAAGATTTTAGAGGAAAACGGGGTCTGCACTAAGTCCGACTTTTTAAACGAGGTTCAAAGCGGCGACTTTGACTACGATTTTGTAAAGGATATACCCGAGGAAAAGGTTTACTACCGTTTAGAGGGCTATCTGTTCCCCGATTCCTACGATTTTTACAACTTCGATTCCAAGGAGTGCGCCCATTTAGCGGTTGATAAGATGCTTAAAACGCTTGACGAAAAGTTCACCGCCGATATTCGCCAAAAGATTTCGGACAGCGGCTATACCCTGCACGAAATTATGACTATGGCTTCTATTGTAGAGTTGGAGGCGGGCGGCAGTCCCGACGAGATGGCGAATGTGGCGGCGGTCTTCTTTAACCGTCTTAAGAGCGATGAGTTTTCGACCTTAGGCTCGTCTCCTACAAGGAAATACCCCTACGGTAGCGGCAGGTACAACACCTATGAGGCGGCGGGACTGCCTCCCGGACCGCTCTGCTCCCCGAGCCTTAACTCGATAAAAGCAACGGCGGAGCCAACCGAAAATTTTGATTACTACTACTTTGTAACCGACGCTTCGATGAAATTTTACTACAACAAGACCTTAGCCGAGCATAACTCTACCATTGCAAGACTAAAGGCGGCAAAGAACTGGATATATGAAGAATAACATTAAAATACCCGAGCTGTTATGTCCCGCTGGGGATTTGACAAGACTAAAAGCGGCTGTTGATTACGGCGCCGACGCGGTTTACCTTGCGGGGGAGGAGTTCGGTATGCGCACCGCCGCGACCAACTTCGGCGAGGAAGACCTTAAAGAGGGCATTGAATACGCCCACAAAAACGGCGTTAAGGTGCATATTACCTGCAACACCATTCCCCATAACGAGGAAATACCCCGCCTGCCCGCCTTTTTAGAGCTTATAGACGCTTTAGGCGCAGACGCGGTTATCGCCGCCGACTTAGGGACGATAGGGCTTATAAAAAAATACGCCCCTAATTTAGAGCTTCACGCCTCGGTACAGTCGGGCATATGCAATTACGAGACCGCCAACGCCTTTTACAATTTAGGCGCAAAGCGGGTGGTGTTAGCCAGAGAGCTTTCGCTTGACGAGATTGCGGAAATCAGGGCTAAAACCCCAAAGGAGCTCCAGATTGAGACCTTTGTTCACGGGGCTATGTGCGTTTCCTTTTCGGCAAGGTGTCTTTTATCAAGCTATATGACGGGCAGAGATTCAAACCGCGGCGACTGCGCCCAGCCCTGCCGCTGGAGCTACTCCCTTATGGAGGAAAAGCGTGAGGGGCAGTATTTTGATATTACAGAGACCGACAAGGGCACATATATTTTAAACGCCAACGACCTTTGTATGGCGGAGCATCTTGACAAAATGGCAAGGTGCGGTATTGATAGCATAAAGATTGAGGGTAGGGCGAAATCCCACTATTATGTAGCGGTAACCGCCAACGCCTACCGCGGCGCGCTTGACAGTCTAAAAGACGGCGCGGAAGGCTGGAAACTGCCCGAATGGGTAACCGAGGAGCTTAACAAGCTAAGCCACCGCACCTATTCGACCGGCTTTTATTTCGGAACGCCGACAAACGCCCAGACCTACAAAAACGCGGGCTATATAAGGGATTATTCGGTCGCGGCGACGGTTGACGGCTACGAAAACGGCTTTATTATCGCCACCCTTAAAAACAAGTTTTTGCGCGGTCAGGAGCTTGACTGCTTAGAGCCTAAGTCCCCGCCCTTTACTCTAAAGGCGGACGAGCTTTTCGACATAGACGGCAACGCGATAGACTCCGCTCCCCACCCGATGATGAAGATAAAAATTCCCTTTAACCGTCCCGTAAAATCGGGCGCGATGCTTAGAATGAAAACTATTTAATTTATCGCGGACGGTCGGGACGCCCTACGTTATCCAAGTAAATATCTTAATGTAGGGAAGGCATTTATGCCTTCCGCATCTAATGTCTAATGTCTAACATCTAAAATCTAACTTGCGAGGTTAAAATGAACGATCAGGAATTTGAAAGACTGCTTTTATCGGTGCAAAAGCCCGGGCGATACTCGGGCGGCGAGATAAACAGCGTCATAAAAAACAAAGAAAAGGTTGACGTACGGTTTGCCTTCTGCTTCCCCGACACCTATGAAATAGGTATGTCCCACCTTGGAATGAAGATACTCTATTCCCAGTTCAACAGCCGCGAGGACATCTGGTGCGAGCGGGTTTTCGCGCCGTGGCCCGATTTTGAGGAGGCTATGCGGAAGAACAATATCCCGCTTTTCGCCCTCGAAAGCCGCGACAGCATTAAGGATTTCGACTTTATCGGCTTTACTTTACAGTACGAAATGTGCTATACAAACGTGCTTAATATGCTCGACCTTGCGGGATTGCCTGTAAGAAGCGAGGAAAGGCGGGAATTATCTCCCCTTGTGGTTGCGGGCGGTCCCTGCTGTTGTAATGCCGAGCCCCTTGCCGATTTTATCGACCTGTTTTTCTTAGGCGAGGGCGAGGAGGTTGATTTGGAGGTTATCGACCTTTACAAGGAATTTAAGAAAAAGGGCGGCAGTAAGGCGGAATTTTTGCGCGCCGCCGCAAAAATAGAGGGGGTTTACGTCCCCTCGCTTTATGATGTAAGCTATAATGAGGACGGCACAATTAATACCGTAACCCCCAAGGACGGCGCGCCGAAGACCGTAAGAAAGCGGATTATTAAGGATATGGATTCGGTGTTTTACCCCGATAAATTTGTAGTACCCTTTGTTGAAATCGTCCACGACCGCGCCGTGCAGGAGATTTTCCGCGGCTGTATTCGCGGCTGTAGGTTCTGTCAGGCGGGCTTTATCTACCGCCCCGTGCGCGAAAAGAGCGCGGAAACGGTAAACCGTCAGGCAAAAGCCCTTTGCGAAAGCACGGGGTATGACGAAATTTCCATGTCCTCATTAAGCACCAGCGACTACACCGAATTAGAGCCGCTATTAAATAAAATGCTTTGCTGGACCGAGCCTAACGAAATAAGCCTTGCTCTGCCGTCATTGAGGGTTGACAATTTCTCAAAGGAACTGCTTGAAAAGATAAACCACGTAAGAAAAAGCGGGCTTACCTTTGCGCCCGAGGCGGGAACACAGAGACTTCGGGACGTTATTAACAAAAACGTCACCGAGGAGGAAATTTTCCGCACCTGCAAGACCGCCTTTGAGGGCGGCTACACAGCAGTTAAGCTTTACTTTATGTTAGGTCTGCCCACCGAAACCGACGAGGATTTAGAGGGCATAGCCGCGTTGGGTCAAAAAATAATTGACCTTTTCTACAGTCTTCCCGAAAGACCAAAGGGCAAATCTCCATCGGTCTCCATAAGCGTTTCCACCTTTGTGCCTAAGCCCTTTACCCCCTTCCAGTTCGAGCCGCAGATAGGCAAGGAGGAAATTGAAAAAAGACAACAGCATTTAAAATATTCCAACAAAAACCGCCGCGTAAATATAAGCTGGCACGATTCCTCGACCAGTCTTTTAGAGGGGGCGTTTGCCCGCGGCGACCGCCGTTTAGGTAAGGTTATAGAAGCCGCCTTTAAAAAGGGCTGTAAATTTGACAGCTGGAACGAATTTTTTAAGCCCGAGCTTTGGGAGGAGGCGTTTTCGGAGAACGGTCTGTCCCCCGAGTTTTACGCGGGGAGAACCCGCGACTACAGCGAAGTAAACCCGTGGGATCACCTTGATTACGGCGTGACCAAAAAATTCTTAATTGCCGAGAACGAGCGCGCGCACGCCGCTGTTACCACGCCTAACTGCCGCGAAAAATGCGCGGGCTGCGGCGCTAATTGTTACGGGGAGGGTG
The DNA here is from genome assembly GCA_051880555.1 of Acutalibacteraceae bacterium. GTDB lineage: Bacteria > Bacillota > Clostridia > Oscillospirales > Acutalibacteraceae > UBA737. The sequence continues at coordinate 6,991 of JBJEOE010000088.1, forward strand.
TCTGCTTTGAAAAACGTTAGAATTTTTTACACCAAAACAGGCAGAATGAAGTTTGTCTCACACCTTGATATGAACCGCCTTATGACCCGCGTTATAAGAAAGGCGGGCATTCCCGTATGGTACACCGAGGGCTTTAACAGGCATATTTACATTAACTACGCCGTGCCGCTTTCCTTAGGCTTTGAGGGCGTTTACGAAATTATGGATATTCGCCTTACCGACGACGAATATTCCTTTGATGTTATGCTTAAAAGCCTTAACGCCGCCGCGCCCGAGGGAATTGAGTTTTTGCGCGCGGATACCCCCGTTTTGCCTACAAAGGACATATTTTTTGCCGAATACGAGCTTACATTCGACCCCGAAAACGCTCCGCTTTATAAAAAAATAAAGGAGTTTTTGTCGAAAGAGTCGGTAATTTGTCAGAAAAAGGACAAAAAGGGGAGATTAAAGGAATTTGATATTATTCCGAAAATCAAGCGCGCCGATATTTCGGACGAAAAAGCCTTGCTTGTCCTCTCTGCGGGAAACGAGGGAAATTTAAACCCCTCCCTTGTATTAAACGCATTTTTTGAGGAGACAGGCACCACACCCGTTTTTTGCACCGTAAAAAGGCTCATGCTTTACGATAAGGATTTAAAGCCGTTTTTATAGTTAGAAATTAGACTTTTGACAGCGTAGGGCGGGGGCTTGCTCCCGTCATCTAACGTCTAATGTCTAACGTCTAACATCTAAAATGACGGGCGTCCTCGACCGTACGTTTACCAATTTCCGAACGGCAGGAGCAAGCCCCTGCCCTACGTTACAATTATTCATTAAAATCAATTAAAAAGTTCAATTTCAAAATCAAGTATTCTTAAAACATTCCCGTCCGGCTCGACGGCTTTTCGGTACTCGCCGAAGCCGACGAGCCTTGTTTTTTCATATGCCTTTGCTGTTCCGACAATCCCGAAAACAATACAAAAAAGTATCACCGCCGAAAGATACAGCGATTTAAAAAACAGCCTTACTTTTATATAAATCTCTCCTTTTATTCTATGTAAGACCGCCTAATAATTCCGCTATTGCGTTTCCTACCAATTCGGCGGAATAGTGCGCCTCGGCGAGAGTGTTCGCGTCGGTGCCGAACTCTATTAAAAGCGAGCCTGTGGTAAGGCTTTCGTTATAATTTTTCGACATAAGGCTTAAGGGCCGCGCCAAGGTCGGGTATTTTTCTTCAATTTTCTGCTGTAGCTTTACCGCTAATTTTAAATTTTCCTTCCAATTCGGAAAATTGGTAACTCCTCCGCTCTGCGAGCCCATTACCAGCATCACCTGAGCCGCCTTTTTTCCTTCAATTTCGGTTATTAACTTTACCTTGTCACTCTCTCCCGAGCTTACCGCGTCGCGGTGGAGGTCAAGCACAATTTTAATTGTGGGATATTTTGATAAATATCCGGTTATTGTTTTTGCCGCGCGGGTATAGCTGCCTGTGTAGTTTGGATAATCGTGCTCTGTTACATCGTGAATGGTCTTTATGCCCGCGGCGTTAAGCTTATCCGCTACAATATTCCCGACGCTTACCATATTTTTTTCGGTCTCGCGGGTGCGGGAGGAAAAGGCGGCGGTGTAAAAGTCGGAATCCTCGGTCATAAAGGTCTCGGTCGTGTGGGTGTGCATAATAAGCACCTGCGGACTGTCCGAGCTTTCTATTTTAAAGCATAAAGGGGCTTCTAACAACTCTTTTATATTAATTTCAAGGTCGGTGCTGTTCTTTAAATAAACCTTATTGTAGGAAAGCCCCGCGTTATAGGGGGAGATGTATCTGCTTATAATTTTTCCCTTTACCGCTCCGTCGGTATTTGCGGCAACCGACTCGGTTCCATTCGTCGGCTCCTCTGCGGAGACTTGGACGCTCTCGGTACTTTCGGTTTCAGAAGCAAAATCTACGGCGGTTTCCTTTTCGTTTACGGTAAATTCGGGCTCGCTTATTTCGTTAGCACCCCTAAAGCAAAGGCTGTAGGCATTATATCCGATTAGGGCGACGGCGACCGCAAAGACGGTAACAAGCCTTAAAATTCCCGAATTTCCGCGCATATTTTCGCCTCCCTCAAGGCTATTTTATGCGGCTTTTTTTCTGATTATACCAGTTGGGCTATAATATCGCGGTCGACTTCGGGCTGTAAAAAAATATTAAGCGCCTGCGACAATATCTCGCTTATCCTATCGCATAAAAGGTCAACATCCTTAGGGGTTACAAACATATCTGCGCTTTTCTCGGTCTCACAGCCCGTAAGCTCGGCGGCGAGCGCCTCGGCGTCCATAACCGTGGGAACGCCTATGGCAATAACAGGAACACCGAGGTTTTTTTTGCTTATTTCGCGGCGTGAATTTTTAACCCCCGAGCCGGGGGTGATACCCGTATTGCAAATCTGTAGGGTTCTAAAAAGTCTTGCCGCACTGCCCGCCGCAAGGGCGTCTATTACTATTACCGCGTCGGGCTTTGTAGCGTCAACCGCGCATTTTATAAGCTCGGTTGTCTCTATCCCCGTCTGACCGAGTACTCCGGGTGAAATAACCGAAACGCTTTTAAGCCCCTTTAGCCCTATGCTTTCGGCAAACTGCCCCGTAATGTGCCTTGTGGCTAATATCTGTCTTGCGGTAAGAGGTCCCACCGCGTCGGGGGTAATATCGGTGTTTCCGAGCCCCGCCACAAGTATACTTTCTTTTCTTTCGGATAAAAGCCGATGAAGCTCCCTTATAACCGCATTTTTAAGCCCCGAATAATCGCTTATCTTAAAAAGCGGCGGAAATTCCAGCGTTATATATTCGCCGATAGGTCGGTTTATCGCCCTTTCCCCCTTTTCGGAGGTAATTTTTATCCTTGTTATTTTTATTTCACCGTCGTTTTCGCTTGCTTGCTCCACCCCCTCGATTTCCTCATCAAGACCCTCGCTTAATTCGAGGGCGAGATCTGTTCTTATCGCCATTTTTATGCCCCTTTTCCTTTTTATAAAAGCTTTCCCTTTTTTTAAAAAATAATCCCCTTTTTCATCTTAAAACCGTTGAAAAAATTTTGATTTTGTGGTATACTGTATTAGATTGTTATAATATTTAAAAGGTGGTTTACATAATGCCGATAAATTCAATTAACGACATATGGTCCGCCGTTTGCGAGGAATGTAAAAAAACTATCTCTGAAGTAGCATTTGACTGCTTTTTGAAGAATCTTAAGCCTGTTTCTCTCGACGCCGGAGTCTTTGTCCTTTCAATCAACAACGAATATATGCGCGGCGTGGTAGAGCAGAATTATACCGAGCTTTTGAAAAGCGCCATAAAAAAGGTTATGGGTATTGAAATAGACGTTAAAATTGCCTTTGAAGATGATGAGGAAAAAATTATTAAGGCGGAGCAGTTCAGCGACGGACTGACCTTTGAGGATTTTTTCACCTTTTCAAACTTTGTGGTAGGCTCTACAAACCGTTTTGCCCACGCCGCCTCCTTAGCGGTTGCCAATAACAGCAGTATTACCTACAACCCGCTTGTTATCTACGGCCCGTCGGGGGTTGGAAAAACCCACCTGATGCTTGCTATTAAGAATCAGATTAAGAAAAATTTTCCCTACAAAAAGATTGAATACACCCGCGGCGAAGATTTTACCAACCAGCTTATAAAGGCTCTTCAGGACGGTAAGTTAGGGCTCGGCACGATTGACGACTTCCGCAACAAATACCGCGGCGTTGATGTTTTGCTTATAGACGATATTCATTTTATCGCAGGTAAGGAGCAGACACAGGAGGAGTTTTTTAACACATTTAATACCCTTTATCAAAACAATAAGCAGATAGTTGTTACCTTAGACCGTCCGCCAAGAGAGATTAAAACCCTTGACGACCGTATTCGCTCCCGTTTTGAAAGCGGTCTGTTTGCCGATATTTCCCTGCCCGACTTTGAAACAAGGGTCGGAATTATACAGAAAAAAGCGGAAAAGCTCCATATTTATATTGAAGAAAGTCTTGTTTTTTACATTGCCGAGCATATTAAATCAAACACCCGTCAGCTTGAAGGGGTTGTAAAAAAAATCGAGGCATTCGTCTCAATTCAAAATAAGATTCCTACCCTCGCGGTGGTACAGGCTTTTATAAGAGATATTATAAACGATACCCAGCCTGAGCCTATTAAGATAGAAAAGATAATTGCAGAGGTTGCAAAAACCTACAATGTCTCCGAAAGTGATATTTTGTCCAACCGCCGTACCTCGGCTTTGGCTCTTGCCCGTCAGGTTGCGATGTATATTGCAAGAGAAACCACAAATCTTTCCTACAAGGCAATAGGCGAAAGCTTCGGCAAGGATCACACCACCGTTCTTTACAATGTAAACCGAATTGAAAGCTTTTTAAAGGACAAGCCCTACGAAAAGGAGCTTGTGGACGATATTATTAAGAATTTAACAAGCGGTGCGAGCGACTTTTAAGCGGAAAACTTATTAAACTTATCAACCTTAATTAACCTAAAGGTTATAAAATCGGCGGTTAACAACTTTATTAATTAAAAATTATCAAGCTTTTATCCATTTTTCTTTTAACCGCGTTTTTTGCCTTTACAAAAGCCTTTAATTTACTTTTCCACCGTTTTAACACCCCTTATTATTACTGTTATTTTTTAATTGTTTTTTAGGAGGAAAAATATGATTTTTTCTGTTGAACGTCAACAACTGCTTGACGCGGTTTCAAGATTACAACGCGTTGTAGGAGCAAAAACCTCTATGCCTGTTTTGGAGGGTATTTTAATTTCTGCCGAGCAAGGAAAGGTCACCCTTATTTCCTATAACCTTGAAATGGGAATGAAAAAGGAAATTTACGCTAAGTGCGACGAGGCGGGCGACGTTGTAATAAACGCAAAGCTACTTTCCGATATTTTAAGAAGAATGAACGGACCGCAGGTTGAAATTTCTTCGGATAACCGCCTTAACTGCCACATAAAGTGCGGCGAAGCCACCTTTGATATTATGGGAATGGCGGCGGAGGATTTTCCCGAAATGCCGACGGTCGGAAACGCGGGCACGGTCATAATAGACGGTAAGGTACTTTCGGATATGGTAAGGGGAACCTTTTTTGCCACAGCCCAGAACGAGGGTGCAAAGCCCGTACTTACGGGAATTAATGTTTCGGTAGTGGACGGAGTTATCCAATTTGTAGCAATCGACGGCTATCGCCTTGCAATCAGAAAACACAAGGTTGACATTTCGGACGATTTTTCCTTTATTATATCGGGAAAGGCTATCGGCGAGGCGGTAAAGCTTATCGACGAGAATACCGAAAAGGTTGAAATAAACGTAGGCGAAAGGCTTATAAGCTTTAACATTAACGGGTACGATTTTATTTCCCGCCTTTTTGAGGGCGAGTTTGTAAACTACCAAAAAACTATTCCCTCAGAACACAGACAAAGGGTGGTTGTAAACACAAGGGAGCTTATAAGTACAGTAGAGCGCGTATCGCTTTTGATAAGCGAATCATTTTCTACCCCGGTGCGCTGTTATTTCAACGAACTTAACGTGGTCTTCACCTGCGCCACCTCTATGGGTAGGGCAACCGAAACCTTTAATACTAAGGTGGAGGGCGATAGCTTTGAAATCGGTCTAAACAGCCGCTATCTTTTAGAGGCTTTAAAGGCGGCGGAGACCGAGCAGGTTCAGATTTTATTTAACGGACCTAATGCGGGCGTACTTATAGAGCCTTTAGAGGGCGAGGATTTCAAATATATGATAATGCCTATGAGGTTGAGATAATGGAATATAAAAGGCTTTCTATAAAGGAAGATTTTATCCGTCTTGACAGCGCGATGAAATTAGCGGGACTTGTCTCCACAGGGGGACACGCTAAGAACGTTATTCAAAACGGCGAGGTTAAGGTAAACGGCGAAATATGCTTTGCCAGAGGAAAAAAGCTTAAAAGCGGCGACAGGGCGGAATTTGACGGCGCGGGATTTGAAATAGAATGAGAATTTCAAGCTTTTCCTGCCGAGATTTCAGGAACATACCCGAAATTGAAATCGATTCCTTTGAAGAAATGAACGTAATCTGCGGCGAAAACGCTCAGGGAAAAACCAATCTAATAGAAGGAATATGGCTTTTCACGGGAATGAAAAGCTTTAGAGGAGCTAAGGATTCGGCGTTTGTGAGGTTCGGCTGTGAAAAGGCGGAGCTTAGTATTAATTTTTTCGCCGAGGGTATTGAAAACGAGGCGCAGATTGAAATAAGGGAGCACCGAGCGGCGGTTTTTAATAATAACAAGCTTAAATCCCCATCTCTTATGGCGGGTAGGTTTAATGCGGCGGTATTTTCGCCAAACGATTTAGGTCTTGTAAGGGACGGCCCCGCGGTAAGAAGAAGATTTTTAGATATTGCGATAGGTCAGCTCTATCCCTCTTATATTTCGACACTTAAGGGCTATCTTCGCGCAGTAAGTCAGCGAAACAGCGTTATTAAGGATATAAAATATAATTCCTCCCTTTCGGATATGCTTGACATTTTTGAAGAAGAAATTGCCTTAAACGGCGCAAAAATTACCGAGATAAGGAAAAAATATATTAAAAGGCTTAACGAATTTCTGCCCGAGGTTTACGGAGGACTTTCTTCAGGTAAGGAAGCGCTTGAAACTGAATATATCTCGGCAACCGAGGGAGAGGATTTAAGAAAAGCGCTTTTAAGCTCACGAAAAAACGATATGTTTTCGGGTACAACCTCGGTGGGTCCTCATAGGGATGACCTTGAATTTAAAATAAACGGTATTTCCGCAAGGAGCTACGGCTCACAGGGACAAAAGCGTAGCGTTGCGCTGGCGGTAAAGCTTGCGGAGGCGGAGGTTATAAATAAAATCTCGGGCGAATATCCCGTTTTTCTCTTAGACGACGTTATGAGCGAGCTTGACCCCGAGCGACAGAACTACATTTTAAACCACATAAAGGGAATACAGTCCTTTATAACCTGCTGTGATCCCTCAAATGTGGCACGGCTTAAAAGCGGAAAAATAATAGAAATTAAGAACGGACGGATTGCTTGATGTATATACATTTAGGACAGGGTACGGTGGTTAAAACAAGCGAGCTTGTGGGAATTTTTGACCTTGACAGCACTACCGTCTCAAAGCACACCCGCAAATTTTTAAACAAGGCGGAGAAAAATAAACAGGTTATCACCGTCTCCTACGAGCTTCCGAAATCCTTTGCGGTGTGCCAAAAAAAGGGAGAAAAGCAAAAGGTTTATATATCACAGTTAGCATCCTCTACTCTATTTAAAAGGTCAAATTTTTTGGGAGAAAAATAAATTTTAAACGCGAGAGAATATTTTAAAAATTTAATGCGCCTTAATTACGCGTCTGCGTGTCGAGGCACTCGACGAAAGGAATGTTGGTAAAATGAATAAGGAAACAGCGGCGGCTGTTACGGAAAGCTATGATGAAAATTCCATACAGGTTTTAGAGGGACTTGAAGCCGTAAGAAAAAGACCGGGTATGTATATCGGCTCTACCGGTGAGCGGGGTCTTCATCACCTTGTTTATGAAATAGTCGATAACTCTATCGACGAGGCGCTGGCGGGTCACTGCGATAAGATTTTGGTTGAAATTCTTGACGATGGCGTTATAAGGGTTACCGATAACGGACGAGGAATACCTGTAGGAATCCACCCGCAAAAGGGTATTCCTACAGTCAGCGTGGTATTCACCATTCTTCACGCGGGCGGTAAGTTCGGCGGCAGCGGCTATAAGGTTTCGGGCGGTCTTCACGGTGTGGGAGCCTCGGTTGTAAACGCCCTTTCGGAATGGCTTGAGGTCGAGATTAGCGACGGCAGTCACGTCTATTTCCAGAGATATGAAAAGGGTAATATTAAGAATGATCTTAAGATTATCGGCGATACCGAAAAGACAGGCACAAAGGTAACCTTTAAGCCCGACCCCACCATTTTTACCGACACAACCCGTTACGATTTTGATATTCTTTTAAACAGGCTTCGCGAGCAGGCGTTTCTTAACGCGGGTATTCGCATTGTGCTTGTTGATAAGCGCTCCGACGCGGATATTGAGGGCAGAGAAGAGGATCTCTGCTTTGAGGGCGGTATAAAATCCTATGTAGAATATCTGCTTGAAAAGAGCAAAAAGGACAGACTTAACGAAAACGTCATATACTTAAACGGAACGTCGGGCGACTCGATGGCGGAAATCGCACTTTTGTGGAGTACGGGGTACGATACTAAAATTATGTCCTTCGCCAACACCATTCACACGGTGGACGGCGGTACACATGAAAGCGCCTTCAAGACAAGTCTTGCCAGAGTTATTAATAAATATGCGCGTACCTTTAAAATTTTAAAGGATAACGATAATAACCTAAAAAGTGAGGATATTAACGAGGGTCTTGTGGCGGTTGTAAGCGTTAAGCTTACCGACGCGCAGTTTGAATCCCAAACCAAGGCAAAGCTTGGAAATACCTCGATAGGAACCCTTGTTAATAATATAGTAGCCGAAAAAATGATGAATTATCTTGAAGACCACCCCACCGAGGCAAAGATAATTCTTGACAAGTCGATAGCCTCCTCAAACGCGCGCGAGGCGGCGCAAAAGGCGAGAGAGCTACAGAGAAATAAATCGGGCATAGGCGGAAAAACCAGAATGCCCGAAAAGCTTACCGACTGTATTTCGGACGACCCGACCAAGACCGAAATATTCATAGTAGAGGGAGACTCCGCGGGCGGCTCGGCGGTTGAGGGCAGAAACAGCACCTATCAGGCAATACTTCCGCTTTGGGGTAAAATGCTCAACGTCGAAAAGGCAAGGGTTGACAAGGTTTATGGCAACGATAAGCTGACCCCCGTAATAGTTGCGTTAGGCACGGGAATTGCCGAGAATTTTGATATAAACAAGCTCCGTTACGATAAGGTTGTTATTATGGCGGATGCCGACGTAGACGGCTCCCATATCAGAACCCTGCTTTTAACCTTTTTCTTCCGCTATATGCCCCAGCTTATTGAGACGGGTCACGTTTATTTAGCTCAGCCCCCGCTTTACAGGGTGGCAAAGGGCAAGAGATATTTTGACGCCTTTACCGACGAGGAAAAGGACAGATATGTTGCGGAATTGGGCGGCGAGCCTGATGTTCAGCGGTATAAGGGTCTCGGTGAGATGAACCCCGAACAGCTTTGGGAAACCACCCTTGACCCCGAGCACAGGACAATGCTAAAGGTTAGTATGTCGGACGCCGAGCTTGCAGACCAAACCTTTACCATGCTAATGGGTGAAGAGGTCGAGCCGAGACGTAAATTTATCGAAGAAAACGCGGTATTCGCGACAGATTTGGATATTTAAGGGAGAATAAAAAATGGCTAAACAGGAAAACGTATACTGGCCGAGCGACGAGGAGACTAAAATTGTCCCCGTAGAAATCGTTGACGAAATTAAAAACAGTATGCTCCAGTATTCTATGTCGGTGCTTGTTGGGCGTGCTATTCCCGACGTAAGGGACGGCTTAAAGCCGGTTCACAGAAGAATACTTTATACAATGTATAAAAACGGACTTACCCCCGATAAGGCGTACCGCAAGTGCGCGGACACCGTCGGTTCGGTGCTGGGTTCTTATCACCCCCACGGCGACGCCAGCGTTTATGACGCAATGGTGCGTATGGCGCAGGATTTTTCTCTGCGCTATCCGCTTATTGACGGTCACGGAAACTTCGGTAATATCGACGGCTACCCCGCCGCGGCATACAGGTATACCGAGTCGCGAATGAACCGACTTTCCCTCCATATGCTTGACGATATTGAAAAAGAGACCGTTGATATGGTGCCTAACTACGATAACCGTCTGACCGAGCCTGAGGTACTGCCGGTTCGCTTTCCGCAGCTCTTAGTAAACGGTTCTTCGGGTATCGCCGTAGGTATGGCTACCGAAATTCCGCCCCACAATTTAGGCGAGGTTATTGACGGTATGTGCTGTCTTATCGATAATCCCGACGCCGATTTGCAGGAGATATGCCAGTATATAAAGGGACCCGACTTCCCGACCGGCGGCACTATTATGGGGCGTTCGGGAATAAGAGCCGCTTATGCCACAGGCAGGGGCAAGATTACTCTGCGCGGCAAGGCGGACATTGAGGAGACCAAAAACGGCAAATACCGTATTGTTATTACCGAAATTCCCTATAAGGTAAGGAAAAAGGATCTTGTTAAGAGCATTTATGACCTTGCCGCCGACAAGCGCATCGAGGGGATTGACGACGTTGTAGACTACTCCTCAAAGCGTGACGGCGGTATAAGGATAATAGTTGACCTTAAAAAGGACGCGAATCCGCAGGTTGTGCTTAATAAGCTTTATAAAAATACCGCGCTTCAAACCACTATCGGTACTATTCTGCTTGCTATCGTTAACGGCAAGCCCCAGGTTTTGACCCTTAAAGAAATGCTCCAGAACAGCATTGACTTCCAGTGCGATATTATCCGCCGCCGCACCTTGTTTGACAAGCGCAAGGCGGAGGAACGCGCCCACATTTTAGAGGGCTTAAAAATTGCGCTTGACTTTATCGACGAGGTTATAAAAATTATCCGCGCAAGCAAAACAATCCCCGAAAGTAAGGCGGCGTTAAGCGAGAAATTTGGGCTTGACGATATTCAGACAACTGCAATTGTTCAGATGCAGTTAGGTAAGCTGTCGGGTCTGGAAAAACAGAAAATTCTTGACGAATTACAGGAAAAGCTGGACTTTATCAAGGAATGTGAGGAGATTTTAGCAAGTCACGCCCGTATTCTCGATATAATTAAGACAGAGGCGTTAAATCTACGCGACAAGTTTTCCGACGACCGCCGCACCGAAATTACCGACGTTGCGGGCGAGGTTGATATTGAGGATCTTATTCCTAAGGAGCAGTGCGTGCTTACTAAGACCTATAATGGATTTATTAAGCGGCTTCCCGCAGATACCTATAATGTTCAGCACCGCGGCGGCAGGGGTATTACGGGTATGACTACCCGTGAGGATGACGCGGTTGAGAATATGTTTGTCTGCTCGTCCCACGATTATATTATGCTTTTCTCTAACCTCGGAAGAATGTACCGCATTAAGGCTTACGAAATTCCCGAGGGCAGCCGTACCGCAAAGGGTATGAATATTATTAATATTCTGCCCCTTATGCCTGACGAAAAGATAACCATAATTCTCCCCACCTCCGACCTTGACGAGGAACACTTCATCACAATGGTAACCAAGAAGGGTATTATTAAGCGTACACGGCTTTCGGAGTTCCGCAACACAAGAAGAAGCGGAATTATCGCGATTTCGATTGACGAGGACGACGAGCTGACCTTTGTTAAGATGACAAACGGCAACGATAATCTGCTTATAGCTACCAAAAAAGGTATGGCGATTCAGTTTAACGAAAACGGAGTCCGTGCAATGGGTCGCGGAGCGAGAGGCGTTAAGGCTATCACTATGCGGGGCGACGACGAGGTTGTGGCAATGGAGGTAACCAACGAAAACACACGTCTCTTAACCATTACCGAAACAGGCTACGGCAGAGTAAGCCCCATAAGCGACTACCGCCTGCAGTCCCGCGGCGGTAAGGGTCTTATGAACTACCGCGTTGACAAATACGGCGACGTTGCGGCGGTGCTTGAAATAACCGATAATGACGATATTATTATGATAGCGTCAAACGGTATTTTAATCAGAATTTACAGCGGCGATATTTCCACCTTTGCCCGTCCTGCTAAGGGCGTTCGTGTAATGCGAGTGGGCGAGGGCGAAAAGGTTCTTTCGGTTGCGGTGACCGAGCATAACGGTGAGGAACCGACCGAGCAGCCCGACGCTCCCGAGGCGGACGCGGGAGTAGCAGAGGATAATTCCCCCGAGGAAGAAACAGAAACCGAAAACACAGAGGAATAATATTAAGGGGATAAGGGAGAAAACTCAAGAAAGCAGGTGAAAGGCTTAGTCCGATAATATGGAAAACAGCAATGTTAATACCGAAACACCCGAAAACGAGTCTGCAAGCTATGAGGAGCCGGGGGTAATAAACGCTCCTCAGCCGAGGTATGTTACCTATATACCCTACGGTTTCACTCCTAAAACCTTCGAGGAAAAAAAGGGCATAAAAAAAGCCGCTCTTTTATCGGGTCTTGCCTTAATATCCTTAATGGCAATATCCTTCCTTTGGGTGGTAGCTTATTATTTCGTTATGGGGATTTTGGGCTTTTCTCCCGAGAGGGCGCAGGAAATAATTACCGAACCCGCGGTTTTGCAGGTTGCGCAGATTTTTCTCTCTACCTTTATGTTTATAGTGCCTTTCACTCTTATTTTTAAGGCTGACGGACGGTGTATAAGCGATTTAGTACCCCTTAAAAAACCGACGGGAAGCAAGACCGCAATGTTTTTCATAGGTCTTTCCTTTTGTGCCTTTGCAAACATTGCAAGCTCCTATTGCGGATACTTTTTTGAAAGAATAGGAATTGATTATAATGTGGATTTCGGGGATAATCCCGGCGGCTTTTTCGGGTTTTTACTTTCCCTGCTGGCTACGGCGATTGTGCCTGCACTTGTAGAGGAATTTGCCTGCCGAGGGATTATTTTAGGGGTTCTCCGTAAATACGGCGACGGCTTTGCCGTGCTTGTTTCGGCAATTTTGTTCGGTCTTATGCACGGAAATTTCGACCAGATGCCCTTTGCCCTTATGGTGGGTCTGGTACTCGGATATATTGTTGTAAAAACCGAATCACTTTGGATAGCGTTTGCGGTTCACGCGGCGAATAACTTTATTTCGGTTGCATTCACATATATATTATGCGGTTTTTCGCAAAACGCGCAGAATCTCATATATTTAATTTATTTAATGGCGGCATTGACAGCCGGTATAATCGCCGCGGTAACAGCTTCGGGAGAGGAAAGCTTCAAATTTAAAAAAAGTGATACAGAAAGTTCCCTTAAGCAAAAATTTAAGTGGTTTTTTTCCTCTGTGCCCGTGGTTATTTTCGTAATTCTTTGCTTATTGCAATCAATTAAATTTTTTTAAGGTGGTAAAATAATGGACAATTCAGCAATCTTAAGTCAAATTTTAGAGGAGGCGGAAATTGATTCATCGGCAATTTCAATCTTTGCGGGGATAATGATAGTTTATTTCGTTGTTTTAGGTATTATTGCCCTTGCACTCTATCTACTTAAAGCCTTTTCCCTCTTTAATATGGCAAAATCAGCGGGATATTCAAGACCTTGGCGCGGTTTTATTCCCTTTGCAAATACCTTTCTTTTCGGAAAAATAGCCGAAAAATATCGCAAAAAGGACGGCAAGTCCTCTGCAAAATTTGGCGGTCTGCTCCTTGCCTGTGAAATTGTAATGCTTGTTTTAAGCATAGCAGTACTCGGCTTTTGTGTTAAATTCATTATTGATATTATAGGTTTTGCAAATATCGCGGTTGAAACCGACTCCGAAATGACGGCGGAAATGTTTGCTTCAATTATTCCCGTAATACTTTTAACCTTGGCAGAGGTTATTGTTTCAATAGCATATTTAGTTTTATTTTATGTAGCTTTATGGAGAATTTATTCGGCATACGATTACAACAACGCAACCCTTTTCCTCGTGCTTTCAATATTCTTCACATTCTTAGCCCCGATTTTCCTCTTTGTTATGCGTAAGAATCAGCCCGTCTTTGACCCCCGCGAGAGATATAATTATTTATTAAATAATAATCAGGAATAATATTGTAGGGCGGGGGCGTGCTCCCGCCGTCCTTTTTTATTTATAGGAGATATAATGGATAGCAGATTTATGAAAGAGGCAATTACCGAAGCGCGGCTTGCCGGCGAACGGGGCGAGGTTCCGGTCGGCGCGGTAATTGTAAAGGAGGGCGTGGTTATTGCACGCGCCTCCAACCGCCGTGAGGAAAAACAGAACGCCTTATCCCACGCCGAAATTGAGGCAATCAATATCGCCTGTAAAAAATTAGGCAGCTGGCGGCTTGACGGGTGCGAGCTTTATGTCACCCTTGAGCCCTGTCCTATGTGCGCGGGCGCGATAATTAACGCTCGGATAAAGACTCTCGTTTTCGGGGCGTATGACAGCCGCGCGGGGAGCATCGACAGCGTGATAAATCTCTGCGATTATCCCTATAACCACAAGCCCGAAATTTACGGCGGCATATGCGAGGACGAATGTACCGCCGTTTTACAGCAATTTTTTAAAAATTTACGCTAAAAAACCTTGCTTATAATAGAATAGAAAATTACCCCGTAAATCAGTAGATTACGGGGCATTTTTTTGAAAGGATTACAGGGAAGCTTTTTTATCCGAATATATAGAGCCGAGGCTTGCTACCGCAGTCTACTGTCTAATGTCTAACGTCTAAATTCGGTCATTGCCCGTCCGTTCATCTACCTCCTAAAAAAATCCCTTACATCATCAGCTGTCACGGTTCCGATAAGGAAAATAAAGAGCAAATAAAGAGGTATAGAAATTAGGCAAATAAGAAGTAAATAAACAAAATTATTTATTACTGTTACCGTTCGCAAAAGGGCATCTGCAAGCAGGGTTATGCAAAATGCCGCCGAAAGGGGCAAAATTACCTCGTTTAATAGCTTTAGCCGCGCCTTGCTTACCATTATTAACCGTCCCACATTTAAGGCACAAGTAAGTAGGTTTGAAAAATACATTATCCAAATAAAGCCCCTTAGACCGAATCGCGGGAGGGTAAGCAGAATTAAAATTATACGTAAAACCGAATCGGTAATGGCGGTTCTGAAGCTGAACGCTTGCTGGTCAAGTCCCTTTAAAATGCCGTCGGATACGCTGTCGAGATACATTAGCGGCACAATCGGGGAGAGAGAACGCAAAAGCGAGCCGATCTCCTCACTTTTATATATAAGAAGTCCTATTTCCCTACCGCCGACAAAGAAAATAGCCGCAAAAATAAAGGACATTACCGCCGTCAGCTTTAAAATATTTCGGGTGGCGGCTTTAACAAGACCGGTTCTCCCCTTTGCCGCCGCTTCGGACATTTCGGGAATAAGGAGGGTGGAAATCGAATTAAGCAGGGTAGACGGAAAAAATAGTATCGGCAAAGCCATTCCTTTTATCATTCCGAATTGCGAGAGGGCAAGCTCGCCCGAATGAGGATATTTTGCTAAATTTTTCGGCACTAATATGTTTTCGACGGTTCTAAGCGCGGTATTAAGGTATCTGCCCGAGGTTATCGGCACCGAAATATGTAAAATCCGCCTTACAATTCCGAACGGAGGACGTATGCGCCCGTTTAGGGCGTTTAATTTTTTTCTGTCTTTGAGCCAAATAAGACCTAAAAGCAAAAACGAAAAAATTTCCGCCGCGGTATCGCCGAAAAGCACCGCCGCCGAGCAGGCGGCAAGCCCTTTATTGCAGAATTTTTTAACCAAAATAACAACCAGCAGTATTCTTACCGCCTGTTCAAACAGCTGTGAGACCGCGTTGGGGGTTACTTTGCGCCGTGCAATAAAATAGCCGCGCAGGCAGGAGGTTATCCCCATAAATGGGAGCGATAGGGGCAGAATTTTGAGTGCGGGCACCGCGCGCATATCCCCGATAAAACGGTCGGCAATAAATTCCGCTCCGAAATACACAACCGCTACCGAAGCTGCGGCAATTAAAAGGGTAATTTCAATCGCCCGCCGCAGAATTTTAAGCGTGCCTTTCTTACTTCCGAGGGCTAATTCCTCCGCTACAAGTCGGGTAACCGCCGTGCAGATACCCGAGGTCGCAAAGGTCGCGGCTAAAACGTATACGCTGAAAATCAGCTGATAAAGTCCAATACCCTCCGAGCCGATAAGTGCGGCAAGCCAGACCTTGAAAATTATTCCTACAAACCTTAAAATTAAGGATGACGCGGTTAAAATTAGCGCGTTTTTTATAAAAAGCGTTTTTTTCACTTGTTTATTCACCCCTATAATAAATATTATGAGGTAAACTTTGGGTTAATGAGTTGAAAAACTTGCAAAAAAATAATATAATATAAATAATAGGAAAAAATTACGGTAGGTGTAGATATGAATTCACCCTTGGCGGACAGAATGAGACCAAACAAAATAGAGGACGTGGCGGGACAGCGGCATTTGCTCGAGGAGGGCAGGGTGCTTAGAAAGATTATAGATTCGGGGGACGTGCCCAATCTTATATTTTACGGTCCGTCGGGCGTGGGCAAAACAACGGTTGCAAAAATTATCGCCGCAAACTGTGGGAAAAAGCTCTGCTATTTGAACGCCACCACCGCCTCGACCGCAGATATTAAGGAAATTATTAATTCCATAGGCGGCTTTGATACAGCGGGCGGGATTCTGCTTTATCTCGACGAAATTCAGTATTTTAACAAAAAACAACAGCAAATTCTGCTTTCATATATAGAAACGGGGGATATTACCCTTATCGCCGCAACAACCGAAAACCCGTATTTTTATGTTTATAACGCGATTTTGAGCCGTTCTACGGTATTTGAGTTCAAGGCGCTGTCTGCTGAGGATGTTAAAATGGCGGTTGTGAGAGCAATCGGGGTTTTAAGCGAGGAAAAGGGTAAGGAAATCAATATTTCGGATTCAGCGATTATAAAAATTTGCCGCGCCGCCGCGGGAGACGTTCGCAGGGCGCTTAATATGCTCGAGCTATGCGTGCTGACAAGCGAAACTGCAACCGATATAACCGTAAAGGACGAGACCGCCGAGGAAATTTTGGCGGCGAACGCCGTCCGTTATGACCGCGAGGGCGACGAGCATTACGATATTATATCTGCTTATCAAAAAGCGATGCGCGGCTCCGACCCAGACGCGGCGGTTTACTACTTAGGCAGACTTTTAGCCGCAGGCGACCTGCCGAGCGCCTGCCGTCGGCTTTTGGTGTGTGCCTGTGAGGACGTGGGGCTTGCCTATCCGCAGATAATTCCGATAGTAAAGGCGGCGGTGGATACCGCAAGAGAGGTGGGTCTGCCGGAGGCGAGAATACCCCTCGCCGACGCGGTTATTTTGGTTGCGACCGCGCCTAAGTCAAACTCCGCCTACAATGCGATAAATGAGGCGATGACCGACATTGAAAGGGGAATCGGCGGCGACATTCCGCGACAGCTTCAAAACAAGCATTTTGACGGCGAGGACGCTATAGTTAAGGGTCAGCACTATAAATATCCGCACGATTATCCTAATCATTATGTAAACCAACAATATCTGCCGAACGAAATCAAAGATAAGCAGTATTACCGCTTTGGAACAAATAAAACTGAACAAAAATGTAAGGATTACTGGGCGGCGGTAAAAGGAAATAAATAGTATTATGTAAACCAAAGGAGGCGCGGCAATGAAAGAAAATCTACTGCCCAAAAGAACGGCGCTTTTGTGGCAAATAAGAATCGGCTTAGCAGGGCTTATTCTAATAATTGCGCTTTGCGCCTTTTCCTTTTTAACCCGCTGGCTCTTGCTTGCTTCGGCGGTGTTAATCACTTTGCTTTTATTTTTTCTTTTTTGGTATCTGCCCCGCTATTTTAAGAGCTATGAAATTTCCTTTCCAAGCGGTGCGATAGTGATAAACCGAGGAGTTTTCATAAAAACCACCCACATTATGCCCTTTTCACGCCTTGTTTATGCCCAGAGCTATGCTACACCATTGGCAAGGGCAATGGGTCTTGCGGCGCTTTCTCTAAAGGCGGCAAGGAGCGCTATTATTGTCCCTGAGCTTAACGCCGCCGACGTTGATTTTTTTATTGATTTTCTTTCAAAGGAGGGCAAAGCTTGAAAAAGGAATTCCGCGCCCACCCGATTATGATTGTAAATCTAATGAAGCCTTTTTTGTTTGTTCTTATTTTCCCCTTAATTAAGGGTGTAATTCAGTATTTTACAAAAGGCAAAATAACGGGAGTGCTTACCCTTGAGCTTATCGCCTTTGCGGCGATTACCCTTTTAGCGGCATTGCGATGTTACTCTTTTAGGCTGATATGCGGTGAAAGAACCGTAACGATAAAAATGGGTATTATTTTAAGAAGCAAATCGGTAATAAACGTTTCTAAACTTTCCTCGGTTCAGACGGTGCAGAATCCTGCCGACGCGGTTTTCAGGGCGGTGACCTACCGTATTAATACCGAGGCGGGACCAAAAGGCTCGGCTGATTTTGAATTTAAGTTAAGCATTAAGGACAGTAGGGAGGTTTCGCGCCGTCTTTTCGGCGATAAGAATCCCACAGCGGTCAAATTCTCGGTATTTAAGGTCGCGGTTATGGCGGCGACTACCTCCTCGGCGGTTACGGGAATGATCATCGGTGTTCCCATTATTAATAAGGCGGGTAAGCTTTTGGGGCTTGCGCTCGATAAAATGCTTTACGATGAAATTAACAATGTTTCGGAAAAGGTTGAGACTTATTTTCCGCCGATTGTAAATACCATAACCCTGATTTTTTTGCTTGCCTACGGGGTATCGTTTTTTTATTCTCTTTTCAAGTATATAAATTTTAAGCTCTACCTTGAAAAGGATAAGTTAGAGGTTCGCTCGGGCTTTTTTGTTAGAAGCCGTACCTCCTTTAAAAAGGAGTCGGTTAAGGACGTTATTATCGATCAGACCCCGCTTATGCGACTTTTCAAGCGCTACGCAATGAAGGTGAGTGTGGGCGGATACGGCAATTCCAAGAGTGAATCGGCGGTTATTGTTCCGTCGGGAAGACGGGGTGAGATAAAGCGGCAGTTTTCGATATACTTTCCGTTTTTGGAGCCCGACGGCAAGCTGTTACACGCAAACCGCGACAACCGCACAAAAAGCCGATTTTTATATTTTCCAAAGCTGTATTTTATAATTACATTGGTGGTCTCAACCGTGCTGTCGCTGATTTTTAAAAGCTTTAACCGACTGTTTTTCTTTTTAACGATTGTCGCCTGCTGTATAATTTTGTATTACGCCTATCTTTGTATTTTTGAATTTCGTTTCGGAAAGCTCAAAATGGGTAAAAACGTATACGCACAGACGGTAAAGGGCTTTAACACCTGCGAGCTTTACTGTCCGCGGGAGAACGTCGGACAGATAAAGCTTATCCGCAACATTCCCGACATTCCGCGCAAAACCTGCAAAGTTGTTGTAAGCGTATGTTCTGAAAGCGCGGACAGCATTAAGGTGCGACACCTAAATTACGAGGAGGTCAAAAAAAGTATAGCCGAATGTTACGGCGTTGAGGTATAATTTTGCAGATTCGGAAAATACTAAATAAAAATAATGTTTCACGTGAAACATAGTGAGGTTTTTCGTATGCAAATATTTTTACATTGTCTCTATGCCTTTTTGGTCGGCGGGTTTATCTGTCTTATCGGTCAGATCTTGATTGACTACACCAAGCTTACTCCCGCGCGAATATTAGTCTCTTATGTTGTGGCGGGGGTTATTCTGACTGCAATCGGCGTTTACGACCCTATAGTAAAATTCGCGGGCGCGGGTGCTACCGTTCCGCTCACGGGCTTTGGCTACAGTCTTGCAATGGGAGTTAAAGAGGCGGTTAAGCAATACGGCTTTATGGGCGCGCTGTCAGGCGGCTTTACCGCAACCGCCGCGGGAATCGCCACGGCGGTTGTATCGGGGTATCTGATGTCGTTGATTTTTAAGCCGGGGGATAAGACTTAATTAATGCGGAATTCGGAATTCGGAATTATTAAAGATAAGGAAATTTAATTGTACGAGACAATAAGAAATTTAGGTAAGGACGGACAAGCAGTAAAAGGGCTTTCCCTTGGGGGGAAGCTTTTTTATTATAAATTATAATCCGCTATTTACTTTTTATTCGGTAACTGGTATAATAATCAGGTATCACAAAAGGTTAATGTTTCACGTGAAACATTAAAATACAAAGGAGGCTTGACGGTGGGCAAAATTATCGCCATAGTCAATCAAAAGGGTGGAGTCGGAAAGACCACAACAGCCGTAAACCTTGCGGCGGGCGTGGGACTTGCGGGCAAAAAGGTTATGCTTGTTGACGCCGACCCGCAGGGAAATTCCACAAGCGGCTTCGGAATTAATAAAAAACAGGTTAAGACTACATCTTACGAGTTGCTTATAGGTACGGGCAAGCTTGAAAATGCGGTTGTAAAAACCGAATTTAAAAATGTGGACGTTGTTCCGTCATCTATGGACTTAGCGGCGGCAGAGGTTGATTTGATAGAGATAGAGCACCGTGAGGCTCAGCTTAAAATGGCGCTTGCGGCGGCACGGGAAAAATACGATTACATATTTATTGATTGCCCGCCCTCGCTGGGTCTTATTACAATAAACGCCCTTAACGCGAGCGACACGGTATTAGTACCGATTCAGTGTGAATATTTTGCGCTTGAGGGGCTTTCACAGCTTATGGCGTCGGTAAGACAGGTTAAACGGCTTTACAATCCGACCCTTGAAATTGAGGGAATAGTCCTTACAATGTATGACGGACGGCTTAATTTAACGGGTCAGGTTGTTGCTGAAATTAAGAAATATTTCGCGAATAAGCTCTACAAAACGGTGATTCCCCGCGCGGTCAGGCTATCCGAGGCACCGAGCTACGGTATGCCGATTCAGTATTATGACAAGCGCTCAAAGGGCAGCGAGGCGTACACCGACCTTGCAAAGGAATTTTTAAAGAAGAACAGGAGAATGTGATATGGCGGCAAAAAAAGGTGGTCTCGGCAGGGGACTTGTCTCTCTTTTTGACGAAAACGCAGCGGATGCGGGCGGTGCGGTACAGATTAACATAAATGATATTGAACCTAACCGCGATCAGCCGCGAAAGGACTTTGACGAAAAGGCGCTTTCCGAGCTTGCGGACAGCATTACACAGCACGGATTGATACAACCTATTGTGGTTAAACCGACGGTTGACGGAAGATATAGCATAGTTGCCGGCGAACGCCGTTGGCGCGCCTGCCGTCTTGCGGGGCTTAGCGAGGTTCCCGTGATTATCAAGGACGCGGACGAGCAGACCTTAATGGAAATTGCGCTTATCGAAAACCTCCAGCGCGAGGATTTAAACGCGCTCGAGGAGGCACTCGGCTACCGCTCCTTAATTGACGGCTACGGACTTACTCAGGACGAGGTTGCAAAGCGTATGGGAAAATCAAGGAGCGCGGTAACAAACGCCCTGCGCCTGCTTTCCCTTAACGACTCGGAATTGGAGGCTTTGCGCCGCGGAACGATAACGGCGGGTCACGCAAGAGCTCTCCTTTCCTGCGAGGACGCGGAAGCGCGCGGCAAAATGCTGCTTGCGGCGGCGGACGGAGCCTCTGTGCGGGAGCTTGAAAGAATGTCCGTAGCGGCAAAAAAGGCAAAGATTGCAAAGAGCGCCAAAAGTGAGCCTAAACCAACCTTTTACAGCGAGGTTGAGTTATCTCTTAAAAACGAGCTTCACCGCAAGGTGCAGATTTCCTCAAAGGGGAATGGTAAAGGCACCCTTACAGTAGAGTTTTACAGCGAAGACGAGCTCTCCGACTTCGCCAAAAAGCTCGCGGGAGAAAAATAAACATATGAAAAATTAAAGCCTACGCCTATTGCAAAAATCGGCGTAAGCTGATATAATATATGCGTGTAAGGCAAACCTTAAACGGTAGGCGGTTGCCCTCAACTTTTAGGAGGGTGCTTTTCGCCCTCTTTGAAAGGGGGTGGTGATTATGGTTACATACAGTGAGTTGTTCTTATTTTCAACCCTTATAGTATCTGTCATAACACTTGTTTATAATATAACAAAAAAGAAATAAACCGCCCTTGCTACCAACAATGCGGTTTATTTCTTTAAATCCATTTTTGGGCTAACCGTCTATCGGTTTACCTTATACACTTATTATATTCGGAAAAAATATATTTGTCAAGTATATCGGGAAAAATAATTCGGCGGCATTGACTTATTGATTTGCGTGTGATATAATAACATATAAATATAAACCCGTTTGGAGGATAAGAATATGAACCGTATTAAGACTATTGAGACCAAGAATCTCTGCGAAAGCGCTAAAAACGGCGGCTGCGGCGAGTGCCAGACCTCTTGCCAGTCCGCTTGTAAGACCAGCTGCGGTATTGCGAATCAGCAGTGCGAAAACGCTGATAAGTAATTAAGCTAAATGAGGCTGTCAAATTAAAGGTGTTATTCACAAAAAGCCTCCCTTGCCTAAAGGGAGGGGGACCGCCGAACGGCGGTGGAGGGATATATTTGCGTTTTCAGCAAACCTAATATCCCTCAGTCACGGCTTTGCCGCGACAGCCCCCTTTAGGCAAGGGGGCCTTTGTTTTATACATTTATATCCGTAGCATATTTGTAATAACCGAAAGGAATATAAAAATGATTCATTGTTACAAGCTCGGCGGGCTTAATATCGTGCTTGACGTTTGCTCAGGCTCGGTTCACGCGGTGGACGAGGTGGCTTACAATATAATTAAGGCATACGATAACAGCACAAGGGAAGAAATAACTGCCGAAATCTTAGAAAAATACGGCGACCGCGAGGACGTAAATATTGATGAAATAAACGCTTGCTTTGAGCAGATTGAGGAACTTAAGGCGGCGGGAAAGCTTTTTGCGCCCGATACCTTTGCGCCAATGGCGGGAAAGCTTAAGCAGAAGAGCGCGGGGGTAATAAAGGCGCTTTGCCTGCACGTGGCGCACACCTGCAACCTTAATTGCTCCTACTGCTTTGCAAGTCAGGGTAAATATCACGGCGACCGCGCTATTATGAGCCTTGAGGTGGGCAAGCGGGCGCTGGATTTTCTGATTGAAAACTCGGGTAGCCGCAAAAATCTTGAGGTTGATTTCTTCGGCGGAGAGCCGCTGATGAATTTTGATATGATAAAGGAGCTTGTCGCCTACGCGCGGTCGATTGAGAAACAGGCGGGCAAGAATTTCCGCTTCACCCTTACCACCAACGGTGTTTTGGTGGACGATGACGTGATAGATTTTGCCAACCGCGAGATGAGCAACGTGGTATTAAGCCTTGACGGCAGAAAAGAGGTACACGACCGCTACCGCGTGGATTATAACGGCGTGGGCAGCTGGGAGAAGATTGTTCCTAAATTTCAGCGTTTTGTGAAAAAGCGCGGCAACAAGAGCTACTATATGCGCGGCACCTTTACCCACGCGAACCCTGATTTTTTGAATGATATTAAGGAAATGCTCTCTTTAGGCTTTACCGAGCTTAGTATGGAGCCGGTTGTCTGTGCGCCGGACGATCCTTCCGCGCTGACCTATGACGATCTGCCGATTGTTATGGAGCAATATGAGCAGTTGGCTTTCCTTATGCTTGAAAGAGAAAAAGAGGGCAAGCCTTTTACCTTTTACCACTATATGCTTGACCTTAAAAACGGTCCTTGTATATATAAGCGTATATCGGGCTGTGGCTCGGGTACGGAGTATATGGCGGTGACCCCGTGGGGCGACCTTTACCCCTGTCACCAGTTTGTGGGGGAGGAGCGGTTTAAGTTAGGCGATATATGGAACGGCGTTTCCAACACCGCTGTTCAGGACGAGTTTGCCGCCTGCAATGTCTACACCCGCTTAGAGTGCGCCGACTGCTGGGCTAAGCTTTACTGCTCGGGTGGCTGTGCCGCCAACGCCTACCACGCCACAGGCTCGGTAAACGGGGTTTACAGCTACGGCTGTGAGCTTTTCAAAAAGCGTATGGAATGTGCGATAATGCTCGAGGTCGCAAAAGAGCTTGAAAAAGAGTAAAATGGATACTCCGATTTTTAATTTTGTAAAGGAATACGCGGACAGCGAAACGCTCAGACTTCATATGCCCGGGCATAAGGGCAGTGGGTCTTTGGGTGTAGAAAGACTTGATATTACCGAAATTTCGGGCGCGGACGTGCTGTATTCGGCAGAGGGAATTATCAGGCAAAGCGAGGAAAACGCCGCCGCACTTTTCGGGACGGAAAAGACCCTCTATTCCGCCGAGGGCTCGTCCCTTGCGATACGTGCAATGCTATACTTAATTAAGCTGTACGCCCTGTCGGCGGGGGCAAGACCGCTTGTATTTGCGGCTCGCAACGCGCATAAAACCTTTGTGACAGCAAGTGCTTTGCTTGATATAGAGGTCGAATGGCTCTTGCCGGAGGACGCGGGTACGGTTATTTCCTGTAATATAACCGCCGAGCATCTTGACTCCCGCCTTTCGGCGGCAAAGGAGAAGCCTTGCGCGGTCTATGTTACAAGCCCCGACTATTTAGGAAATATACTTAATATAGGTGAGCTTTCCCGCGTCTGCAAAAAGCACGGGGTTTTGCTGGCCGTTGATAACGCCCACGGTGCATATCTAAAATTTCTGCCCGAGGACATTCACCCGATAACCCTCGGTGCGGACATCTGCTGTGATTCCGCGCACAAGACCCTACCTGTCCTTACGGGCGGCGCGTATCTGCATATATCTAAAACCGCGCCAAAGCTTTTTTGCGAGCGTGCCGAGTCGGCTCTTTCGCTTTTTGCCTCTACAAGCCCATCGTATTTAATCTTAGCCTCGCTTGACAGGGCAAACCTTTATCTCGCTGATAATTATAGCTTAGAGCTTTCGGAGTTTACGTCTTCGGTAACCGAGCTTAAAGAAAAAATTAAGGAACTGGGATTCACCCTTATAGGCGGCGAGCCGTTAAAGCTTACGGTCGCGCCTAAAGGTTTTGGGTATACAGGATACGAGCTTGCTGAAATTCTTGAAAAGCAGAATATTATATGCGAATTTGCCGACCCTGATTATATTGTGTTTATGCTTACCCCCGAAACAGGTATGGAGGGACTTGAACGGCTGTATACGGCGTTATCGCGCATAAGCCGCAGACCTCTGATTGAGAGTTGTCCGCCCGCGCCTACGCTTAAAAAAATAAGACTTACGCCGAATCAGGCGCTTTTATTGCCCTTTATAGAATTACCTATAGAAAAAAGTCTCGGGAAAATCGCCGCTGACATCTCGGTGAACTGCCCTCCGGCCATACCTATTATAATATGCGGGGAGGAAATCGACGAAAACGCGGCGGAAAGCTTTAAATATTACGGCGTTTCAAAACTAAGAGTAATAGAATAATTATATATAATATGTAGACGGACGGGCAATGCCCGTCCGTTTCCCCTTGCCTAAAGGGAGGGGGACCGAGTTAGCGGTGGAGGGATTAGGTAGGCTCTCCGCAAATCAAGAATCCCCCAGTCACGGCTACGCCGCGACAGCCCCCCTTTAGGCAAGGGGACCTTTTTTAAGCAGTCATATTGTAATGTGACAGCCCCTTCATTACTTTTTAGGTTTTGGATAGGGCTTGATCTCGTCCGTTAGTCCAAGCAAATAATCAACACTGGTATTATAATACTTTGCTAATTTAACAAGCACATCGGCAGTAAGCGAAAGCTTGCCTATTTCATAACTTGAATATGTTGTTTGGTGAACCCCAAGATATTTTGCTAAAGTTGATTGCTTAATATCTCTATCTTCTCTCATTTCTCTTATACGGTTGTACAACTTAATCACCCCTCACTCACTATATTATGCGTTAAGTGAAATTCGCTTATTGACATATAAGTGTATTTGACTTAAAATAGCCGTGAGGTGATTAAGTTGTTAATAGTAAAACTAATCTGCAAGGAATGTTACAAAAGAAAATACGGTGAGATGCCTATCAGGGTGGTGTCATACAAAATAACAAACGATAAAAAAGAGTGTGAGGATTGCGGTAAAAAAGACTACCTTATATATACTACAGAGGCTGTTAATCCAAAAAAACTATAACTTAAAAACAAAGAAAAAAGCAGAGTAAAAAGTCAAAATACACAAGATATTGTAATCTTCGCGGCG
>JBJEOE010000089.1:0-32339 GCA_051880555.1 Acutalibacteraceae bacterium
GAGCATAGCGGGATCGAACCGCTGACCTCTACACTGCCAGTGTAGCGCTCTCCCAGCTGAGCTAATGCCCCTTATTGGGTTATTGGGATTTTTTGTTTTAGCGGGGTGTGTAAGCAAGTTGCTCACGCTCCCGGCTGAGCTATACCCCCGAACAAAAATATAATATCACATCTTAGAGAAAATAGCAAGGATTTTTTTAAAATTTTTTATTTAGGGAGCTAAACGGCTGTTTAGCTCCCCGATTTTCCTACTTTTTAAGATATTCCACGTATTCTTCGAGGCACATATTAAGACGATTCATTTCCTTTGCGGCGTTTATGCCGACAAAACGGTAATGCCACGACTCGTGAATTACCCCCGTAATCGACTGCTTTTCGCCGCTGTAGCGCATAACAAAGCCGTAATCCGCGGCGTGCTGCTGCATCCACCTGTACATCTCGGTGGTTTCAAACTTATCGTCCGCCATATTAAAATCGGCGGCAAGCCCCGTGTTGTGCTCGCTCGTACCGGGTCGTGCGACCACCGTCGCCGCCTCTGCCTCCGCCTTGTCGGCGGGAACGCCCTTTGCAATCTGGCGGTCTACCTGCTTCCTAAACAGCATATTCTGCGTATCGTAGGAGCGGTAGGGCGACCAGACATATAATTTTACTCCGTCCGCCCACGCGGCTTCAATCATCGCCTGCATATATGGCCAGACATCCTTGTCTATCTGCTTTAAAGAACCGTTGATATACTTATCGGGAATGGTAGTTAAATTTCCCTCATAATCATAATCCGCGGGCAGCGGATTCTTATCGTTCACAAGCAAAAGCTTGGTGTAATTAGCGTCAAGGCCATTATGACCCGTCGCGGGATAGCTTGGGGTGGAGGGCTCCTCGGACGAAACCTCCGAAACATCAGAAGCGTAAGATACATCAGACACACCGCTGCTTTGTATACTGCTTATGTCCGACGAACTATTATCTTTTTCGCCGCCCGACATTACCGCCTTTACCGCAAATGCGATAAGCAGAATAATAGCCGCCAATATCACTGTGCAAACCGAGAGAAAAATCCTGCGCCGCACGATTGCCTTATGTCTTTGCTGTTTAGTCATACTTTTTCCTCGCTATTCGTCAAGCTTTAATACCGCCATAAACGCCTCCTGCGGCACCTCCACCGTACCTAAGCGACGCATACGCTTTTTGCCCTCTTTCTGCTTTTCAAGCAGCTTTTTCTTTCGTGTAATATCGCCGCCGTAGCACTTTGCAAGCACGTCCTTGCGAAGCGCTTTAACGGTCTCGCGGGCGATAATCTTGCCCGAAACCGCCACCTGAATCGGCACTTCAAAAAGCTGTCTCGGAATATAGTCCTTAAGCTTTTCGGCAATTTTACGCGCCCTCGTATAGGCGTTATCGGAATGAACTATGAAGGAAAGGGCGTCCACAACGTCGCCCGCCAGCATTACGTCAAGCTTTACAAGCTTTGATTTTTCATAGCCCTTTGCCTCGTAATCGTAGCTGGCGTAGCCCTTTGTGCGGGACTTTAGCGCGTCAAAAAAGTCATACACAATCTCGCCCATAGGCATAACATAGTGAATATCCACCCGGTCACCCATATACTTCATATCGGTGTAAACCCCGCGCCGCTCCTCGCAGAGCTGCATAATAGCCCCCACGTAGTCGCTCGGGCTGTAAATATGCACGTCGGCGACAGGCTCCAACGCCTCGGCTATAACCGCGGGGTCGGGGTAGTTGGTCGGGTTGTCCACCGTCACGGTCTCGCCGTTTGTAAGGACAAACTTATATTCCACGCTCGGCGCGGTGGTGACAAGGTCTAAATTATATTCGCGCTCCAAGCGCTCCTCGATAATCTCCATATGAAGCAGTCCCAAAAAGCCGCAACGGAAGCCGAAGCCCAGCGCGGTAGAGCTTTCGGGCTCAAAGAGTAGGGACGCGTCGTTAAGGCTTAATTTTTCGAGCGCGTCGCGAAGGTCGGGGTATTTCGCGCCGTCGGCGGGGTATATTCCGCAGAAAACCACGGGATTAACCTTGCGGTAGCCCTCGAGCGGCTCGCTTGCGGGGTTTTCGGCTAAGGTCACGGTGTCGCCCACCCGCGCCTCGTTTACGGTTTTAATCGAGGCAGTAAGATAACCAACCTCGCCCGCTTCAAGAACATCGCAGGGCTCCATAGAGGTGGCGCGCTTTCTGCCTATTTCCACCGTATCAAAATTAGCTCCCGTCGCCATCATACGGATTTTATCCCCTGTTTTAAGCCTTCCGCTCATAACGCGGAAATATACCACAACCCCCTTGTACGGGTCGTAATAGGAATCAAAAACCAGCGCGGTAAGGGGCGCGTTTACGTCCCCCTTGGGGGCGGGAATATCTGTTACAATGCGCTCTAAAACCTCCTCGACATTGACCCCGGTTTTAGCCGAGATAAGGGGCGCGGTGTCGGCGGGGATACCGATAACGTCCTCAATCTCCGCCTTTACCCGCTCAGGCTCGGCGGAGGGCAGGTCGATTTTGTTTATAACAGGCAGAATTTCAAGCCCGTGGTCAACCGCTAAATAGGTATTGGCAAGGGTCTGCGCCTCGATTCCCTGAGACGCGTCCACCACAAGCACCGCCCCCTCGCAGGCGGCAAGCGAGCGGGAAACCTCGTAGTTAAAGTCAACATGTCCGGGCGTGTCGATTAAATTAAGCTCGTATTCCTTGCCGTCTTTCGCCTTATAATAAAGGGTTACCGCGTGCGCCTTTATGGTGATTCCGCGCTCGCGCTCTAAGTCCATACTGTCTAAAAGCTGTTCCTCCATATCGCGCTCGGCGACCGACCGGGTAAGCTCCAAAAGTCTGTCGGCAAGGGTTGACTTGCCGTGGTCGATATGAGCGACAATACAGAAATTTCTTATATTTTCAAGCGGAAAGGACAATTTTTTCTCTCCTTTAAGTCTATATTACTTTATATTATAGTACAGCGGACGCGCTTTTGCAATTATTATTTTTCGTTTTCCGCAGTACTCGCGCTGTCGATTTTTCTGTGAATCTGTTGCATTTTACTGTCAAGACGGCTTATCTCGTCGGCGCAGGCCTTAAGCTCGGCGGAAATCTCCTCAACATCACATTCGATATTCTTCTTATATTTAAGCTTGTGTTCAAGGCTTGCCCAGAAGTCCATCGCTATTGTTCTGAACTGCACCTCGACCCGCATAAATTTTTTCTCGTCCATTAAAAATATCGGAATTTCGACTATAAGGTGAAGGCTTCTGTAGCCGTTGGGCTTGGGATTTTTTATGTAGTCCTTGCGCTCGATAAGGCAAATGTCGTCCTGGGAGCAGAGCCTGTCCGCCAAAATATAAATATCGTCGGGAAAGGAGCAGATTACCCTTATCCCCGCGACGTCATTAAGATTTTTTTCAATGCTTTCGGCGGTAAGTTCATAGCCCTTGCGGTTAAGCTTTTCAACAATGCTCGGAACGCTTTTTATCCGACAGCTTATAGACTCAAACGGGTTGCGGTCGTTTTCAAGGGACAGCTGTGTGTTAAGCACGTCAAGCTTTGTTTTAACCTCAAGCATAGCGCATTTGTAGCGCATCATAAGCTCGGCAAAGGGGCGGGTCTGCTCAATAATCTCGCTTTTGCGGGCTATTAGCTCCTTTGCCTTCATATCTTTTATTTCTACCATATATATTCTCTCCAAATCAGATGTTAGATAACGGACGGTCGAGGACGTAGCGTAAGCGTGCGAGACGGTAGTGAATGACAGTCCGGTGGACTGTCAGAGCCGTCGAGGGACCGAACACCGCAGTGTGAGACCCGTCCCTACGAAATAATATTTTCAAAATTCCGATATTGCATACATAAATATAATACCACATATTCTCCGCTCTTTTTTGAATTTTTTGAAAATTATCCTGCCTTTTTGGGGTTTATTAAAAAAGACGGTATTTTGAATTGACTTTAGGGGCGGTATATTGTAAAATATATACGATAATATTTTTGCCTTTCGGCGGATTGGAGAAAGCAGATGAAACCTGTTTATAAGCGTATACTTTTAAAGCTCAGCGGTGAGGTTCTCGCGGGAGAAAAAGGCGTCGGAATTGATTTTGATAAGGTGTTAGACGTTTGCAAGAGCGTAAAGGACTGCTGTGATTTAGGAATAGAGGTTGCTATTGTAGTAGGCGGCGGCAACTTCTGGCGTGGCCGCTCAAGCGGCAAAATGGACCGCACGAGAGCCGACCATATGGGTATGCTCGCGACCACCATTAATTCTCTGGCGATAGCCGACGCGCTAGAGCAGTTGGGCGTTACCGCCCGCGTTCAGACCGCAATTGAAATGCGGCAGATTGCCGAGCCATATATCAGAAATAAGGCGGTTCGACACCTTGAAAAAGGCAGGGTGGTAATCTTCGGATGCGGAACGGGCAACCCCTTCTTTTCGACCGATACCGCCGCGGCTCTCCGTGCCGCCGAGATAGGCGCCGACGTTATTTTCAAGGCAACCAACGTTGACGGCGTTTATGACAGCGACCCGAAAAAGAATCCCGACGCTAAGAAGTTCGACACCCTTTCCCACCTTGACGTACTGCAAAAGGGACTTCACGTTATGGACAGCACCGCCGCCTCCCTTTGTATGGATAACGGAATTGAAATTCTTGTCTTCAACCTTGACAATCCGCACAACATTGTTGAGGCGGCTAAGGGCGAGCAAATAGGCACGGTAGTAAAATAATATAATACAATAAACGAACGGAGGCAATATTTATGAAAGAGCTTTTGAAAAACACCGAGGAAAAGATGAACAAGACTATAGGCGTTTTGGAGCGCGACTATAAGTCTATTAGAGCGGGCAGAGCCAACGTTTCGGTGCTCGACCGCGTTACGGTGGATTATTACGGCTGTCCTACCCCTATTCAGCAGATGGCGGCGGTCTCGGTTCCCGAACCCCGTATTCTTATGATTCAGCCCTGGGACGCTTCTACCCTTAAGGACATTGAAAAAGCGATACTCACTTCGGATATAGGCATTAACCCCCAGAACGACGGCAGGGTTATCCGCCTTTCCTTCCCGCCCCTTACCGAGGAGCGCCGCAAGGAGATCGTAAAAGACGTACACAAGACCGCCGAGGAAAGTAAGGTTGCGGTACGCAACACAAGAAGAGACGCGATTGAAAAGCTTAAAGGTCTTAAAAAGAGCAACGTTATTACCGAGGACGACGTCGCCGACGGTGAAAAGAAGATTCAGAACCTTACCGATAAGTACTGCAAGGAGATAGACACACTTGCGGAGCTTAAGGAAAAGGAAATAATGGAGATTTAATTAATTCGCAATGCGTAATTCGTAATGCGTAATTGTTATATTTCGGATTTTTACCGGCTTTTCGATTCTGTTAAAATAAATCAAATTAATTCTTCTTTGCAATGCGTAATATGTTTTTCTTAATTACGAATTACGCATTACGAATTACGAATTAAAAAGGTTGGTGATTTTTTGCCGTTGTTTAAAAAGAATAATACTGCCGAAAGACCGCTGCCCCGCCATATCGCCATAGTTATGGACGGCAACGGCAGATGGGCTAAAAAACGGGGACTTCCCCGCTCGGCCGGTCACGTTTCGGGGGCTAAAACCTTTAAGACCATAGCGCGGTACTGCAATAAAATAGGGCTCGAATACCTGACGGTTTACGCCTTTTCGACCGAAAACTGGAAGCGTCCGCCCGAGGAGGTAGAGGGCATTATGAACCTGCTTCGCGATTATTTAAAGGACGCGGAAAACTTTAAGCAGGAGAATATTAAGGTCAAGTTTATCGGCGACCCCGCTCCCCTTGCCGACGATATTAAGGAGCTAATGAAAAAGGACGAGGACGGCTCTAAGGACGCAACGGGTCTTAAGCTTAACATTGCGATAAACTACGGCGGCAGAGACGAGCTGGTTCACGCGGTCAAAAAAATCGTTGCCGAAGGCGTGCCCGCCGAGGAAATCACCGAGCAGACTATTTCCGATAGGCTTTACACCGCGGGTATGCCCGACCCCGACTTTATTATAAGACCCAGCGGCGAATACCGCACCTCTAATTATCTGCTTTGGCAGTCGGCGTATGCCGAGTACTGGTTTTCGGACGTTTTGTGGCCCGATTTCACCCCAAAGCATTTGGAAAAGGCGATTGAGGACTACAACCGCCGCAACCGCCGTTTCGGCGGAGTTTGACGAGGTGAGAGTATGAAAACAAGAATTATATCGGGCGTTGTTATGGCGCTTATCGTAGCGGCGGTGCTCGCCCTCGGAATGCTTGTAAACCCGCTTTTTATTACCGCTTTTATCGCCGCTGTCGCGGCTGTAGCGGTTTATGAACTCCTGCATAATGCGGCGGGAATTAAATCCAAGGCGGCGCTTATAGGTGCGTGCGCCTTTTCGGTGCTTTTCGTTGCGGGAGCGGACGAGAATTTACAAGGCATAATATATTCGTTTTTTCCCTATTCTGTGGATACAATCGTATCCCAATCAACGAAATTTTACAATTATTGGTCTTACGGTTTTTCGGGGCTTATTATACTCTATTTCATTTTTGCGGCAGTAATAATTCTCAAAAACCACAAGGACTTCGGCTTGGCTCAGATTGCCGCGCTGTTCGGTTTCCCGCTTCCCTACGCCTATGCTTTTACCTGCTTGGGGGGCATAATTTCGCATATGGACGGATTTTTTTATCTCCTTTTGCTCCTCAATTTTTCAAGCGTTTGCGATATGGGGGCGTATTTTGTGGGCAGTACCTTAGGTCGGCACAAGCTTTGCCCCGAAATAAGCCCTAAAAAAACGGTTGAGGGCGCTGTAGGGGGAATTTTGTCGAGTGTTGTCGTAACTCTTATTTTGGTTTTCGCCTTTTCGGTGACCGAAAAGCTTATCGCCGCCCTTATTTTGACCGTGCCTTTCTGCATATTAGGTATGATAGGCGACCTATTCGCATCTGCAATCAAGCGCACGGCGGGAATTAAGGACTACGGCAATTTAATTCCCGGTCACGGCGGAATACTTGACAGATTCGACAGTATAATTATGATAGCCCCCCTCTTTTCAATCTTTGTAACTACGGGGATAATGTGATGAAAAAACTGATAATTTTAGGCTCGACAGGCTCAATAGGCGTTCAGGCGTTAGAGGTTGCCGAACGAAACGGCTATAAGGTAACCGCTTTAGCGGCGGGAAAGAATACCAAGCTTCTTGAAAAACAGGCGAGGAAATTTAAGCCCGATATTGTCGCCGTTTCGGACGAAAAGGCGGCGCAAGACCTTAAAACCCGCCTTTCGGACACCGCTGTCAAGGTGCTTTCAGGCGAGGAGGGGGTATGCGCCGCCGCACAGTATGATGGCGATATTGTTTTAAACGCGATTGTAGGCATTGCGGGACTAAAACCCACCCTTGCGGCGATTACTGCTCAAAAAACAATTGCCCTTGCAAACAAGGAAACCCTTGTGGCGGGCGGCGAAATAGTCAACCGCAGGCTTGCCGAAACGGGTGTAAAGCTTTTACCCGTGGACAGCGAACATTCCGCGATTTTCCAGTCCTTACAGGGCGCGCCCAAAGGCTCGCTTAAAAAAATACTCCTCACCGCGTCGGGCGGTCCCTTTTACGGCAAGACTAAAAAGGAGCTTGAAAGCGTAACCGTAAAGGACGCGCTCAATCACCCCAACTGGTCAATGGGGGCTAAAATCACGGTTGATTCCGCCACCCTTATGAATAAAGGGCTTGAGGTTATCGAGGCGGTGCGGCTTTTTGATGTTTCGCCCGATGATATTGAGGTGTTAGTACACAGGCAGAGTATTGTTCATTCAGGGATAGAGCTTTCCGACGGCGCGGTTATCGCCCAGTTAGGCACCCCCGATATGCGACTGCCGATTCAGTACGCCTTAACATACCCTAAGCGCGCGGACTTTGCTTTCGAGCATTTAAGCCTTGCCGATATAGGCACGTTGACTTTTGCAAAGCCTGATACCAATACCTTCCGCTGTCTGCCCCTATGTATAGAGGCGGTAAAGCAGGGCGGGCTTGCCCCCGCGGCGGTAAACGGCGCTAACGAGGAGGCGGTCGCGCTGTTCCTTGACGGCAAAATTAAATTTTTACAGATTGCCGAAATGGCGGAAAAAGCCCTTAATTCGGTCAATAATAAAAAGGAATACACTATAGAAGATGTTTTCGCGGCAGACAAAGCGGCGAGAGAATTAATTCGGAATTCGTAATGCGGAATTCGGAATTGAAATTATTATTACAGTAGGTGATTGTTATTTCGGCTTTTTTGAATGTATGGGGTAATGTGTGGCCTTATCTTGTTGCGGTTCTTCTTTTTCTTTTGCTTATTGTCATTCACGAATTCGGACATTTTATCGCCGCAAAGCTTTTGGGCGTTAGAGTAAACGAGTTCGCGGTAGGCTTCGGACCTAAGCTCTTTTCAAAACAGGGTAGAGAGACCAAATATTCGGTAAATCTAATACCCTTAGGCGGCTACTGCGCAATGGAGGGCGAGGACGAGCAAAGCGGTGACAGCCGCGCCTTCTGCAACAAAAAGCCGTGGCGGCGGTTTATTATCGTCGCAATGGGCGCGATTTTTAATCTGATTTTGGGACTTATTATCGTCGCGGCTACCCTTGCTCCCCAAAAAAGCTTTGCCTCTACGGTGGTTGCCGAATTTGCCGAAAACGCGGTAAGCGAACAGAGCGGGCTTATGGTAAACGATAAAATTGTTGAGGTTGAGGGCAGAAAAATATTCTCCACCTACGATTTAAGCTATGCATTTACAAACGTCGAGGGCGGAAAAATAGATATTACCGTAAAACGGAACGGCGAAAAGGTCGAGCTTAAAGATGTAGCTTTTGAAACCTCCGAGGAAAACGGTATTAGCTATTTGAATGTGGATTTTAAGGTCTACGGCATAAAAAAGACTGTAGGCTCCTTTTTAAAGCAGACCTTCTCTACCGCCGCCTCCTACTGCGCGGTGGTGTGGCGCTCACTTATCGACCTGATAACGGGTAAATACGGTATCAGCGCAATTTCGGGACCTGTGGGCGTTACGGCGGTAATCGGCTCGGCGGCAAAGCAAAGCCTTAAAAATATACTGCCGATTATGGCGCTTATCACCATTAACTTAGGGTTTTTCAATCTCCTGCCCGTTCCCGCGCTGGACGGCGGAAGACTGTTGTTTATTCTAATAGAAATGATTTTCAGAAAGCCCGTACCTCAAAGGTACGAGGCGGCGGTTCACGCGGCGGGCTTTGCTGTTTTAATCGGCTTTACGCTGCTTATTACCGCTAAGGATATTTGGTCGCTTATAACGGGGTGATTTTTTGTATACAAACGATAAAACAAAAAAGGTTTTCGCGGGGCAAACCGCAATCGGCGGCGGCTCGCCCGTTTCGGTGCAGTCTATGCTCTGTGTTCCCGCGCACAATATAGAGGGTAATGTTGCCCAAGCGAAAGCGCTTGAAAAAGCGGGCTGCGATATTGTGAGAATTTCAGTACCCGATATTAATGCGGTTAAAACCCTTGCCGCCGTAAAGGAAAATGTGTCTATTCCTGTTGTCGCCGACATTCATTTTGATTATAAATTAGCCCTCGAAAGCGTTGCCGCGGGAACGGATAAGATTCGCATTAACCCCGGAAATATCGGCTCGGACGATAGGGTTAAGGCGGTTGCCTCCGCCTGTAAAACGGCGGGAGTGCCGATAAGAATAGGCGTAAATTCAGGCTCGCTTGAAAAGAGCATACTCGAAAAATACGGCTCTCCTACACCTGAGGCTATGGTGGAAAGCGGGCTTTACCATATTTCCTTACTCGAAAAATTCGACTTTGACGATATTGTGCTGTCTCTAAAAAGCTCGGATGTTAAGAAAATGTATAAGGCGTATGAGCTTGCCGCCGAAAAGTGCCGCTACCCCCTGCACTTAGGTGTGACCGAGGCGGGTACGGCTCAAATGGGAACAATAAAATCCGCCGCGGGAATAGGCGGGCTTTTACTTCGCGGGATAGGCGCTACAATAAGAATTTCACTTACCGACGACCCCGTAAAGGAGGTCGAGTCGGGTATTAACCTGCTCCGCGCCTTGGGACTTCGCGGCGGCGGGATAAAATTTGTCTCCTGCCCGACCTGCGGCAGGACGAAAATCGACCTAATAGGACTTGCAAACGAGGTTGAAAGAAGACTTAGCGGGGTTAATAAGGATATTACAGTCGCGGTTATGGGCTGTGTAGTAAACGGACCGGGCGAGGCAAGAGAAGCCGACATCGGCATAGCGGGCGGCGACGGCTGCGGACTGCTCTTTAAGCAGGGAGAAATTATCCGCAAAATCCCCGAGGAACGCCTCTTAGACGAGCTTTTAAGCGAAATAGAAAAAATGTAAAAAAACGGAGTGTAAAAAGTGGCTAAGGCTTTATTTTCGGATATATTTGGTTCAAACGTATCCTCCTCGGACGCAGTACAGGCTTCTACTGTCGAGCATTGCGGACTTGACCTTGAGGAAAGAACCCTTGATATAACCCTTAAATCCGAAAATTACATAACGGCAGAGGAAAGAAACAAGCTGCATAATGCGCTTTTGGCGGCGTTAAGGCTTAATTCCTGTGAAATATCCTTTATTTACGGTGAAAACGAGCCGGACAGCGCCGCCTGCGCCGATATAATTTCCGAAATCAAGGTCAAAAACGCGGCTTTGAACGGCTATTTTAACGGCGCGGAATTTAAGCTTACAGACGGAAACGTGGGCATAACCTTAAAATACGGCGGCTACGAGAAAATTATAGAGAGCGGCTTTGAAAACGCCTTCCGCGCGATTATAAGGGAGCGGTTTAATAAAGAGGTTACGGTTTCCTTTGACGGTCAGCTCGACGCAGTGGAGATGGAAATGCCTAAAACAACCGCCCCCGCCCATACCGAGCGCCGTCAGGCTCCCGCGGTGGACAGGTCTTCGCAAAAACCCGCCGCCCCCAAAAAAGAAATCAAGTTTGAAAAGCGGGAGGAAAAGCCCGATAACGGCATTGTTTACCTTGACAATCCCCAGATTTTTTACGGCAGAGGTATTAATACTAATACCAAGAAAATGATTGAGGTCACCCCCGAGGATACCGAAATTTGCTGTTGGGGCGAGGTCTTTGGGACAGAGGTTCGCACGATAAACACCAAGCGGGGCGAATCAAATATTCTGACCTTTTCTTTCAGCGATTACACAAATTCGCTTACCGCCAATATGTTTATTGACTCCAAGCGAATGGGAGAGGTGGCGCCTATAAAGGACGGCGCTTTTGTGCTTGTGAACGGCACATATGAGTTTGACAATTATAAAAACGAGTTCAGGGTTAAACCTCGGGCTATGGCTCTGCTTCAAAAATATAACGAGACCGACTCGCATGAGGGCGAAAAGCGGGTTGAGCTTCATTGCCACACCAATATGTCCGCAAAGGACGCGGTTTCCTCCGCCGCCGATATTGTAAATCAGGCGTACAAATGGGGGCACAAGGCGGTTGCGATTACCGACCACGGGGTGGTGCAGGCATACCCCGCCGCCGCAGGAGCGGTCAAGGCGATACGAAAGGGCGGCGGTCAATTTAAGGTTATCTACGGCGTGGAGGCGTATTTTGTAGACGATATTAACAACGATATTACGGGACTTAACGCAAAGCAGATAGCAAAATCCCGTTGTCACCAGATAATACTTGTAAAAAATCTTACGGGGCTTAAAAATCTTTACAAATTAGTCTCGGACGCCCACCTGAATAACTTCAAGGGCAAGCCGATTACTTTACGCAGTAAGCTTGATACTCTGCGCGAGGGGCTAATTATTGGCAGTGCCTGCGAGCAGGGCGAGCTTTACAAGGCGATTGTGGACGGAAAACCCGAGGAGGAGCTTTTAAGGATAGCCGATTATTACGATTACCTTGAAATACAGCCCCTTGGCAATAACGAGTTTATGGTTAGAGAGTCCTCATATCCCGATAAAAAGGACAAGAAGACGGGCGCGGTTATACCCAACCGCTTCCGCAAGGTTACAAGCGACGAGGTAATAAAGGACTTTAACCGCAAGGTGGTAGAGCTTGCAGATAAGTTAGGCAAGCCCGTTGTCGCCACGGGGGACGTGCATTTTCTTAAAAAGAGCGACGATATTATCCGCAAAATTCTTATGGCGGGTCAGGGCTTTGACGATTTCGACAATCAGGCCCCGCTTTACCTTAAAACCACCGACGAAATGCTAAGTGACTTCGACTATTTCGGAGAGCGGGCAAAGGAATTTGTTATTGATAACCCGAATAAAATCGCCGATATGATTGACGATAACGTAATCCCCGTACCCGACGGCAACTACCCGCCTGTAATCGAGGGCTCGGACGATCTACTCCGAAACATCTGTTGGGACAACGCCCACAAGCTGTACGGCGACCCCCTGCCCGAGGTGGTGGAAAAGCGCCTTGATAAGGAGCTTAACTCCATAATCAACAACGGCTTTTCGATAATGTATATTTCGGCGCAGAAGCTGGTTGCCTACAGCGAGGAAAACGGTTATTTAGTCGGCTCGCGTGGTTCGGTCGGCTCCTCCTTTGTTGCGACAATGGCGGGAATTTCGGAGGTTAACCCCCTGCCGCCCCACTATGTCTGCCCTAATTGCCGGCACAGCGAATTTTTCCTGAAGGGCGAGGTCGGTTCGGGCTTCGATTTGCCCGAAAAGAACTGCCCTAAATGCGGCGCACCCCTCAACCGCAACGGTCACGATATTCCCTTCGAGACCTTCTTAGGCTTCAAGGGCGACAAGGTTCCCGATATAGACCTTAACTTCTCGGACGAATTTCAGAACTCGGTGCAGAAGTACACCGAAACCCTTTTCGGCAGAGAAAACGTGTTTAAGGCGGGTACAATCTCGACGGTTGCGGAAAAAACCGCCTTCGGCTTTGCAAAGGCGTATGCCGAGAAAAAGGGCATAACCTTAAGCAATGCGGAATTAAACCGCTTGGCATCCCTTGTGGAAAAGGCGCAGATTAAGCAGACCACGGGTCAGCACCCTGCGGGAATGATAATAGTTCCGAGGGACAAGACCATTTACGATTTCTGCCCCGTTCAGCACCCTGCGGACGACGTTAATTCCGATATAATTACCACCCACTTCGACTTCCACTCCATTCACGATACGATACTAAAGCTGGACGAATTAGGTCACGTTGTGCCTACTACATATAAATATCTTGAGGAGTATTCGGGCATACCCGTAAACGACGTTTCGATGAGCGACCCCGAGGTTTACAGTCTTTTTGTCTCGACCGAGGCGCTGGGTGTTACGCCTGATGAAATTGATTCCCGCACGGGCACCTACTGCCTGCCCGAGTTCGGTACGCCGTTCGTGCGCGAAATGCTTATGGACTGCCAGCCTAAGAACTTTTCCGACCTGTTGCAGATTTCGGGACTTTCACACGGTACCGACGTTTGGCTGGGCAACGCAAAGGACCTTATCGACAACGGAACCTGCACGATTTCCGAGGTTATAGGAACCCGTGACAACATAATGGTTTACCTTATTCATCAGGGTCTCGAGGAGGGCAAGGCGTTTAAGATTACCGAGACCGTGCGTAAGGGACTTGTCGCAAAGGGCAAGGTTTCCGCCGAGGAATGGGGCGCTATGGAGGAGGAAATGCGCTCCCACGGGGTTCCCGAATGGTATATCGACAGCTGTCACAAGATTAAATATATGTTCCCGAAGGCGCACGCCGCGGCGTACGTTATTTCGGCTCTGCGCCTTGCGTGGTATAAGGTGCACCGCCCGCTTGAGTTCTACTGCGCCTACTTCACCGCCCGCCCCGAGGACGTTGACGTGCCTACGGTTATGCAGGGCAAGGACGCGGTAAGGCGGTATCTACAGAACATCAAGGCAAAGGGCAAGGAGGCTACCAAAAAGGAGCTTGACGTCTACAACAATATGCTTATCTTTAACGAGATGATGTCTCGCGGAATAGGTGTACTGCCGATTGATATAACCAAATCTCACGCTATGAAGTATGTTCCCGAGGACGGCAAAATGCGCCTGCCCTTCGGCGCGCTTTCGGGTGTAGGAGAAAAGGCGGCGTACTCCATATATGAGGCGGCACAAAAGGGCAACTTCGTTTCTATTGAGGATTTTCAGTTAGAGGCGGGGGTTTCCAAAACCATTATTCAGAATCTGGCAAACCTCGGCGCAATGAACGACCTGCCCGATACAAACCAGATTTCGATGTTTTAAACTGCGAAGTAAATCGATATATTAAAGCCTCCCGTGTGGGAGGC
The DNA here is from genome assembly GCA_051880555.1 of Acutalibacteraceae bacterium. Classification (GTDB taxonomy): domain Bacteria; phylum Bacillota; class Clostridia; order Oscillospirales; family Acutalibacteraceae; genus UBA737. The sequence goes on from JBJEOE010000089.1 coordinate 14,266, forward strand.
TTTAAACATTGAATAAATAGCAAAAACCAAAAAATCCTGCGCCAAAAGCGCAGGATAAAATGTTGGCATCTACTTATTTTCCCGGGCAGCTTCCCGCCGAGTATCTTCAGCGCAAGCGAGCTTAACTTCCGTGTTCGGTATGGGAACGGGTGGACCCTCGCCGCAATCAACACCAACTGTTTGATTAATCTGTCTTATCGACAGCTTAATCATTATATCACCCTAATACCGTTTTGTCAAGCTTTTTTTACAATTTTTTATTTTGCCGTTTTACAGCGCCGATCTTAGTGCTTCAAGCGCGGGACGAATATCCTTTTCCGAAATTCCCGCAAAGCAGAGCCTTACCCTGCCCCTTTCCCGCGCCGGCAGAAGCTTTATCCCGATTCTCGCCGCGGCGGCGCAGATTTCATTACTTTCGGTCTCGGTTTTAAAATCAAGCTCCGCCGTTATTGAGGACTCAAAAAGCGTTATCTCAGCTTTAGGCATAATCTCCTCAACCGCTCGGCAGAGATAGCGGCTTTTGTCGTAGTATAGCTTGCGAAGCCGCCGCAGATGCTTTTCAAGCTCGCCTGTTTCTATGTAATTTTTAAGTGCGATTTGCTCGGTCTTGCCGCAGGTCTGATTGTATACCCCTCGCCGCGCGGAAAATTCCTTTGCTAAGCGGTCGGGCAATACCATATAGGCGATTCGCACGCTCGGAAGTAACAGCTTTGAAAAACTGCCTATGTAGACCGTGCTTTCGGGACACTTGCCCTGAAAGGCAGTTACGCTCCGCGCGGTGTAGCGTAGCTCGCCGTTGTAATCGTCCTCTATTATAAGTCGGTTTACCTCCTCGCCTACCCATTTTATAAATTCCCCTCGCCTCGCGGAAAGCCCCGTTACGCTGAATTTTGAAAGGGCAGAGGGCAGGAGCATTAAGATATTAGCCTCGCTTTTTCTTAAAGCCTCGATCTTTGCTCCGTTTCGGTCGCTTAAAACAGAAACGGAGGAGATACCGTAGTCCGAAAAAATAAGCCGTGCCTGCTCAAAGCCTCCGTTTTCGATAGCCACGGCGTTTTCCTTGCCGATAAGTCCGCACAGAATGTTCAAAAGCGGTCCTACTCCCGCCCCGATCACAATATTTTCGGGGCTTGTGCGCACCCCCCTCGCCTTATACGCATAGGCGGCAAGGGCTGTTCTCAGCCCGTATTCGCCCTGAGGGTCTCCGTAGGACAAAAGCTCGTCGGTGTCCCTTAACACCTCCCGCACCGCCTTTTTCCAAAAGGATATGTCGGCGGCGGCAGAGTCAATTTTTCTGCCCGAAAAATCGTATAAAACGGTCGGCTCCCGCCTTTTTTCTTCCGTGGGTTTTTGCGCAGGCTTTGCGCTTCCGCAGATAAAATACCCCCTTTGGGGCGAGCTTTCGGCAATCCCCTCAATGCAGAGCTTTATATACGCGCTCTCCACCGTTGTGCGGCTGACCCCCGTCTGAGCCGCCGCCTCCCTTATTGAAGGTAGCCTCTCCCCTTTTTTTATCGCCCCGCTCTGCACCGCGGCGGTTATCTGCTCATAAAGCCTTAGATACATAGCCCCCGAACCCGATTTAAGGTTAATAAAGTCGAATAGCATAGAAAACTGTCCTTTTAAAAAAGTTTAATTTTGTCTATTTATTTGCGTACAGCTTGTCGATATAATAATAACACCTACCAAACGCATATGCAATACTTAATTTCGGGAAACGAGGAAAATCAAATGAAAAAAACTACTCACCAAAGAATACTTGACATTACGTTTATTGCGCTGTTTGCGGCGCTGTGCTACATTGCGCTTACGGTGCTTTTCATTCCGTTTGCGAATATGTATATACATTTCGGAAACCTTATAGTTGTTCTGGCGGCTCTGCTGGTCGGCGGCTGGCAGGGCGGACTTGCGGGCTCAATCGGTATGGGCTTTTTCGACATCTTCAACGGTCACGCCGATTCTTCCCCAAAAACCTTTATTTTAAAGCTTTTAATCGGTCTTGCTACGGGACTTGTTTACAACTTCTTTAAGACCCGCAAAAAGTACCCTGCCGTTGCGCTTTACATTTCGGGCGTGCTTTCCCTTATGGTTTTCGCGGGACTTTTAGCCCACACCTTTACGCAGAACGGCTCATATACAGGCAAAAGCGCGGTGCTTTGCCCGATATTCCTTGCAATTGGCATTATCTGCATTATTTTCGGACTGCTTAAAAACAAGCTTTCCCACAAAACCGCCTCGGCGGTGGTCGGCGCGTCCTGCGGTATGCTTGTAAACCTTGTAGGCGAGACCGTGTGGAAGCTGGTCACCTACCTGCTTGCGGGCTCAAGCTTCAAGGCGGCGCTTACAACCGCGGTTTTGGGTCAGGCTTCTACCCTTATTAACGCCGGTATAGCGATTGTCGGCGGCGTTGCCCTTTTCTGCGTACTCGAAAAGCCGTTTGCTAAAATACTTAACAAATAAATTTAACACTACCGACATTGAATATGCGTGACAAATCGGGGTTTGTAGGGATGAAATGATAGCTGTAATAGCCTCCCTTGCCTAAAGGGTGCGGGTGTCCGGTGGACACCGTTGCGAAGCAACAGCACCGACCGAGGCGGCAGCCGAGACGGGGGACCGCCGAACGGCGGTGGAGGGATATATTTGGGCTTCTACAAACCGAAATATCCCCCAGTCTCGCTACACTCGACAGCCCCCTTTAGGCAAGGGGGCCTTTTTGTACGCTCATTAAACATCTCTACAAACCCCGATTTGTCTAACTTTCTTTGTTTTACGCTCTAAAAAGCCTTGATATCACTGGGTTGTTCAGCAAATTTATACTCAACTGTTATGTATTTTCCCTTGTTTTTGCCCTTATGAGCGAAAATAAGGGAAAGTTTTTGTTTTTATCCGCCGACTACCTTATCAAGTAGTCTTGCAGAAGTGCGCTTTGCTTCTCTTGTGGAATGAGCATACACATTCATCGTGGTGCTTACATCGGCATGTCCTAAAAGTTCCTGCACATCCTTCGGCGCTGCCCCATTTGAGAGCAGATTGCTTGTGAATGTGTGACGAAGTTGGTGAAAGTGAAACCCTTCCAATCCATTGACCTTTTCTCTTGCCCGTCTGCACATAATACCGATTGTACTTGGCGATTCATACGCTCCGTCAGGTCTTAAGCACACAAAGGATATTTCCTTATATTCCTCTGGCGCCTTTTCGTTTCTCGGAAGCGCATAAACCTCGTAGTATGTACGGTCTTTCTCTTTGACCTCTTTGTAATAGTTGAGGGAATATAATTCGCCGTAGCGTAAGCGGTTTTTGTGCTGTTCGAGCTTGGCTGTTCGCAGAATTTTAGCCAAAGTGTCACAGAAGTCCACCGTTCGTACCTTCCTGCGTTTGGTAGCCCCTATCTCGGTCTTGTGCCTTGCTCCGTTGTAGCGCATACTGCGGCGTACCGTGAGGTACTGCTTTTCAAAATTCACATCTTGCCAAGTCAGTCCGCAGACTTCACCAATGCGAAGTCCGGTGTAGTAAGCAATCTGTATGGGGAGCAGTGCGGGGTTATCCTTTGCTTTTAGAAAATCCTCAAGCTTAAGGTACATTTCGTGAGTCAGCGTTGGTATGGAAGCACCTTCTCCGTTATTATCCGAGAACAGTTCGTAATCATCCTTTTTGCCGCGCCATACGACATACTGCATTGGGTTAAAGGAAATCATACGCTTTGGAAATACTGCAAAGCGGAACGCTCCTTGCAGAACGGCGGAGAACAATCTCAAGTAGCCCTTGCTTAGTGCTTTCGCTTTTGTACCGTCCGGATTCACTCCGCCAAAACTGAGCAGATCCATAAATGCCTGCAAATGGTCGGCTGTTACACTTTTCAGTTTTCGATTACCGATGGGATATTGCTTGATACGGTTGACGACACCTTGATAAGCCATTACCGTACCGTTACTTAGATTGCCGGGTTTCAATTCTTCCTCAACCCACATATCAAGTAACATACCCACCGTCGTGTTTTCGGATTTTGCTACGAATTTCTTTACTTCATAGTCTTCCATTGCCTTGCGAAGCAGAGCCTCGGTCTCGCTCTTGCTCTCCGTACCCGCAAACTCTCGCTGTACCTGTCTGCCGCTTTCATCTTCTACATAAAAGCGGTAGTACCACTTTTTACCTTTCTTTCTGACAGATCCTTTTGCCATAATAAAACTCCTTTCTGTTGGCAAACGGAACTGTTGCAATGTGTACCTTTATTATACCATTTTTCAGCGCAAAAAGCAACAGCTCCTTGTGTTTTTTACCTGTCAGCTTACTGATTTTACGCTATCTATATCGAGTAGATCCACGCCTTGATTTATCTTTAAAAACTCTGTTAAAGCATCGGTTCTTACAATGTGCTTACGACCTATGAGCAGCACAGGTATTTTGCGCTCGCTTACTAATAAACGCAATGTATTTCTTCCGATACCGGTATATTCAGCAGCTTCTTCAATAGTCATTGCAATTTTATCTACCATTGGCGATACCTCCTTAGATTTTATTGCCTCCATTTCTGCCGGAGGCGGGCTTCAAAACATACAACATAAAAATTCTCCTCACAGACGATGGCAAACTGCCATCTCTGTTACATTCTTACCTATTTGTCCCTATATATCAATCCTGCAGATTTTCGTCAGCAGGATTTTGTCGTCAATTCAAACTCTTCCTTCTTCATTTTAAAAAACAAATTACTTTTTCTGTGGCTTATCTGCCAAATAAATTCTTGTAACCTCGGTTCTGTGGTGACCTAAGTTTTCGCTTACGATCTTGCGGGCTTTTCTCGGTCTCTCTTTCAATTCATTTTCATAGGTTCTTTGTGCATAGGTGTGGCGAAGTCCGTGCCAAGAGACTGTCTCGGTTCTTAGCTTTTTACCGTCTTCGCTTAAATCAGATCGATTCGCGACTATGAAATATTTTCGATTATAACTCATCCAATTCTGCAACGAACGCTTTTCACGCTTAACTCCGTTCTTCTCACTACTTGAAATCAAATAATCTTTAGGGTATCGACCCGAACAACGGGCATAGTCTATGTACTTTTTAACAATTTCTCGTTGCTCCGTGTTCAAATCAATAGCCCTCGTCTGACCGCCTTTGCCTTTTATTACGAGTTGTCCTGTCTTTAATGCTGACATAAGATATTCAACTCTAAGCGTACAGATTTCTTCGAGCCGTAAGCCAAACTCGCAAGCAAAGTCTATAGCAATAACCACATCCTGTCTGCCTTGTGTAACGGCTAACCGTCGCATATTATCAATTTCAGTTTTTAGGAAAGAATGATCTTTCTTGCCTGTCGCTCGTTTAGGCAATGATAACTTATCATTTTTTGAAAGTCTATTTTTACTGCCTGACTTTCTGTGGAAATACCGTATGCCTGACAAATCGGATTGAATTGTTGCGGCAGCATTATTTTCTTTCAAGTATTCTACATAAGCTTTAAAGTGCCGGTCTTCCACATTCTTAAAATTTTGCAGACGAAAATTATCTGCTAAAAACTTACAGAACCTTTTTGTTGCTTCAAAGTATCTTGCCCTTGTTTTGAAACTGAGTTCGTTGCTGTGCTTGTAAATTGATTCAACCTGAGCAAGCAAGTTTTTATATAAGCCAGTATCTTCTACATTAGAATCTGACATATCAAATCCCTCCCTTCTTAATAAAATGTATTTCAACGCAAGTGTAGGGACATTGACACTGCGTAAAAATCTGTGTACGAAAAATATTCTAAATAGCAAATTTTCGTCAATAAATTTCTTCTATTTTTCCTGACGAAAATAATTTTGTGGACGAAAATTTTGCCGCCCTCATTTCAAAGTTACAGTCATAAAGCATTTCAAAACGAAAACAGGAATGCTTTGCTCATTTCAAAATGAAAGGCATTTATCATTTCAAAGTGAATGGCATAAAAATTAATTTGCAGATTGTGCTGACCTAATCTCGAAAAGAAAGTAATTTCAAAACGACGGTCAGCACAATCTTTTTTGGAATGAAAATACTTTCAAAATATCATTTCAAAATTATAGCCATAGAGCATTTCGAAAAGTATATCATCAGTTGTACAGCGACCATATTTAGCAACATCATAATTATAAAAATTCATCATAAAAGTAATCAAATAATAATCTATATAAAATCTATATGGCTCTTAAAAGGAAAGTTCCGCAGGGCATAATACACCCACTGTCAAAGGTGTGTACAGACCTTCATTTCTTTCTGATTCCTCTTTGACGCGGGTGTATTTTGCCCTGCTCATCCCGGCTCTCCGGCTGCGCCTCCGAGCCGTTTCTATCTGACTATCGTCCAATAGAAACGGCTCGGCTCCCAAAAAGAGAGTCATAATCATTTCAAACCGACAGTCATTTATCATACATAGGTATGATAGTCATAGCACCTGCTTTTTAAGTTTCTGCTTATTTTCTTCAGCTTCCTGCAGCTTGTCATTCATAAAAGCGAATGACAACTTGCAGAGAGCCGAAGATCTGTTTAGCAGGTGCAAATTTCTCTCAAAAAGTAGGTCATATAATTTCAAAATTATGAGCATATATCATTCCAAAATGAAAGTCATTTTTGCGGTATTCTGCTGTGAAAGAAGGTTAGTACTTGGCTTAATCTAATCTTTCTTTGCATATCTCGCAAGATTCATAGATTGTCCGTGCGTGTTCTCTTGCAATTCAAGAGGGCAAACAAAACATTGTTCACTAACGCTACGCCGAGTGCAGATATTTCAATCTGTCCGATACTAAAACTCGTTCGGCGGGGATTTTCATTTAGTATATAAACTACGATTAAATCCCTGAAACTTCGTATGCAATTCCCGTAAGGGTCGTAACATTCCCTTAAAGGACGGCAACACAACCGCTCGAGCAGTTTTATTTAACGACGGAACTCCCAAACGTCGTGGATTCCTAAATTTTCGTCAATAACTTAGACAGGAACCTTTGCCTTCGTTACGCACTTATTTTCGTTCACAGACTCTGTAACAAGTGAAACAGGTTCGCAGTCGAACAAATCCTCGTTTCGTAACGGCTCTGCTATCCGCACATTTTAATTCACATCGCCTTTGTGAAGGGCTTTGTATATCACGACTTTTCCTATTCCTTGGGACCACTGCGTGAAAGTGGTGTCTGATTTTTTACGGAAATCATAAACCCGGCAACGTAATAGATATTGCATCCCGCAATGTCTATCCTTATCTTTTTTATCACCTTGTCCGTTGCCAGAACCGTGATAGCTCTTTGTTCCGTATTTCCATTCCTCGGCAATACGAATAATCAACCTTAGAGCATCGACTGATGAAGTTATACCTTAACTTCAAAGGTTCTTCATTTTTCCTTTACTTCGTTTTAACTATATTTCTTCATAGCTTACGAAGCTCCAACAATTTAAAACGCTCCTTCTTAACTCCTCCAATCGCCAATTTTTAGCGTATCGGAGGGAATATTTGAACCTCTAATTGAGGATACAAAGCATAAAATAAGGCAAAAAGATAACAAAAAAGCACCTACCACGAAGGTTAAGTGCTAACTTGCATTCCTTTTGCCTTTGCCCTATACGCAGGAACTAAGCATAACAAACAAGCACAATTAACCCTTTTGGAACACTGCTGTTTTCGTTATCTTTTGAATTCTCTCCTGCTTCATTTTAAATAGGTCATTATCAGTTTAACACTCTGTTTTCAAGGTGTCAATAGATTAGGCCGATGTGTTGTTTGACAAACGATAGCACTATACTTTTACTTGGTAATATTCAGAAAATCCCATACCGTAAAACCGAAATATTCTGCAATTTCAAACAATGATTCAAAGGACGGATCAATTCTTCGGTTGACAACATCATGGATATATCCCGGCGATTTACCGATTTCAATACTTAATTTTCGATAGGACATTTTGTGTTCTGCCAAGATTTCGTCCAATTTTTCCTGAAATGCGCACCAATAATCTTCATACTTTGTTCTGTCCAACATAATAAAACCTCTTTTACATAAAAAATTAAGAGCCGCGACTGCGACTCTTTGATATAAATGTAAAAAAGGTTTTTTGTCTTTTCAAGAAAACTTAAACGGAGGGGTAAAAACATATGGTAGCAAAATAAGAACTGCCTGCTTGCCCTGTGGCCACTACCGTTCAAATGATCGGCAACAAGTGGAAACTGCTGATTATGCGAAATCTACTTGCCCGTCCGTGGCGGTTCAATGAATTGAAAAAAGCCCTGTCGTTTTTATTGTATAAGGCCGCCAACTAAAAAAATATAGCTCGAAATTATGCATCACATAGATTTTACGTAATGTCGGTATCAGATTTTACATTGTGTCCTTATAATAATAATTGTCTAATAGAATATGATAGCCGACTATATATTCAACCTATATTTACATACGTGTTGAAATTTCACAGAGGTAGTTATCTGTTTGTTAGGCAGAAAGAACGCCTAATTTTAATTGGGAGTATTTACATATTTTGGAGGAGTAAAAATGAAACGATTAACAAGCATTTTTCTGGCGTTTGTTCTTCTGCTGTCACTGGCTTTTAATGCCTTTGCAACGACTGGACAAACGCTGCCTGATAGGATTGACGGTAATACGTTATGGTCTTATCTGGACGACAACAGCGATCCGGCCGGCAACCCTTCCGATGAAGGGTACGACCGCACATCATGGACTACCGCTGATTTTAACGACAGCGGGTGGAAAACAGGTGCAGGTGGTTTAGGCGCGAAAAACGGCGGTGCATACAGCGGCGCAGCGGTTACACTTGACGGCTGTCCGGGTGACGCCAGCAACTATCCCACATATTATTTTCGCACTAAAGTTAATGTGAATAAGGCGTCTGCCGTGACGGCGATTAAAGGAAGTATCTCCTATGATGATGCCGCTATAATATACATTAACGGTGTGAAGGCTGCCGCTTTTAATGAAGCGGGTTGCGACTCAAACAGCAGTTATTCGACAAGCAAGGATAATTCAACTAAAAACTTTGAAATTATCGATTCAGCCGTACTTAACGCTCTTAAAAACGGTGAGAATGTAGTTGCTGTTGAGGTACACAACCATTACGACAACAGTTCCGATATTTTCTTTGCGATGAATGAGTTGAGTTTTTCAACCGATACAGTATTGCTTAACGAGGCAGCAGAATGGAAATATCTTGACGACAATACCGACCCTGCGGGAGATTCTTCCGCAACCGATTACAACCGCACAGCGTGGACAGCCGAAGGCTTTAATACCGACGGGTGGAAAACCGCCGCAGGCTCTTTCGGTTCAAAAAGAGGCACTGCGGAGTACGGTGACGGTCGTACTGCCACCACCGTTCTTAACGGCTGTGACGGACAAAACAATACTCCCGCTTATTTCTTCCGCACAACATTTAACATAAGCAATCTTGACAGATATACAAAACTTGTCGGTAGTTTAGAGTATGACGACGGAGTAATAGTTTACATTAACGGTCAGAGTGTTGCGGCAGGGCATGATAATGCCTGTGATGAAAACGGAAATCCACTCGGTCACGGTTTTGACGCGAATTTGCAGTACGGCGGTTCCAATCAGGGACCGGACACCCTTCAAATTTCCCTTTTGGATTTAAGCCTGCTTCATAACGGCGAAAACACTATTGCAGTTGAACTGCACAACGGACGTAAAACAAGTTCGGATGTATGGTTCTCATTCGGCGGACTGTATCTTTCTACCGAGGAGGTTGCTTATCAAAACAACATAAGCCTCTCGGTTGGTGCTGATGAAAGCAAAACGAATTTCACTTGGTATTCACCCCTTGCTAACGCTTCAGTTGAGGTATCCGAAAACTCTGATATGACAAACGGAAACACCTTTACTGCGACAGCGTCCGTTGCCAATGACGGACAGTATAGTTGCAAAGCGGAGGCAACAGGTCTCAAGCCCGACACAACCTATTATTATCAGTTAAGCAATAACGGAAATAAAGGACAAATATATTCCTTCACTACGGGCGGAAACGGCGAATTTTCCTTTGCCTTGGTGGGAGATCCTCAAATCGGTGCTGGAAATACTGCAGGCGACACGGCAGGTTGGGAAAACACCTTAAATACTGCGGTAGCAAGCGGACTTTTCTCCGATATATCATTCCTTGTTTCCGCCGGAGATCAGGTGAATAACGCTTCGGACGAAGCACAGTATGACGGTTATCTTGAACACAATGTTTTGTTCGGATTACCCGTTGCCACCGCAATCGGAAATCACGATTCCGGTTCTAATGCCTACAGCCAGCATTTTAACATCGCTAACGAATCGGGCGAATACGGTGTAACTCAGGCGGGCGGCGACTATTACTTTGTTTACAATAACACGCTGTTCCTTGTTCTTAACAGTAATGCCCAGAGTGCGGATGCCGTTAACGGTCACAAGGCGTTTATGGAGGCCGCAGTTGAGGCTACAAAGGACAGAAATATTGTATGGAAAGTAGCCGTATTCCACCACACCTTATTCACCGTGGCTTCCCACGCTCACGACGGTTATATCGATAATGCAGACGGCTTTAAAAACCTAATTATTCCGGTTTTAGAGGAACTTGACATTGATGCGGTACTCACGGGTCACGACCATGTTTATTGCAGAACATATATTATGAACGGCACAATGCCCGTAACCGAATTTGAGGGTTATGAATACAGCAACGGAGAGGAAAAGGCTCCCACGGCAGTTAACGATCCCAACGGTTTCCTTCATATTACCGCAAATTCAGGCTCGGGTTCAAAGACCTACGGTATTTTAAATGAGACCTTCCCGTTCTCTGCGGTTCAGAATCAGGAGAACAGCGCAAACATTTCCAAAATAACGGTTTCCGATACTGCGTTCACCATTACAACCTACCGCGTATCGGATATGAGTGTAATTGATACCTTTACAATCAAGAAAAACAGCGGAACACAGACTGTAAATCCGATTATCGAACAGGTTTACGGCGGCGGAGGAAAGAGCGAAACTCCTATTTCCAACAGCTTTATTGAGCTTTACAATCCGTCAAATGAGGAAATCGACCTTTCGGCTTACTCACTTAAGTACGGTAGCGAAACCCTTAACCTTAACGGAGTAATTCCCGCAAACGGTTCCTATCTTATAGTCGGTGCGGCAGAGGCTACCACAGACGAATATTTGACCTACGATTTGCCCGATGCCGATAAGACCTGTGATTGGGTTATAAACAACAAGAGCTATACAATCGAACTTATAAAAGACGGAACAGCGGTTGATTCCGTGACTGCGGGAGCCAGCGCTGAAACCAAAATATCCAAACAAAAATCCCTTAAAAGGGTAAACCACGGCGATTTTGCTTTGGTTGTATGGGAAAAAAGCGAGGTTACCGTGGACGAAGCATATGTGCTTGCAAACGCTCCCCGCAACAGCAAGGGTGAGTTCGGAAGCGTTTATACTGTAGCCCAAGAACCGACCTACACTCCCGTGGTAGCAGGAGATGTCCGTGTGAAGGGATTCTTCAACTCGGACGGCACAGTTAAATTAGAGCTTGCGGGAAGATACAATTCCGGCGCTATGAACGCCGACGGCGGAAGCCTTGAAATTGTTGCTTACAATCCCACAAACGGTTACGCCTATGCCGTAAGCGGCGTTAAGGGTAAGCTTATCGCCGTGGATTTAAACGGAAATACCGACGGCGATAAGGTTAAGGAACTTACGGGAACCGAATATGATGTTAAATCTCTTGTAAGCGGTTTCAGCTATGGGGATATGACCTCTGTAGCAGTTTCACCCGACGGCAAAAAAATAGCGGTTGCAATTCAGGCGGAAAATTATGCGGAAAACGGTGTTGCGGCACTCTTCTCCTGCGCAAAGGACGGCTCTCTTACCCTTATTTCTACCGTCAAGGTCGGCGTTCAGCCCGATATGATAACCTTTGCGGACAATAACACAATCCTTACAGCCGACGAGGGTGAGCCGCGCAATGGCGTAAACGGCGAAGACCCGAAAGGCTCTGTAAGCATTGTAACAATCGGACAGGATAACGCACTCACGGCAAATACCGTATACTTTGACAGCTTTGATGCAAAGCGTGAAGAACTCACCTCAAAAGGTGTGCTTATTCAGAAGAATACACAGCCCTCAACCGATTTTGAACCCGAATACATTGCGGTAAGCGGCAATACCGCCTACATTTCCCTGCAGGAGGCTAACGCTATAGCGGTGCTTAATATCGCTTCGGGCGAATTTACGGGCGTGTATCCCCTTGGTTTCCAGGATTTCGGCGAAACAAAGGTTGACCTTCAGAAGAACGATGCGATTGAGCTTAAGAATTATCCCAATGTTTACGGAATTAAGATGCCCGACGGTATATCCGTAACCGAAATAGGCGGAAAAACCTATCTGCTTACCGCCAACGAGGGTGACAGCCGTTCAGACTGGGCGGGTCTTGACAACGAATACGAAAATGTAACCTCACCTACCGGAAATGTTACCCTTGAGAAAAAGGTTGTTTGGTTCAACGCAATTATGTGGGACGGTCTTGACAGTGAAAAGGCCTATGTATTCGGCGGCCGCTCCTTCTCGGTATACGAGGCAACCGATAACGGATTTGTGCTTGTGTACGACAGTGGCAGTGAATTTGAAGAAATAACGGCTCAAAAACTTCCCGATAATTTCAACACCTCCAACGATAAAAATAGCATTGACAACCGTTCGGGCAAAAAAGGTCCCGAGCCTGAGAGCGTAGTCACCGGCGTTATCGGCAATAAAACCTTTGCCTTTATCGCACTCGAAAGAATAGGCGGAATAATGGTTTACGATATTACCGACCCCGCAAATACCAAATTCGCAAACTATATCAATTCCCGTGAATTTGATGAGGTAATTAAGGGTGATGTATCCCCCGAAGGACTTTGCTTTATCCCCGCTTCAAGCAGTAAAACCGGCAAAGCAATGCTTCTTGCCGCCTGCGAGGTTTCCGGCACTTTAGCCGCATATCAATGCGATTACGAGCAACCCGAAACAAACGATTACAAAATCACAGAGGGTGCTAACGGAACATGGACCCAAAACAGTGACGGAACACTTACTATCATAGCAAACGGTGATTTTGCTAAGTTCACAGGCATTAAGGTTGACGGTAAACTGATTGATGAAAGCAATTACACAGCGTTTTCCGGTTCCACGGTAGTCACTCTTAAAGCCGAATACCTCAAAACACTTTCTGCCGGCACCCATGAAGTGACATTTGTCTACACAGACGGTGAATGCAGCACGAATTTGGAGATTAAGAGTGTAGCCTCGGAGGAGACAAAGCCAACAGAAGAAAATAAAACCGATACCACAACGTCTATGGCTTCCGAAAAGGATAATCCTAATAACGGCACTTCGGATAATACAAAATCTCCGCAAACCGGTGATAACAGCAATATGCTTCTGTGGGTAGCCCTTTTGTTCGTTTCCGGTGCAGGTACACTTGGAACAGTAGCTTACAGCAAAAGGAAAAACAGTATTGGCGATTAACGCTATAAAGACCGTCAAGTTGTAATTCGACTTGACGGTCTTTGTTTATCAAAGATATATTATGCATTGACTATTTATCATAACTTGCAATTAACTCTGAGATAACTTTTTCGACCACTAATGTTGTAAAAAATATTTATTAGGATAGAAATTTTACTTGTTTTTTGATATAATTGATGCACAAAAGCAAGGTGATTTTATGAGTATAACGATTAAATTAAGCAATATTATTGATGAGCTTGATATGATGAGTTCAGAAATGCAATCATACCTAAATATTAAAACAGGCGAGATTGTTACGATATCTGATTATTTGGGTTCAGAAGAAGATGCAGACAACATTGAAGAAAATCCGGATGATTTTGCACTTCTACCTACTCAGTATGATATAAACGAGTACAGCATCATGGAAGATTTCATTGATGAAATTGATAACGAAGAAATAAAAGATGAGTTATATGAGTCAATCAGAGGAAAAGGAGCTTTCAGAAGATTCAAGGATACGATTTATAATTTAAACATCAAAAATAGCTGGTATGACTTTAAAGCCCTTGCACTTAAGAAAATCGCAATAGAATGGTGCGAGGAAAATGATATCAGTTACGAATAAGCGAAATATTAATATACTTTCTGCATATAATAATATCGGCGGTGTATCCGCTCATTTTGGATTCGGCCTCTTGACAAAGCGAAAATCCTACTGTATAATATAAATACAGATAGGAAACTATCTCAAATGTTTGTTGCTACTCGGTACGCAACTAAAACAAGATCGAGTTCAAATGTTTGTCGCTACTCGATATGCGACTAACCAAAAGGTCGAGTTCAAATGTTTGAGGCTCCATTCTGAAAAGAGTGGGGCCTTTCTTTTAGTGAGGTAGTTTAAAATGCTGATGAATACCGGACATTTTTATTATATTGACGATCAATATTTCATTGATTTCCCCGATGACAAGCTGATGCGCAACAAAGAACGGGTAAACGGACAGCCGCATGACCGTCCTTGCTTTTATGCTTTTAAGGATGAAAATACGGGTTTGTACTGGATGATCCCGTTTTCTTCTCAAGTAGAAAAGTTTAGAGGGTATTACAACTCAAAAATTGAGCGTTACGGCAAGTGCGACACCATTACCTTTGGCGAAGTACTCGGTTTTGAAAAAGCATTTCTCATTCAAAATATGTGTCCCATTACCGAAAAGTATATAAAGAACGAATACATAGATAGCCGTGCCTCTGTTCCGGTAAGAATTGACGGAAGGTTTGAAGCTGAACTCATAAGTAAAGCGAAAAGAGTTTTGGCTTTGCAAAGAAAAGGCGTCAAACTAATTTTCCCCGATGTTTTGAAAATTGAAAAAGAATTATTGGGCAGATAATAGCAAAGAGATACAAAACCGTTTGGAAATGTATCTCTATATTTTTTTGTGTATTAAACTAATAAATTCTTGTTATGTTATATTCATCATCAGGAGCAGCGTATGATTCTATTTCACGAAAACCGTAAAGCTGTCCTTGCTCTTTGACTCGTATTGAATCAAATGTAGTATCAACCTGCCACCAAGAGCCGCCCCAATAAACTCGGTCCCAAGTGTGGTGATAGTTCAGATTGTTCCTCTTATCACCATCAACCACATAACAAGGAATATTTTGACTGCGGCAGAGTGCTGCGAAGAGGTGGGAAAAGTCATAGCAGATTCCCTTTCGGGTTTCAAGTGTTTTACGAACATCAAAGTATTGAATGAGTGGTTCGCTCTCATAGTCATATTCGAAATTATGTATAATCCAGTTATATATTGCTTTAACCTTTTCTTCATCAGTATCACAGTCGGCACAAACTTCGTCAGCAAGTTTTATGGTTGCCGTGTCCCACAAGGTTGCCTGACCGTTCACAAGAGAAACATCTTCCTGTTTGTAGACGAAAATATACGCTGAGTAAAGCAAGAACAAAATTACAGCAGATAACACCAATACAAAAATTTTCGTCAATAAACGATCTTTGCCTTTATTGATGTTAAAAGCGATAAAATACATAAAAACAATGACAAGTGATAAAAGTGCCCAAAAGGGAAACACCCTGCGACAATAAACTGCATAGGCAAAGTTCATACAAGCAATGAGTATCAGCGAGATATAAACCGCTGTTCTCATTGTTTTTGTATTTATCTCTACCACTAAAAATAAACTTGGTAAAGCTGACAGTAAATAAAATGCCTGTAGAGTGGGAGAGAGAACAAGAAAATCTCTCAAGTAAAATCCCAATATTAAATTATATATAAGTAATATGGCTAAGAAAATAAGTCTTGTTTTTGTCTGCAATGTGGTTGCAAATAATTTGGATATCTTCACGATAATTCCTCAATTCATTTTTAAATTCACATTGCAACAGTTCGTTTTCCTAATTTTAAACTGAAATTATGATGAATTTTGCCCTTAATTTTGCCCTTATAATACTTTCGGGCATTGGTAAAACGAAATAATAAGTCATAACAAATTGAAACGAGTTGTTTGCGTAAAACCCTTTATTTGCGAGACTTTTAGAGGATTTTATTAACGCCCAATAATAGGCCATAATAATTCACGAAATATTAGTTGACAAACCCCGATTTGTTTTTTTAAGCCCCTGCATTATTCTTTTTTAACGTAGGGAAGGCATTTATGCCTTCCGCGTCTAATGTCTAACGTCTAAAATCTAATATCTAATTTTGCTGTCTGCCGCGGCGGGCTTTTTTAAGCTCGCTTTCGTATTCGTTTAATCGGTTTATTTGCAGACAACACATAAACGTGATTCCTAAAAATCCACCGCAGACAGCGCCGATAAAAAATATTAATACTCCCATTGTAATTCCTCCTTGAACGTATTAATATTATCGGCTATTTAAAAAATTTCTATACAATAAAATACTGATTAATTCCGAATTTTAAAAAAACGCGAAAGACATTTCTGCCTTTCGCGTTTTATTTTTAAAGGATTATTCCTCTGTGCCGTAAAGCTTAACCAGCTTTTCGAGGTGAGCGCGGCGAGCCTTTGCGGTCTCGGCGGCCTTGTCGAAGAGCTGTTCGGCGCGGTCGGGGAAGGAGCGTGTGAGTGAGGAGTAACGAGCCTCGCCCATAATGAAGTCCTTATAATCAGCGGTTGCGGGCTTGCTGTCAAGCGCGAAGGGATTCTTACCCTCTGCCTTGAGCGCGGGATTGTAACGGAACATATCCCAATAGCCGCAGTCAACAGCCTTCTTCATTTCCTTCTGGCAGTTAACCATACCGCCCTTAATCGAGTGCATCTCGCAGGGAGCGTAGCCGATTACAAGGGACGGACCCGGATAAGCCTCAGCCTCTTTAAGAGCCTTTAAGGTCTGGTTCATATCAGCGCCCATAGCTATCTGAGCAACATAGATGTAGCCGTAGGACATAGCAATCTCGGCAAGGCTCTTCTTGGCGATAGCCTTACCTGCCGCCGCGAACTGAGCGACCTGACCGATGTTGGAAGCCTTAGAAGCCTGACCGCCGGTGTTGGAGTAAACCTCGGTATCGAATACCATAATGTTTACGTCGTTACCCTGAGCGAGAACGTGGTCAACGCCGCCGAAGCCGATATCGTAAGCCCAGCCGTCGCCGCCGAAGATCCACACGGACTTCTTGGACAGGTAAGCCTTCTTGGACAGGATGTCCTTCACGGTGTCGCAGCAAACGTTGGCCTCCAGGTTGGCAACCAGAGCCTTGGTGGCTTCCTTGTTGGCTTCGCCGTCATTGTAGGTGTCCAGCCACTTCTGGCAGACAGCCTTGCGCTCGTCACAGGTGGTGTTCTCCATCACGGTCTTGACCTTACCCGCCAGAGACTCGCGGATGACAGCCTGAGCGGTGTACATACCCAGACCATGCTCAGCGTTGTCCTCGAACAGGGAGTTAGCCCAGGCGGGACCATGACCCTCAGCGTTGACAGCGTAGGGAGAGGTAGCGGCGGGACCGCCCCAGATGGAGGAACAGCCGGTGGCGTTGGAGATGTACATACGGTCGCCGAACAGCTGAGTCACGAGACGGGCGTAGCTGGTCTCGGCACAGCCGGCGCAGGAGCCGGAGAACTCCAGCAGAGGCTTGTGGAACTGAGAGCCCTTGACGGTGTTGTCCTGCATATCCTTCTTCTCGGAGACCTTGGAGACCATGTAGTTCCAGACGTCCTGCTCGGGCAGCTCCTGCTCCTGAGGAACCATAGCAATGGCCTTGGTGGGGCAGACGCCGACACAGACGCCGCAGCCCATGCAGTCCAGAGGAGACACGGCCATGGTGTACTTGTAGACACCCTTGCCCTTACCGGCCTTCACATCCACCAGACGGGCGTTTGCGGGAGCCGCAGCAGCCTCAGCCTCGGTCAGGGCGAAGGGACGGATGGTAGCATGGGGGCAGACATAGGCACAGTTGTTGCACTGGATGCACTTGGTCTCGTCCCAGTGAGGAACGGTAACGGCAACGCCGCGCTTCTCGTAAGCGGAAGCACCCAGGGGGAACTGACCGTCGGCCAGATCCTCGAAGGCGGAAACAGGCAGGCTGTAGCCGTCCATCTTGCCGATGGGGTTCAGGATGGTCTTGACAA
>JBJEOE010000090.1:0-32315 GCA_051880555.1 Acutalibacteraceae bacterium
AAAATAAACAAGCTTGGCAAAAGCACGAAAATAAGGCTTTTGCAGAGCTTGTTTGCTTTTTAAGAGACAAATCGGGGATTGTAGAGATGTTTAATGAGCGTATAAAAAGGCCCCCTTGCCTAAAGGGGGCTGTCGAGTGTAGCGAGACTGGGGGATATTTCGGTTTGTAGAAGCCCAAATATATCCCTCCACCGCCGTTCGGCGGTCCCCCTCCCTTTAGGCAAGGGAGGCTATTACAGCTATCATTTCATCCCTACAAACCCCGATTTGTTATTTTACAGCCCCTTAAATTTAAGCATATACGCGGGATTGTTTTATATTATAGAGCCGTCGGCGTAAAGCCTAAGTCCTCTAATTCCGCAAGTGCGGTGTTAAGGCAATGCTCACAGCCGTCTATTGTTACGGTTTTGTCTTCGAGAGATACCGTGAATTTTAGCTCCGCATTATTAAGGGCGTTTGTTATGCGCCTTACGCAGGCGTCGCAGTGCATATCGGGTACAGAGATTTTTCTTTCCATTTTCATTTCCTCATTTCATTAATTTTTGCAGGGTAACAACCAGCTCGTCTATAACTGAGTCGTTGCCCTGTCTTATATTTTCAGCCACACAGGTGTGTATGTGGTTTGATAGCAGTTCCTTGTTAAAGGCGTTAAGCGCCGCCGAAACCGCCGAGACCTGAATTAAAATATCGGTGCAGTAGGCGTCGTTTTCAAGCATATTTTTAATTCCTCTTATCTGCCCCTCAATGCGGTTAAGGCGGTTTACAAGACAGCGGTACTCCTTTTCCTCGCGGTGCTTGCGCTTTTGTTGACATTGACATTTACTCATAGCTTTTTACCTCTTAGTCTCAGCGCGTTACCTACCACAAAAACCGAGCTTAGCGACATTGCAAGCCCCGCCAGCATCGGGCTTAACAGCGGCCCGCCGAAGGCGTATAATAGCCCTGCCGCCACGGGTATGCAGACCGTGTTGTAGCAGAACGCCCAAAATAGATTTTCCTTTATATTTGTTATTGTCAGACGACTTAAACGTATCGCGCGCGGAATGTCGGTAGGGTCGCTTTTCATAAGCACTATGTCCGCCGATTCGATCGCTATGTCACTGCCGCTTGCGACCGCACAGCCAATGTCGGCTTGCGTGAGGGCGGGAGCGTCGTTTATGCCGTCGCCTACCATCATAACCGTGCCGTGCTTTTTGCGTATCTCCCCGACAATAAGCGCCTTTTGCTCGGGCAGTACCTCGGAATAAATTTCGTCCGCACCCGCCGTTTTGCCGATGTATTCGGCGCACGCCTTATTGTCACCCGACAAAACTACGGTTTTAACTCCTAATTTTTTGAGCTTTTGAAAAGCCTCGGGGGAGGTTTCTTTTAACTCGTCCGCCACGGCGATTACACCGATTGCTTTACCGTCAAGACTTACAAAAATAAGGGATTTTCCCTCGGCGGAGAGACGTTCCCCCTCGTCGGCGTATTCTGAAAGGCTTACGCTGTTTTCTGTAAGGAGCGCGGCGCTCCCGAGTAGTATTTCGTTTTCGCCTATCCTACAGCGAATACCCTTTCCCGAAATATTTTCGGTGTTTTCGGGACGGCTTTTTATTTCGATACCGTTTTTTTCGGCGTATTCGGTCACAGCCCTTGCGAGCGGGTGGTCGGATAAGGCTTCAACTGCGGCGGCGGTATTAAGCAATAGCCCTTTATCATTTGAAATAACGTCGGTCACGGCGGGCTTTCCTACGGTGATTGTACCTGTTTTGTCAAAAATCACCGCCTTTACCTTGTGAGTGATTTCAAGTATTTCACCGTTGCGGATTAAAATACCTTTTGTAGCTCCAAGCCCCGTTCCCACCATTACGGCGGTCGGGGTTGCAAGCCCCAAGGCGCAGGGGCAGGCGATTACAAGCACACTTGTAAATACCTTAAGCGCAAAGGAAATATCCTTCCCCGCGATAAGCCATATTACTGCTGAAATAACGGCAATCGCTATAACCGCGGGCACAAACACTCCCGCCACCTTGTCGGCGGTTTTGGATATGGGGGCTTTTTTGTTCTGCGCTTCCTCGACAAATTTAATTATTTTGGATAGGGCGGTGTCACCGCCGACCCTTGTCACCTTAACATATATAACTCCGTTTAAATTTATACTGCCGCCCGTCACCGTGCTACCTATCGTTTTCGGTACGGGCATACTCTCGCCTGTGAGCATCGATTCGTCCGCGGAGGATTCGCCCCTTGTCACAACTCCGTCAAGCGGGATTTTTGCACCCGGCTTTACCAAAAGCCATTCTCCTACCCCTACCTCGGCGGTTGGGACGGTGTATTCCCTGCCGTCCCTGATTACCACCGCCGTATCGGGGGACAGCTCCATAAGCTTTTTTACGGCGGAGGCGGTTTTTTTCATACTCCTTTGCTCAAGGTGCTTTCCGAGAGCTACAAGGGTGATTACTACCGCCACGCTTTCATAATAAAGATTATGCACCGCATGGGGATTATAGGGTATAGCGTAGGTCATCACAACGCTGTACATAAGGGACGCGGCAGTACCTACAGCTACCAGCGAATCCATATTCGGGTGACCTTTGAAAAGCAGGGGTATACCCGAAATAAAAAATTTTTTGCCCAAAAACAACACGGGAATACAAAGCAAAAGCTGGGTAAGCGCAAAGCCCCAAGGGGAGGAGTGCATATTCATAAAGAAAGGTACGGGGAGTTTGTCTGTCAGCATTTGTCCCATTGAAATATAAAGAAGTATTGCCGACAGCACCGCCGATATTATAATCGGCGCAAGCCCGCTTTTTTCCTTTTGTTGCGGCTTCTTTTTTTGTTCCTCTTTCGGCTTATCGGGCGAAATGCCGAAGCCCGCCTTTTCGACTACCCTTACAAAGTCGGCTTCGCCTGTTTTGCTCTCGTCATAATTTACGGTCATTTTGCCTGTTATAAGATTAACGTCACAGCTTTGGACTCCGTCAAGCCGTGAAACCACCCTTTGCACCGAGCTTGAACATGCCGCGCAGGACATACCGCTGATATTATATTGCTCTTGTTTCATCACTTTTCTCCTTAGACCGATTAACGGACGGTCGAGGACGCCCGTCCCTACATTATTTAATTAATGCTCAAGAGAATTATATACCCCCACGGGGTATTTGTCAAGTGTATTATTTACCTGAATTTGAAAATAATTCATTAAAGTACTTGACAAACGGAGAATAATAGTATATTATTGTATTAGTTCATTAGTACACTATGAAAGTGAGGCGATAAAATGTCTTGGAGCTTTTCAAACGACAAACCGATTTTTCAGCAGTTAGTTGATATTATCACCCTTAAGATAATCAGTGGGGAATATCCTACGGGAAGTAAGCTTGACGCGGTGCGGGAGCTTGCGGTGACCGCGGGGGTGAACCCCAACACAATGCAAAGGGCGCTGGCTGAGATTGAAAATACCGAGCTTATCTACACAAAAAGGGGAGACGGTCGGTACGTTACCGAGGACGAGGATAAAATTAGCGCGGCAAAAAACGCCTATGTTTCGGAAAGGGTGCGCGTGTTTATCGAGTCGGTTAAGGCGCTGGGGCTTAATGACGGGGAGATTTTAAACGCGGTAAAGGAAGAACTTAAATAAGGAGGCTAATTCTATGGAAAATATTTTAGAATGTAATAATCTTTCAAAAATTTTCAAGAATGCGATTGCGCTGTCGGGCGTTAATCTGCAAATCAAAAAGGGAAGGATTGTGGGACTTTTAGGACCTAACGGGAGCGGTAAAACCACACTTATAAAGCTTGCGAACGGTTTGCTAACGCCTACAATGGGTGAACTGCTTATCGACGGCAAGCCAATAGGGGTTGAGACTAAGAAGATAGTTTCCTACCTGCCCGACCACAATTTTTTGACGGGGTGGATGACGGTCAATCAGATGATTGAGTATTTTTCGGACTTTTACAGTGATTTTAATTCCGAAAGAGCCGATAAAATGCTTGAGAGCTTAGGAATTGACCGCACGAAAAAGATAAAAACCCTTTCAAAGGGAACGCAGGAAAAGGTGGCGTTAATTCTTGTGATGAGCAGGGAGGCGGAGCTTTACTTGCTTGACGAGCCTATTGCGGGTGTTGACCCCGCAACCCGCGACTATATTTTGCGCACGATTATCACCAATTATAACGAAAACGCGACCATTATAATTTCGACCCACTTAATTTCGGACGTTGAGCAGATTTTAAGCGACGTAGTTTTCATCAATCACGGCGATATAGTGCTTTGCGATACGGTAGATAACATACGCCAGCGCGAGGGAAGAAGCGTTGACGAGCTGTTCAGGGAGGTATTCAGATGCTAAAGAAGCTTTACAAACACGAATTACACTCGCTTATGAGGAGCCTTTTGCCTATTTGGGCGGCGCTTTTAGGCTTTGCGGTGCTTTCCCGCCTTACCTTTTTAACCGATTTGGAAAATGATGTTTTAGATATAGCAAGGGGACTTAGCGTAACTGCATATGTGATGGGGATTTTCGCCGTATTTATTGTGGGTCTTGTAATAGTGGTAATGCGGTTCTACAAGAATCTTTTAACCCATGAGGGCTATCTCACCTTTACCTTGCCCTTTACGCCCACACAGCACATTATCTGCAAGCTTATATGCGGCGTTGTCGTGATAATAATTGATTTTATAATTGTCTTCTGCTCGCTCCTTATTTTAGGCGCGGGAACCGAAGTATTAGGCGAAATATTTAATGATATTCAAATAGCTTTAAATACTTTACCCCGGTATCTTTCGGCAGGGCAGATTGCGTTAATCATTTCGGAAATAATCCTGCTTTTGCTGTTATCTCCCTTCCAGTCGCTTTTGATGTTTTATGCGGCTATGGCGCTCGGTCAGCAGTTTAAAAACAAGGTCGGCGGCGCGGCGATAGCCTACATCTGCCTTTACGCTGCGGTTCAGATAATCAGCATGCTTATGATGCTCCCTATTTCCTTGATAAGTGCAAGCGGTATGGATGAGATTAATGAGCTTATTAACAACTCGGTGACCTACTTTAGTGTGTTTATGCTGTTTATGATTGTATTTTCGGCGGCGCTTTCTACCGTTTACTTTGTAATAACGCGCCACTTCCTAACCAAAAAGCTGAATCTTGAATAAAAGGGCTTTGGTGCGGCTTATGAAATACATAATGGTAACCGGCGCATACGGTGGAATGGGGCGAAAAACCGTAGAGGTCTTGAAAAACAGGGGCTTTGGCGTGATCGCTTTAGATAAAACAATCGACGCGGCAGAGAGAAACGTAACACCTATTCAGGTTGATATAACCGACTCCGATAGCGTAAACCGTGCCTTTAAAAGGGTGAAATCTGTCACAGACGAGCTTTATGCTATCGTACATCTTGCGGGAATTTATATGCTTGATTCACTTGTGGAAATTGAGACCGATAGCTTTGCAAACGCCTTTAAAGTTAATTTGTTCGGAGCCTTTCTTATCAATAAAACCTTTCGCCCCTTGCTTAAAAGCGGCAGCAGAATCGTTATAATGACAAGTGAGCTTGCTCCGCTTGACCCTCTGCCCTTTACGGGAATTTACGCCGTGACGAAAAGCGCTTTGGATAAATACGCCTACTCGTTGCGTATGGAGCTTCAGCTGTCGGATATATGTGTTTCGGTGATTCGTGCAGGGGCTGTTGATACGGGTATGCTCGGTGTTTCTACTGCCTCGCTTGATAAATTCTGTGCAAATACTAAGCTTTATTCCTGCAACGCTGAACGCTTTAAAAGCATTGTGGATAGTGTGGAGGCAAGGTGCGTTTCGCCCGAAAGGATTGCAGGTAAAATTTATACTGTTCTTAATAAAAGGAGTCCTAAATTTGCATACAGTATTAACCGAAATCCGCTGTTACTGCTTCTTAACGCATTACCTAAAAGACTTCAGCTTTGGATAATAAAACAGGTGCTTAAATAAGGAATAAAAGATAAGAGTACAAAAAGAAAAGCCGCTTATACGGCTTTTTCTTTTTGGTGATAAGTCTTCATTGGTAACTTAAAATGCGAGAATAAAAACCGCAAAAAAGAAGCACCTCAAATACGCGTCTGCGTACCGAGGCACTCGGTTGTAAAGATGTAGCAAAAAAGGTGCCGCTTAAACGCGAGAAACAGAGCCTTATAAAAGAAGAAGCCCCGATACGCGTTTGCGTACCGAGGCACTCGGTTGTAAAGATGTAGCAAAAAAGATGCCGCTTAAACGCGAGAAACAGAGTCTTATAAAAGAAGAAGCCCCAATACGCGTTTGCGTACCGAGGCACTCGGTTGGCGGAGATGGAGAGATTCGAACTCTCGAGCTCGTTTCCGAGCTACACGATTTCCAATCGTGCGCCCTCGACCGGACTAGGCGACATCTCCGTATCGGTCGAATAACAGTCGTTTATCACGACAACGACTATTATAACTCCTATTCCTTAAAAAATCAAGTCTTTTTTTAAAAAATAACCGCATATTGGAATTTTTATTTCTATTAAGAAATATTGTAAATTACTTTATAATATACATTGATATTTAAGGTATATTAATTTATTATATATTCAAAGGAGCTGATGACAATGTCAATTGCGTCCGATATTATAAGAGGACATACCGATACCATTATTTTGTCAAGCCTTAAAGAAAAGGACAGCTAAGGTTACGAGATTAACAAAAAAATCAAGCTCGCCTCGGGCGGCAGGTACGAGCTTAACGAGGCTACGCTTTATACCGCCTTTAAGCGGCTGGAGGACAGCGGCTGTGCTGATTCCTACTGGGGAACGGAACAGTCAAATGCAAGGCGAAAGTATTATCATTTAACCGCGCTCGGGGCTGAAACCTGCGACAGGCTTTTGGAAGAATGGAAAACGGCAAAAAAAATTATTGATACACTTACCAATTCGGAGGGCGAAAGAAATGAATGAAAAATTACGCGCATATGTGGAGGAGCTTTTTAAAAACGCTCCCAAAACCAAACAAACCGTGGAGATTAAGGAGGAAATACTCCAGAATACCATAGACCGCTATAACGACCTTATAAAAGAGGGGCGTTCGCCCGAGGCGGCTTACAATATTTCGGTGGCGGGAATAGGCGATGAACCGCGATATAAAGGAAAGACGTTCGCATATTGCGGCGGTAAACGGTGCTGTCTGGGCGCTTACCCTTGTAGTTTACTTTACAGTAAGCTTTTTGACGGGTGCGTTGGTAGCGGGAATTGCGCTTAAAGGCGCGAATGGCGGCTTGGGAGACTTTTCGATAGGTTTTTCGGGAAATACTTATGCCGACGCGGAGAGCTAAAGCATAGGCGGCGGCAGTATCAGCGAGCGAATAAGCTCGGCTGAGGTTAACTGGGTTATCGGGAAAATATACATTTCGGTTTATGACGGAGAAACCGTAGAAATAAGCGAAACGTCAGTAAACGATGAGGATTATAAGCTTAGGTACAAGGTTGAAAACGGAAAACTGACGGTACATTCCGAAAAATCTGGCTTTGAGCTTGAATTTGACACGGTAAGCGGTAACATTGACTGTGAATTTTCTCTCGGTAAGAAAAACGGTAAGCACATCTATGCAGACGGCTCGGCGAAGTTTGAAGCCGATAGCACCAGCGGTGACTTTACGGTTAAAAAATACGGATTTTAAAGGAATATAATGAAGCACGGCGTCGAAAACTCGATGCCGTGCTTTTTAGATGTTAGATATCTGAAGCGGAACGGATAAATCCGTTCCCTACGATGTTCAATTAAATTTTGCAAGCCTACGTTTTATATTGCAAAAAAACAATTCCGAATTCCGCATTCCGAATTAAACATTACTCGTCCAGCGCGCAAATATCCATAAAGGTTTCGCGCCTTACCGCAACGTAATCGCGCTCGGAGTTAAGCATTACAACGGGCGGTCTGCCCACGCGGTTGTAGTTTGAAGCCATTGAATAGTTGTAAGCTCCCGTGGTAAGCACCGCCAAAATCTCGCCGCGAACGGGCTTTGGCATTTTGACGTTTTCCTGAATAAGGTCGCCCGATTCACAGCAACGTCCCGCAACGGTAGCGGTGTAGTCTTTTTCATCGTTTGCACGTGAAGCTAAAACCACGGTATAGGGGGATTCGTAAAGGGTGTAGCGCGGATTGTCGGTCATACCGCCGTCGATTGATACATAGTTTTTATAGCCAGTAATTTCCTTTACACTTCCAACCGTGTATAGGGTCATACCCGCGTCTGCAACCAGACTGCGACCGGGTTCCATAAGAATTTTCGGAACGGGTAAACTCAATTTTTCGCATTGAGCGTTTAGTATTTCCGCAACCTCTTTTATTTTCTCGCCGTAATCGATTTCGGGGTCGTCCTCGGTATAGCGAACGCCTAAGCCGCCGCCTAAATTAAGGGTTTCTGCGGTGTAGCCCAGGGTGTCGCGCACCTCGGCGATAAATTCGAGCATAATCTCGGAGGCGTCGGTAAAGGGCTGTGACTCGAAAATCTGGGAGCCGACATGGCAATGAAAGCCGCAAAGCTTAATATTTTCAAGCGAAAGCGCCTTTTTAACGATTTCCATAGCCTGACCAGTTTCAATAGCCGTTCCGAACTTTGAATCAACAGAGCCTGTGGAGATTTTTTTGTGGGTATGCGGGTCGATTCCCGGAGTGATTCTTAGCAGAATATTCTGTTTTACACCCATTTCGCCCGCGATGCGGTTGAGGGCCGAAAGCTCGTCCTCACCGTCCACCACAAAACAGCCAACCTTATTATCTATTGCAAAGCGAATGTCCGCATCGGTCTTGTTGTTGCCGTGGAAAAAGCTGTTTTCCATAGGAAAGCCCGCCACGGCGGCGGTGTAAATTTCGCCGGGGGAAACAACGTCAATGTCAATGCCCTCCTGAGCCATAATGCGGTATATCTGCTTGCAGGAAAACGCCTTGCTCGCAAATTCGGGCATAGAGCCCGCGGGGAAGTAGTCCGCCATAGCGGTTTTGTAGGCTCTTACGTGTTCGCGGATTTTGTCCTCGTCCATCAAGTAAAGGGGAGTGCCGTATTTCTCGGCTAACTCAACCGTGTCGTACCCCGCAAAGGTCAGATGTCCCTTTTCGTTTACCGAAATATTGTTACAAATCATTGGTTTCACCTATAGTTTAATCATAGTAATTTTCTAAGACGTTCAGCCGCCTCAAGGGTGGATTCGCGGCTGCCGAAGGAGGTCAGGCGGAAATAGCCCTCGCCCGCCTCGCCGAAGCCCGCGCCGGGGGTGCCGACAATTTGAGCGTTTTGTAAGAGGAAGTCAAAGAACTCCCATGATTTCATACCGTTCGGGCATTTAAGCCAGAGGTAGGGGGAATTTTCGCCACCCGTAAACTCAATACCCTTTTCTTTAAGCACCTCGCCAATTATGCGGGCGTTTTCCATATAGTAGGCGATAGCCTCGCGGCACTGCGCCTGACCCTCGTCGGACAAAGCCGCTTCTGCCGCACGCTGTACAACATAGGGTACGCCGTTAAACTTGGTTGCCTGTCTTCTTGACCAGAGGAAGGAAAGCTTGTTTTCACCCACGGTCAGTTCGTCGGGGAATACCGACCAGGCACAGCGTGTACCCGTAAAGCCCGCGGTTTTTGAAAAGCTGCAAATCTCCACCGCGCAGGAGCGAGCGCCCTCGATTTTGTATATTGAGTGGGGATAATCACCGCTGATAAAGGCTTCGTAAGCCGAGTCGAATATAATAAGCGAGCCTGTCTTATTTGCAAAATCTATCCACTTTTTAAGCCCCTCTCGGCAGTAAACCGCGCCCGTAGGGTTGTTGGGCGAGCAAAGGTAGATAATATAGGGCTTTTCCTCTACGCCGTCGGGGAGGGGCAAAAATCCGTTTTCTTGACTTCCCCTTAAAAAGCTTACCTTTCTGCCGCTCATAATATTGCTGTCAAGATAAACGGGATAAACGGGGTCGGGAATTAAGATTTCGTTATCGCCCAAAATATCCACAATGTTGCCGACGTCGCTCTTAGCGCCGTCCGATACGAAAATCTCCTCCGCGCTCAAATCAACGGGGATTTTTTTGTAATACTCGGCTATAGCCTCGCGCAAAAAGTCATAGCCGTATTCGGGAGCGTAGCCCCTGAAGGTTGCGGCGTTACCCATTTCGTCCGCCGCCTTTTTCATCGCCTCAACCACAACAGGGGAGAGGGGGAGGGTTACGTCGCCTATACCGAGCCTTACTATTTTAGCCTCGGGATTAGCCTCCGAATAGGCGTTTACACGCTTTGCAATCTCGGAAAAAAGATAGTTCTTTTTAACGTTGAAGAAATTTTCATTAACCTTAATCTGTAAACTCATAGCTCATACACTCCGTCATAAACTTTTTCCGCCGCGCCCCTCATATATATATGAGAATTATCGGCATAGGTTATATTCAAATCGCCGCATTTTAAATGCACCGTGATTTCCGTTCCCTTTTCGCAGTATCCGTTAAGCACCGCCGCTACCGCCGCCGCGCAAGCGCCCGTACCGCAGGCAAAGGTCTCGCCGCTGCCCCGCTCCCAAACCCGCATTTCAAGGGTTTTTTTATCTATAACCCTTATAAACTCGGTGTTGACCTGCTCGGGGAAAATCGGGTTAAATTCAAACTTAGGACCTATTTTTTCGAGGTCGAGGTCTTTTACATTATCGCAGAAAACCACCGCGTGGGGGTTGCCCATAGAAACGGCGGTAATGCGGTATTCTATACCGTCAACCGTTAAGGGCTCGTTTATCATACGTTCGCCGTCGAACAAAACGGGAATGTCCTTCGGCACTAAAATCGGCTCGCCCATATCCACGGTAAGGCTTACCGCCTTGCCGTTTTCTTCTGTGACCTTAAGGGTTTTAATGCCGCTTAAGGTTTCAACCGTAAGGGTTTCCTTGTGAGCTATCCCTGTGTCGTAAATATATTTGCCTACACAGCGTATACCGTTGCCGCACATTTTGCCCTCGCTTCCGTCAAGGTTGAACATACGCATTTTAGCGTCCGCAACCTCTGACGGGCAGATAAGGATAACCCCGTCGCTGCCAACGCTTGTTCTTCTGGGGGACATAACCTTTGCTAAGTATTCGGGATCGGGAATATCCTCCTTAAAGCAGTCGATATATATGTAATCGTTGCCGATTCCGTGCATTTTTGTAAACTTAATTTCTCTCATAAATCCGCCGCCTTAAATTTTAATTCCTACCTTGCGCATCTCATTAAACAGCACCTCGCGGTGAGCCTCCTCCATAGGAGTAAGGGGCATACGCAGGTAATCCTCGCAGAAGCCCATAGCCGCCATAGCCGCCTTGACGGGTATCGGGTTAACCTCGCTGAACAGCGCGTTAATAAGGTGAAGATATTTTAGCTGCATTTTCGCCGCGCCCTTAACGTCGCCCGCCTTAAACTTAGCGCACATTTCCGCCGCCTCTTTAGGTAAGAGGTTTGAAAGCACCGAGATACATCCCTTGCCGCCTAATGACATAATCGGAACGGTCTGATCGTCGTTGCCCGAATAAATATTGATATTATCGCCGCACAGCGCCGCAATTTCGGCGACAGCCGAGATATTTCCGCTTGCCTCCTTGATACCCGAAATGTTCGGATGCTCTGAAAGTGCCTTTACGGTAGCGGGCTGAATATTAACCCCTGTACGGGAGGGAACATTGTAAAGAATCACGGGCGCGGTCGCCTTGTCGGCAATCTCACTAAACATTTTAATAAGTCCGTTCTGGGTCGCCTTATTATAATAAGGTGTTACCACCAGCACCCCGTCAACCCCCGCCTTGCAGGAAAAATCGGTAAGGTCAAGGGCATAAGCGGTATCGTTAGAGCCTGTACCCGCGATAATCGGCACGCGGTGATTAGCTTTCTTTACCGCAAATTCAATCGCGGCGCGGTGTTCCTCATCGGTAAGGGTAGAGGACTCGCCGGTGGTGCCGCAGATAACAAGAGCGTTTACGCCCTCCTCAATCTGCCAGTCGATAAGTCTGCCGAAGGCGTCGTAATCAATACCGTTCGGTGTGATGGGTGTGATGAGGGCTGTTGCGATTCCCTCAAAAATCGGAGCTTTCATTTTCAATCAATCCTTCTTAAATAATAATTACACGGTCTGCATAAAAAAATAGCCGATTGCTCGACTACCAAAACCAGAAGGCACGCAAAGTAAGCGCGCAGATATTCTGCTTTTGATAGCTCTCCGCATAAGCGACAGTAAAGCGGATATTGTTCCGTTTTACCAGATCGACCGCCCGCCGGCGCACCGTCTTCGGCGACCGCTCCTTTCGCCCTTGACCTTCTCCCGCCGGAGTTAACATTCAAAAGCTACTGATAGCAAATCGCGCCTCTATCATATTAAATAAAATTTAACACGTATTTCTTATTTTGTCAAGAGTTTTAATGCAAAAGCTTATTATTTATTTATATAGTGGCTATTTATTTACAAAAAAGATTGACATTTTGACTTATTTTGCTTAAAATAGAGTAGACGTGTTTATGCCATAAAATAATTTAAGAAAGAAAACACGTCGCGAAATTATAATTTAAGCGCCGGGACCGTACATATGGCATAGCGGTTGACGAGGATGGGGAGCATCGAAGTATTCGGCGGATGTCCCACGGCAGGCATGTCGTAAACGGGCGGTTAAAACCCGAAAGTGATTTCGGAACAAAGCCGCTTCGCTATGTCAAAAAATATTTTATAAGGTATGTACGGTAGGTCAAGACGGATTTTTATTCCGCCTTTTTCGGCGTGGAATTTTTATACGCTTTCAATTACTGCACCCTCCGTCATACCGCGGAAAGGTGTATTTTTTATGTGCGGAATAGTTGGATTTACAGGTAAAACACAGGCGGCGGGCTTTCTGCTTAACGGGCTTGAAAGGCTTGAATACAGGGGCTACGACTCGGCGGGAATAGCGGTGCTTGACGGTGGTCTTAAAATCGAAAAGACCACCGAGCGCATTAAAAACCTTATGGATAAGACCGACAACGGCGAAAAGGTGAGCGGCAATATCGGTATAGGCCACACCCGTTGGGCGACCCACGGCGTGCCTTCCTTTGAAAACGCCCACCCCCATACAAGCGCGGACAAGAAATTTGCCGTTGTTCATAACGGAATTATTGAAAACTATACTCAGCTTCGTGAGGAATTAAAAGCCGACGGCGTGGAGTTTGTAAGCGAGACCGATACCGAGGTTGTACCTCAGCTTTTGCAGAAGTATTATGAGGGCGATTTTTTTGCGGCGGTTGCTAAGACGATAGCACGTCTTGAGGGCTCCTACGCCTTGGGAATTTTATGCACCGACTGCCCCGATACCCTTATCGCGGTAAGAAAGTTCAGTCCGCTTATTATCGGACTTTCGGACAATGCTAATTACATAGCCTCCGACGTCACCGCTATAGTCTCCCACACTAAGGATATTATGTATATCGAGGACGGCGAGATAGCCGTTTTAACCCCCGACGGCGTAAAGCTTTACGATTCGGATAAAAACGAGATAAGCCGCGAGCCGTCGGTTATCGACTGGGATATTTCCGCCGCGGAAAAGGGCGGCTACGACCATTTTATGATGAAGGAAATAATGGAACAGCCGCGCGCCGTCAAGCAGACGGTGGACAGCCGCATAAAGGGCAGAGAAATTGTTTTCGAGGGGCTTAAGCTGGACGAAGCAAAGCTTAAAACAATCGAGCGTATTGAAATTATCGCCTGCGGCTCCGCCTATCACGCGGGTATGGTGGGAAAATACGTTTTCGAGGAGCTTCTCAGAATCCCGACCAACGTGGATTTAGCCAGCGAATACCGTTACCGCAACCCGATTACAAATGATAAGACATTAACAATTATTATAAGCCAGTCGGGCGAGACCGCCGATACTCTGGCGGCGCTTAAGGAGGCGAAAAGGCTCGGCTCCCACACCCTGTCGATAGTAAACGTTGTGGGTAGCTCTATTGCGAACGCCTCGGACGACGTTATTTATACCTGGGCGGGACCCGAGATTGCGGTCGCGACTACAAAGGGCTATACAACTCAGCTTTCGGTGCTTTATATGATAGCTATTTGGGCGGCAAGACTGCTTAAAACCGCCGATTCAGAACGAATCGAAAAGCTTTTTGACGAGCTGTGCAGACTGCCCGAGCTTATCGAAAAGGTTATTCTTGAAGAGCCTAAAATCAAGGAAATGGCGCGCGGCTGCGGCGACCCGAAATCACTTTTCTTTATCGGAAGAAATATCGACTACGCCGTATCGCTTGAAGCTTCCCTTAAATTAAAGGAAATTTCCTATATTCATTCCGAGGCTTACGCCGCGGGCGAATTAAAGCACGGTACAATCTCGCTTATAGAGGAGGGGAGAACGGTTATCGCCCTCGCCTGCTATGAGGAGCTGTTTGATAAGCTTTTAAGCAATGTTAAGGAGGTCAAGGCGCGCGGAGCTTATGTCATCGCCTGCGCTACCGAGGGACATACCGAAATCGCAGGGGAGGCGGAGGAGGTTATCTACATTCCTAAAACCGACCCGTTGCTTATCGCCGCGCTGGAGGTAGTGCCGTTCCAGATTTACTCCTACTATGTTGCGCTTTATAAAGGCTGTGACATTGATAAACCCCGCAATCTTGCAAAATCGGTTACGGTCGAATAATGTCATAAAAGCTAAAACGCTGTCGAATTTGCAAATACCAACCCAATATAACCGCCTCGACCTGTTCGTGGCGGATTTTTTATGATTAATTAAAATAAGGACAGGGGACGGTTCTATGTCTTCCTGCCACCGCGATTATCGACGATTCTGTCTTTTAAGACATAGAACCGTCCCCTGTCTTTCACGGTGTTCTATGTCTTCCTGCCGCCGCGATTATCGCCAATTCTGATCAAGACAAGCAAAAAAGACATAGAACCGTCCCCCGTCTTTCGTTCCGTACAAATATGCAATAAATTGTGCAATTTTACCATATGTGTATTTAATATACAAAATGAATATATAATGATTATTCATAATGCCTATGGAAAAAATGATAGCGATTTGCTATAATATCAATACACTTAATTGATAAATTGTGTGGTATTCTTTAATATCCTTAATTTATCGGCGGTCAGGCTCTGTTACATAGTTGCGCAAACCGCTTTAAAACATTAAAAGAGGGTTGTAGCTGTGACGGAACGCGAGCTTAAACGGCTCAAACGTGCGGATTTGATCGGGCTTTTGCTTGACCTTACCCGTGAGAACGAGCAATTAAAAAGCGAGCTTGAAGAAACCCGGGCAAAGCTTGAAAGCCGTGAAATAAAGATTGAGGAATCGGGCTCGCTTGCACAGGCGGCAATGGAGCTTAACGGCGTTTTCAAGGCGGCGCAGGAGGCGTGTGAACAGTACATATATAATATAAGGCTCCGCGCGGGGGATATTCCTTCGGAGGACGGGGATTGACGGAAAATGAAGCATTTAAAGAAAACGAGCACAAATCCGGTAAACAGACCCACCTCTGAACAGGTTGAAAAGGAGCTTGAACGTCTCAATTACCGTAAGCGTTGGAGCACGGCTGTAAGAAGCTCGATTTACGCGCTTATCACGGTGGCGGCGGCGGCGGTTCTGGCGGCGACCCTGTGGTTGCCGGTTCTTCAAATTTACGGCAATTCAATGAACCCCACCCTTAAAAACGGCGAAATTCTCTGTTCGTTAAAAACCGCGGATTTCAAAACCGGCGACATAGTCGCGTTTTATTACAATAATAAAATCCTTGTCAAGCGCGTAATAGCGTGTGCGGGCGATTTTGTTAATATAGACGAGGAAGGCACGGTATATGTTAACGACGTTCCCCTCGACGAGCCTTACCTTAACGAAAAGGCGTTCGGTGACACCAATATCGAGCTTCCCTTTGAGGTACCCGAGGAAAGGATATTCGTAATGGGAGATAACCGCGCGACCTCGGTCGATTCGCGAAACACCGCAGTCGGCTGTGTTTCGGAGGAGCAAATAGTCGGAAAAATAATCTTCCGCGTCTGGCCCATTAAGCGATTCGGAAAACCCTGATGCGAAAATGAACAATTATTAATTCGGAATGCGGAATGCGGAATTATTTTTTCATTTTCATTTCTGCATAATTGTTCATTTTTCGTTTGTCTAACGTCTAATATCTAACGTCTAACATCTATCTGTATATACAACAACCTAAACAGCATTTGCGGCTTAGCTTGTTTAATGTATATTTATAAGAAAATATGATTGGAGGAGATAGCGCGGAGATAGTTTATACTCCACCGTGAACGAACGAAGCTTAATGAATAAGGTACGTTAACCGTTGCTTGCCCTGCAGGAAGCGAAGCAGGACAAGGCGTGTGCACTTACGAATTAATGAACCGTTATTAATTCGGAATTCGTAATTCGTAATTCGGAATTATTTTTCCGTTTTAATTTTGTATAATCGTTCATTTATCGCAGGTAACAAAAGTTTTCGCACCGTAATGTAATGAAAGAATAATAATGATATTTTTGTAGGGGATAAAAAGGCCCCCTTGCCTAAAGGGGGCTGTCAGCGGAGCTGACTGGGGGATTCGTAGGTTTGCACAAACCCAATTATATCCCTCCACCGCTAACGCGGTCCCCCTCCCTTTAGGCAAGGGAGGCAAGGGGGAACGGAATCCCAATTACCCAACGTAGGGGCGATTCACGAATCGCCCGAAGTACAGGGGTAAATTTCCCACCGTAGGGACGGGCGTCCTCGACCGTCCGCGACAGACCCGAATTAATGAATAATGAATAATGAATAATTAATAATTAATAATTAATTTTCTTCAATTTCATTTCTTCATATTTCTTCATTGTTCGGGGTCAAGGGAGGCAAGGGGAACGGAATCCCGATTAACCCAACGTAGGGAAGGCATTTATGTCTTCCGCAACAAACCCACGGGTAAATCGGCGGATTGATACGGAACGGATAAATCCGTTCCCTACAAAGGTAAATTTAACCGCCAAAAAATTATTCATTATTAATTATTCATTAACGAACCTCGTTCGTCACCCCGCCCCGAGGGGGCGAAAAAATCGGCAAAAAATCTCTTACAAAATGAAAGGAAGCAAAACTCTTATCAAAAACTTAAAGAAATTGTCAGGCATACTGCTTGCTATAGCAGTTTTGTTAGCTTGCACCGTTAGTGCGTTTGCGGCGAGAGGAAACATTGGTTCAATTACTGTTGATAACCCAATAAGCGGTCAAAATTATACAGCTTATAAAATTTTTGA
This sequence comes from Acutalibacteraceae bacterium, assembly GCA_051880555.1. GTDB lineage: Bacteria > Bacillota > Clostridia > Oscillospirales > Acutalibacteraceae > UBA737. Next base: position 17,217 of record JBJEOE010000090.1, read on the forward strand.
TGTATCATATACTGATGGTGGATCAGCAACATACGCTTATACAATAGCAGAGGATTCAAAATGGTATCCTCTGGTTAGTGCGTATGCAACCGAAGAGCACGGTCTTAAGCTTACTGAATCGGCTATCGGTGGTGTTGCAAATAAAATATACAATGTTACATTCACTAATAGTGGTGAGCATACATTCAGTGCTGCAGCGTTTGCAAAATATCTTAAAGATGAAGAAATACCTTTAGAGGCGACAGGCATAACACTTACTGATGCTGGCGCTGGCACTGTTTCAGCAACAGGTCTTGCTTTAGGTTACTATTATGTTGAAAGTACAAATGGCACAATTGCCAACTTGACTACAACTAATCCTACTGTTACAATTCATGATAAAAACGATTTCAATTTTAAAAAGAAAGATAATAAAGAATCCGTACAGGTTGGTGAAACTGTAACTTATGAAATTAAAGGTAAAGTACCTGATACAACAGGCTATGCTTATTATAAGTACGAAATCAACGATACTATGACCGAAGGCTTAACATTTAGTGGAATTGATTCAATTAATGTTACCGTCGGCGGTGCGGAAGAAACTACTAATGTTACAAAAACTTTAAACGGTAATGGATTTAAGCTTGAAATTGCTGTTATGAATTTACAGACAAAAGTAGGTAAAGAAATTGTAGTAACTTATACTGCTACTGTTAATGACAAGGCTGTCGCAAAAGTTTCTTACAACTCTGCTAAACTGACTTTTACTCAGGATCCTGCTAGTTTAGCTGATAAGACAACTGAAGCAGAAATAGCTACTGTTTATAGCGCAAAAATTGTTATTGATAAACAGGATTCTGTCAATTCAGATAAAAAGCTTGCGAATGCAAAATTTGTTTTAAAGAATACTGATAATAAATACTATCAGCACACAGAAAATAAAGTTGATTGGGTAGATTTTGCACATGCTACTGTTGTAACAACTAATGCCCAAGGTGCAGCTTCATTTGATGGCTTAGCTAATGGAACATATACATTAATAGAAACTGCTGCTCCTGATGGATATAATCTACTTGAAACTCAACCTACTGTTACTGTAGCCGGTAACAAGGGTGCAGACGGCAATACTGATGTTACTTTAACAAGCACAAGCACTCCTCAAGAACAGGAGGCATCACTTATCGATACTATTGTAGTTAAAAACAGCACAGGTTCCATCCTCCCCTCAACCGGTGGTATCGGTACTACAATCTTCTACATTGTCGGTGGCGTTCTCGTTGCCGCGGCGGTTGTTCTTCTCGTTGCTAAAAAGCGCACCTCCGAAAACCGCTAATCTTTTAAAAATTTAAGGCTTATATTGCCTAAACTATTTTCATTCACCTCCCTCCCAAAAGAGGGAGGTGAATGAATAATGAATAATGAATAATTATTTTTTTCAATTTCATTTCTGCGTAATTGTTTATTTTTCGTTTGTCTAATGTCTAACATCTAAAATGGCAGGAGCAAGCCCCTGCCCTACAAAATGCAATTTACCGACACAAAATTATTCATTATTCATTATTCATTCTTCATTATTAATTAATTATTATCTTTTCGGGGGCGGCCTGTGAAAAAACATCTTACAACAATTATTCTTTTTGCGGTGCTCGTCGTGGGGCTGTCGATAATGCTTTACCCAACGGTCAGCGATTATTGGAACTCTTTTCACCAAAGCCGTGCGATTGCGGACTACAACACAAAGATTGAAAATATGTCCGAGGAGGAATATGCCAGAATGTTCGCGGAGGCGGACGAGTACAACCGCAAAATAAAAGCGCTTAATTTCCCGTTCACCGAATACACCAAGGTCTCGGGCTATGAAAACACCCTTTCGATTACCGATTCGGGCATTATGGGCTACATCTCAATCCCGAGAATCGGGGTCGAGCTACCTATCTACCACACCACAAAGGAATCCGTTTTACAGGTCGCTGTCGGACACTTAGAGGGCACAACCCTACCGACGGGCGGCGAGGGTATGCATTGCGTGCTTTCGGGTCACCGCGGACTGCCGAGCGCAAGGCTTTTTACCGACCTTGACAAAATGGAGGTAGGGGACATCTTTTCGATGACGGTGCTTGACCGTATGCTCACATACGAGGTAGACCAGATACTAACGGTTCTTCCCTCGGAGATAAGCGCGCTTTACCCCGTTGACGGCGAGGATTACTGCACCCTTGTAACCTGCACGCCTTACGGAATCAACTCCCACAGATTGCTCGTGCGCGGCAAGCGTACCGATAACCCCGAAATCATCGCCGAGGCGCACGTAACCGCCGACGCGGCACAGGTCGAGCCCCTGCTCGCCGCCTGCTTCTTCGCCGTGCCGATGCTTATAATATTCTTCGTCAGCGTTATGATCCCCAGGAAAAAGCCGTATAAAAAGGACGAGAAAGAGGATTAATTAATTCGGAATTCGGAATGCGGAATGCGGAATTATTTTTTAATTTAATTTCTGCGGAATTATTTTTTAGGCTTCCCCTTGGTGGGAAGCTGTCACGAAGTGACTGATGAGGTGTAAGTTAGTTAAGCACCGTGAAATAGGCTTCGTGTTGATTTCGGGCTTTCCACCTCATCCGACGGCTGTCGCCGCCACCTCCGCTGACGGCGGCGGTCCCCTCTGTCACTACGTGACATCTCCCCACACTGTGGGGAGTCACCCTCAAGGGGAAGGCGAATTTAATATATAATCGTCGGCAATGCCGACACCGAAATTATTCATTCTTCATTATACATTATTAATTATTCATTAAATAAATATACTTCCTCGGAGGAATGACAAATGTTTAAAAAACTTACCGCCCTCTTTACAGCGTTATTGATTACCCTTTTGTTTACATTCTCCGCTTTTGCGCATGATGTTCCCGAGGAGGGCAAAAAAGGCTCTGTCTCGGTGACGATGCGTTTTGGAGATACCGTCGTCGCGGGCGGTACGCTAACCCTATACCGAGTGGGCGAGGTGAAAGAGGACGATGGGAATTACAGCTTTGTCCCAACGGGCGATTTTGCCGGCTTTGAGGGTGACTTTGCCGAGCCTTCCTCTGATCAGCTTGCAAAAAATCTTGCTAACTTTGCCAAAAACAGCGGAATAGAGCCGCTTATGATTCAAGAGGTTAACAGCGAGGGTAAGGCGCTGTTTAATGACCTTGAACAGGGGTTGTATCTTTTGGTTCAGACAGAAGCCGCCGTTGATTGGCAGAGAACCAAGCCGTTTTTGGCGGGCATACCATATTTTGAAAACGGGGAATACCGTTACGACGCCGACGCTTCGCCAAAAGTGGGGCTTGATACCACGGATACACTGGGGAGTAATAATTCTATTAATAAGCCGGGTCTCCCGCAGACAGGTCAGCTTAATTGGCCTATTCCGGTTCTTGCGGTGTGCGGGCTTACCCTTATCGCGCTTGGAGTTTTCCTGCGCCTTGACCCTACGAACAAAAAAGCACAGGAGCTGTAAATGAAACGAAAAGCCGGTACTATACTGATTATTGCGGGAACGGCGCTAATTATCGGAGCGCTGTTCCTTTTTCTTTATAACAATCTTGAAGATGTGCACGCCGCAGGCAACGCGGCGCAGATTTTAAGCGAGCTCGAGTTCGCCGATGAGCAGACCGAAAGCAACGCCGAACACCCGCAGGACTATGCGGGAAAGCTTGATATACCCGCGTTAGGGCTTGAGCTGCCCGTGCTCTCTGATTGGAGCTATAAAAAAATGAAAACCGCTCCGTGCCTTTACAGCGGTTCGCTTGAAGAAGAAAATCTGGTCATTATGGGGCATAATTACAAGTCCCATTTCGGTAGGCTTGCCTCCCTTTCCGAGGGGGACGAGGTCTATTTTACCGACGCGGGCGGTACTGTCTTTAAGTACCGCGTCGAGGCGGTGGAGGTTCTCGCCGCTGACGCCGTCAAGGATATGACCGACGGCACATTCCCGCTCACGCTGTTTTCCTGCACATGGGACGGCAAAAGCCGCGTTACAGTCCGCTGTCAACGTGTATACAGAGATTAAGCAAACGGGGTTGTCCTGTTAAGGTAAAATTGCATAAATAAAAGGTTTAACGCGCAGACTGAGAGGGCTTCTATGTAGGAAGCCCTCTTTTTAGATACCGCTTGAACGCGAGGTTTAAAGCCTTATAAAAGAAGAAACCTCGTTATCATTGCTCATAATGTGCTTTGTATATTTGTAGATTTATTTTAGGCAAAACTGTCGTTTTGAAATGAGCAAAAGTATTCTCGCTTTAAAATGCTTAGATTGCTTGCTTTGTATTGAATGTAAAGAATTATTTAACTTGAAGTTAAGATATAAGAGTAGTATAATAAATAAAGAATCCGATTTCGTTTGGGGGTGTTTATGTGAAGAAAAAATTACAATTCGATCTGAAAAGTATTACGGTTGCGGTATGTTTTGTAACAGCGTTTTTGTTTGTGGCTTTTTCGGTTTATATGGCAGCGTTTAAGGACAATACCGTTCACAGCGACCGCAATATCGCTTCATATAAAACGGTGAATTATACGGAACATGAAATCAAGGATTCATCAGCCCCTATAGGCATGCGAAAGGAATACCGCTTTGAAATAGGCGATATGGATAACGGTGAGGATTGTCTGATATTTTATGTTGTACATAGTTTAGCCGAAGTCCGCTTTGACGGCAATTTGGTATACAGTCTTACTGTAGATAATACCTTAGGCAAATCCCCGAGCAGTAACTGGGTTGTTATTCCGCTCTATAATTCGGATATCGGCAAAACGGCAACCGTCACCGTAACTCCTGTTTATGAAAGCGTTAGAGATAGGGAGGTAGTGTTTAATATCGGCTCAAGATACGCCGTTTTTATGCAAAGGTTAAAGACCGATTTACCCCAGATAATACTTTCCTCACTATGTATAATAATGGGAATACTGCTCATTGTTGTACAGTTAGGATTTATTATAAATAAGCGCACTTCTTCATTTGATATGCTTTATCTCGGTATTTTTTCTCTGCTTGTTGGAATTTGGCGTATTACGGATACCCGCTTTTCACCCATAATGTTTGAGAATTATACCGCCTCATTAGGGTATATAACTCTTGCGGCGCTCTTTATTATGCCTATTCCGCTGCTCTTATTTGTTGACGAACGGAATACAGGCAAATTATGCGTTCTGCCGAGGGTTGCCGCGATTGTAAACAGTGTTGCGGCGCTTGTTTGCTTAATATGCCAGGTTACGGGGATTGAGGATTTGCGGGAAACCCTTAATGTGAGCCATATAATGCTTGTTGCAGATATGGCGTTATTGATTGTTGTGGCTCTGTTTGCCGCCCGCAACGAAGCCAAACGTAGAGATACAATGGCATTTATCAGCCTGCTTGTTTTTGGTTGTGTTTTCGATTTTGCCTATTACTATATTAAAGACACCTCTTCGGGTATTATTTTTACAACGGTTGCGTTTTTAATCTATACATTTTATATGTTTGCTAAAAACATTTTGGATATTAATAAAAGAGCATATGTTGATGTTAAAACAAAATTATACAATAGAGCACGCTTTGATGATTACATAAATAATAAGATTCCCGAAGTGGAGCCTATAGGGGTTATGATGCTCGATTTAAACGGTCTTAAGCATATTAACGATACATACGGTCATAAGGTCGGGGATAGGGTGATTGTAAAATTTTCCGAACTTTTGCGGAAGACCTTCGGCAAGGGCGAATTTGTGTGCCGCTGGGGCGGAGATGAGTTTGCCGTTATTGTAAGAAACGCCGACCGCGAAAAGTTAGAGGGATATTACGATGCTCTGCATAAGGCGGCAGAGGATTATAACGGCTCGGGAGCAACCCCCAAAATATATTTTGCCTGCGGATACGTTCTTTCGTCAGAGTATCCCGAGGTCTCAAGAAGCGAGCTTTTGACAAAGGCAGACGCGCGTATGTACAGCGATAAACAGGCTTGGTACGATAAGCGAGCTTATGCGAACGGAAATGTTTTTAAGCAAAAAACTTGACAAATTATTAATATTGGAATATAATGGCTATAATTAGATATATTTAGTAAACCCACCGAAAGGCGGGGACACAAAGCTATGGGGCTAAGACAAAGAGTTGTTTGTTACGCTTGCCAGGTTGCGGTTTTTCTTACGGAAAATTGCAGCCTGTTTTTTATTTTTTTGCAACCGAAGGTTTCTATAGGAAAATGCAAAAAATACCCTAATTTAGTTGATTTTCAAGGCTTTGTATGTTATAATATATTGAATATATTTGTATATAATGTTTTAAATACTTTGATTGATAATAAGAGGCGGAAAGCTCCGTATTTTTCCTGAAAGGAGTTGCCATTAATGAAAGACGGAAATAAAAAGAAAATAAGCGCGGAAAAGGTACGCGCGGTTATAGCGAGGGTACTGCTTGTGGCGGTTGCCTGTGCGGGTATCGTGTATGCGGCTGATACAGGCACTACAGTCAACACTGATGTAAAAAAACTGAAAAACGGCAGCTTTGAAGAGGGGCAGACTTTTACAAATGCCTATCTACAGACCGAAAAGGTAGCCAGTTGGAATACAACCGCTTTTCAGGGTAAGTTTGAATTGTTTAGAGATAACCCAAATACTTATCTTACCAATCCCAATGTTCGGCTAACACCAACGAGCGGTGCTTATGCCGCGGAACTGAATGCTGACGAAGAAAGCACCCTTTACCAGAATGTAAAAACAACCCCGTCAAGCGTGTATGAATGGGGCTTGGATCACGGAGCCCGAAACGGAAAGGACATTATGGCGCTGGTTATAGGTCCTAAGCAGAGCAAGGACCCGTCAAAGCCCAACAAGGACGGACGCGATCAGCTAATGCAGATGGTTGACTGGCTCAATATAGATGTCCGCAAGATTACAGCGGGAGCAGAGCCCACACGATACATCGTCTACAGCAAAAAGTTTGCCGCAAGCGGAGCTTTTGAAGACAATGCGGGAAATAACGCCTTCAGCCTTACCCCAAGTACTATTTATACCGAGGAATGGCATATATGGATCATGGCAAGCAGCAGAGGCAAAGATACGAGCAAGCCGAATCCTTGGAACCATTACGGCTCTAACGCCGAGGGCTCGGCGGGAAGTTCAACCGGCTCGGGCAGTACAACCGTTGATTTAAGCAAGTATTATCTTTATACCGTACCCGCAGGGCAGACCGATACTGTATTCGGATTTGTATCGGTGGGATATGTTGACTCGCAGACAACAGCTGACAAAGCCAAAACCTACGGCAACTTCCTCGATAATATCAACTTCCAGCTTTACCATCCCCTGTCGGGAAGTACCTCTACCCACGGCAGTGCGGTGGTTGGCGGCAGCGATGGAACCGCAGAGGGCGAGGGTGCGTCTGAGGGTCATACGGTTACGATTAACAATAAGCTTGCGACCTATATAACCGACGGCGAAAAGCTTAAGGTTCAGGCGGTTATAAAGAAAGCCGACGCCGATGCCGGCTGTGAGTTTGTCGGTCTTTATAAGACGAATCCGGATAAAAACGGAAACCCCGAAACCGTATTTTTGAAATTAGCAGGAAATGTAATTGATGACACGGGAAGTCTGACAGAAGATCAGAAAAAGGATAAATGGGTAAAATCCACCAATACAAACGGAGATATTATCTACACCTATTATCTGGAAAATATCACTTCGGCTACCGATTTGCACTTCGTATTTATCAAGAATCCCACGATCACCTATGACCCCAACGGCGGTAAGCCTTATGTGGTTGATAGGACATATAATACAGGGGAAGCCGATAATGTTTACAGCTTTAAGCCTGCCGCAGGCGTTGAGGATACAGAGGCGGGGACTTCAAGTACATTTATTTCTCCTTATGTTTCTAAAGCGGCTGAGGGGCAGAATGACGGTTGGAAATTTATGGGCTGGCTGCTTACGGGAGATACTGTTGAAAATGTTCCGTCAGATAAGAAGGTGAACGCAGACCAATTAGGGAGGCTGATACTCCCTGCAGAGCATACTATAGCCTGCGATTATTCTCTCGATAATGCGTCAAAAGAATCGGCGGCTCAGTATTTTAAAATTTACAACGGCAATATATTTTTGACAAAAACCATCAATAAGAACGGTAAAGATGAGGTTACAGGCGTAACTTGGAAAGATAATGATAAAGAAAAAGCCTACGCCAATGTTCACAATGGTCTTACAATGGTGGCACAGTGGAGGTGGAGACAGGCATTTATTCCGCAGGTGAACAGCGGCGACGAATTTATCGATTCCGATAAAGGCGGAACTGTTGAAATCACAAGCGTGACCGATAAATCAAATAAAAATTACAACGCCGCATATAATACGAATGGCGGTAAATCCTACCACGCTGAAACCGATGAAACAATTACCGCTACAGCAACTGCAAAGGACGGCTTCACCTTTGAGGGTTGGTATGACGCAAGCGGAAAACTGGTTACCACAAATTCGACTTATACCTATACCGAGACAAAGGAAAGCGTAAACACCTACTACGCAAGATTTTCAGGCAGCGTTACACAGACCTATATCCGTCAGGTAAAGAATGGGGACACTTTTGAAGATACCACGGACGATAAAATCGGAACTCTCGGGCGTTATACCTATACTGATGCGGTCGGAAGCCCGATAAGCTCCACCGCTACAGCGGGTTCGGGCTATAAATTTGTCGGTTGGTACGATTCCGATGGCAACAAAGTTGCCGATAATATGCTTATAAACGACGGTGCGACAATAAGCTACACCACAACGGGTGACGCCACCTATTACGCTCGGTTTGAGAAAGCCTATACCGTAAAATTTGTCGCACAGACCAAGCAAAATAACGGCAGTTTTAAAACCGATACGGTCGGCGGTAAGGTATCTGTCGCTTCGGTAACAGATGTTGAAGGAACCGCGGCAAGCTCTAAAGCAACGGCAAACGCTAACTATAAATTCCTCGGTTGGTATGATAAGAACGGTAATCAGTTAAGTACAAACGCGACCTATTCGCCGAAAATAACAACGACTAATAATATCACCTACTATGCAAGGTTTGAGATTGTTTATATTCCGACTGTTGAAAACAAGGCTTATCTCTCCTTTATCGCGGAAAGTGCAAATACACAGTTTCCGCCCGCCTTTGACGGCAGAGACGCGGGAACGGGGAAAAATGCCGAGGGATACGGGCTTGACAATGAATTCGGCAATACAATCTCCACCGGATTTAAGTACAGTCTTAATACCATGACCGATGTCAGCACAATACAAATAACCGTAACTGTTCCCGGTTCTGCCTATGTCAAGGTCGGGGGTACGGGAAGCTTTACCGGAAACGGTACTTCTATACTCACCGACAGTTCGGGTGTTAAGTACAATAAGGGAAGAATTGAGCAAATAAGCGGTGCCACAACCCTTACCTATTATTGGGATGCGACTGGGCTTAAGGCAAATAAAACCTACGGATTTATAATAGATAATCTCTACGCCCCCGGCGCTACGGCGACTATAACGGTTAACGGCACGGGCGGTACACAGGTTACAAGCAGTAACGGTGTAGTTAATACCGCCTCTACAGAATATAGGGGTAAATCACATTATCCGAAATAATGAACATCAGCAAAGAGGTGAAACCGAAGAATGATATATGAAATCGCGGGTCTTAAGGTCGAGATGAATCCGAAATTCGACCGTCTTAAAAGGCAGAGCGAGGCATATAAGTCTTTGGGAGAGCCTGTTATCAGGATTAATCCTGATTTTGACGGTGGGTTATATGCCCTGCCTGATAATTGCACGGCGGAGGATAGGGAATATATTTATTCGTCCGCCGCTTTTTGCCGAGAGATAATACCCCACGGCAGATTTTTTCTCCACGCTTCGGCGGTGGTGTTGGACGGCGAGGCATATCTTTTTTCCGCACCGTCGGGTATGGGAAAATCTACCCACACCGCACTGTGGTTGAGGCAGTTTAAGGGCAGTTATATTTTAAATGACGATAAACCCGTTATTTTTCCCGAAAATGAGGGGGTCACTGTTTGGGGTACTCCCTTTGCGGGAAAGACCGATTTACAGGTAAACCTCGGAGTACCCCTTCGTGCTGTTTGCTTTTTGAAGCAGGGAAATGAAAACAGTATTACACGCATTGACAGCGAGAGGGCGATTGCCTTAACACTTAACAACACCTACCGCCCCAAAAATGCGGAAGAAATGAATTTGTTACTTGATATGATAGAAAAGGTTGTGGAAAGGGCGGATATTTTTGAAATGAGTTGCAGAAACGAGTTCGCCGCCGCCAAAATGTCTTATAACGCAATGAAAGGAAAGGGATTTTGATGAAAAGGGAACAACTTGCATACGAACCGCCCAAAACCAAGATTTACAGGTTTGATGATAATGACCGCATATTGACCGAAAGCGGTATTGTTAAGCCGATCGCCGAATATGCTGCAAACGCACTTAACGAATTATTTGACGGAACAAATACAACGATTGAATAAATCAAAGCAGAAAGGGAAAGTTATGCACCTTATTAAGGGTCATATTTTAAGACGGGTACACGGCAATGCTGTGCTTGTGCCGCCGCCTGAAAAGGATATTGGCTTTAACGGTATGATTGGGGTTAATCATACGGGAGAGTTTGTCTGCAAAATGCTAAGTGAAGAAACAGACGCAGAAAGCTTAGCGGCGGCTTTGGCAAAGGAATATGAAATAGAAGAGGATAGGGCGAAAGCGGATATAGAAGTATTTTTATCCGAACTCAGATCCTTAAATATGCTTGAAGAATGAATAATATAGAGCGTAGCATTAATGAGCTTGGTTATGCGGTCGCGCCGATAACCGGGACAAGCATGCTCCCGCTTTTGAAAGAGGGTAGAGACCGCGTCGAGCTTGAGCCTTGTTGCCAAGAGCGGTTGAAAAAAGGAGATGTCGTTCTTTATAAGAAAAATGACGGCACCCTTGTACTACACCGAATAATCAAGACCGAAAACAGGGAATTTTTCACGGTTTTGGGGGATCATCAATTTAAGAATGCCGAGCGGGTGAATAAAAATCAAATTATTGCCGTTGCCTGCGGTTTTTTCATAAAAGGGCGTTATGTTACTGAAAAAACACGGTGGTACAGGGTGTATAAAAAGATTTGGCTTTGCAACCTGAATTTTAGAAGAATAATTCTGGCGGTATTAAGCCTTAAAAAATAAGATAAGAGAGGGGGAAGTTTCCGATGTCTATGTCCGTATTGAATGTAATTCAGCTTATAGAGCTGTTTGTCGGATATATCGGGTTCACAGTCGGACTTCCCGCTTTGGTTTTTTACCGCAAGGTGAAGGGGTTTCCCGCACCCGAGCGGTTTTTGATTTATTTTACGATAGGAAATTTTTATTGCATTAACTTAGTACAGCTTTTAGAGCTTTTGCATATCTCTTATTTTTTAACACTTTTTATTTTTACCTTTGGGCCTGCCGTTTGGCTTATGGTGAGGTTTTACAATATTCCTGTGATTCCGTATATAAAAAAGGTTGCGGGCGAGGTTGCATATTATATTCAGCGTGAAATCGGCTTTAAAACCTTTGTAAGACACAGATGGCAGGAAATTAAAGTGTTTTTACGCTTTGTATTTAGAAATGTGTGGCGCTTACTAAAAGAAAACTATATGGTATTGCCACTTGTTGCGATTTTTACCGCTCTTGTGTGGAAAATTTGCGGTTCGGGAATACTTAATAACTGGGGCTTCGGTGCCTCGGACATTCCGGTACATAACTATTGGATAAACGGACTTATCGATAATAATATTTACATTGCAGGTATTTATCCTATGGGTATGCATTGTATGCTCTATTATTTGTCCGTAATGCTGAATATACCCGTATATGTCACGTTGCGTTTGTTCTGGTATATTCAGTTCGCTATGATAGCGGTAATGCTCCTGCTTTTCTTGAGGTGCTTTTGTAAAAACAAGTTTCTTCCCTATATCGGAGTGATGATGTTTGTAGGAGCTAAGTTTTTTGTGGGTATATCATATTCGAGGTACGGCGCGACCCTTCCCCAAGAATTCGGTATGCTTTATATTCTACCGTCGATAATATTTCTTATAAACTTTTTCAAAGAGCGAAACGCGGAGCTTATAAGGGGTTTTAACCTTATTAGGTGCAGATCCACCCGGTATCTTTTTGGGTTTGCCTTAAGCTTCTCGCTAACCTTTACTTCACATTTTTATGACACTATAATTGCCGGTATAATCTGCATAGGAATTGCGGTAGGCTACGGCTATCTTTTTTTTAGAAAAGAGTATTTCCTAAGGGTTATGCTCGCAGGAATTCTAAGCGTATTGCTTGCCTTTTTCCCGATGGCGGCGGCTTTTCTTACAGGCAAAGAACTTCAAGGCTCTATCTACTGGGCAATGAGTGTTATAGGCCTTAGAGATTATACCGTTTTGATATTCAGAATCATATGTATCGGCGTTGTCGCCGTCACGGCAGGCGGAATTATTTTCATAATCCGTGGAATAAAAAGCGGAAAAGTTTCTCTTGAAAATAAAAAAGTGCCGTATTATTCCAAATTCCGCAAAATAAGGCTTAGAGTTAATACACTGATACCTATCTTGTTTGTTTTGTGGATAGGCTTAAAATATAAGGGAACGGTTTTATGTGGTATTGAACAAAATGCCTTTAAGCTTTCTGATATGAACCCGGTTTTGTACGGAACAGCCGCGGCGGTTCTTGTAGGTTTTATATATTTATTCACCGACCATAACAGGGGAGCGGGTATTGTTTCGATTGTTACGGCGGAAATAATTTTAGGATTGGTGCTTGTAAGCGGCTCTCTCGGATGGCCTATGCTTATGCAGCCCTACAGGGTATGTATATATGTCGCATATCTTATACCAGCGATTATTGTTATGACCTTAGACGGAGCGGTCAGTCTTTTGTTTGTCTGCCGATTACCCCGTCTGCAACAGGCGGTAGGACTGACTCTCACGGTAGCATTGCTTGCTTGCGGTATTAAATATAACTGGTTAAGGGGTTCTTTCGGCGGCGGCGCTCTTGAAATGAACGAGGCTATCCTTTGCACCACCAATATTTTGAACGACAACAAGGGTCAAAACAATAAATGGACTATCGTTTCAGCCAATGACGAGCTTCGTATGATAGAAAAATACGGCAGACACACCGAAACGATTGAGTTTCTTGAGGATATGGAGCATTGGAACATAACAAAAGAGGTTACGATTCCTAACGGAAAGGTATATTTTTATATTGAAAAGAAGCCGCTTAACTATGCTAACGAATACGACGGTAAGATTCCCGAGATATCCGAAGAGGAGGCGGCAAAGGAGCTTCCCGAAAATTCGGGAATGAACGCCTATAACGGACCTGACCGCGCTGTTACAATGTCACGAATGTATTACTGGGCGCAGAAATTTAAGCAGCTGTATCCCAACGAGCTTAAGGTCTATTATGAAAATGAAAGATTTGTTTGTTATTACATAGAGCAAAATGAATACAGCCTGTATAATTTTGCGATTGATTATGGGTACAATTAACAGGCACCAAACAAAAACAATGGAGTAATTTATGGATGTAATGCTGGTAGGCGGCGTGTCGCCTATGATGAGAAATCTATCGTTAAAGCTTCATAAGGAAGGACACAGAATTTATGTCTTGTCCGGAAAGAGGAATCCGTCGGAACATTATGAGCATGTATTCGAACGGTATGATTTTCCATACTCTGCCGATTCGGTAAAAGAGGTTTTTCGCAGCGTTAATCCTGATATTACCGTTATTTTAGGCGCATTTGACAGCAACTTCCACGAAAAGGACTTAAAAAAAGAGGCGGTCGCCTATACCGCGGGATTGCAGAATATACTGCTTTCTTGGGCCGCTATAGATAAGGGTCGGCTTATCTATTTATCCTCTGTCGAGGTTTACGGCAGCTCTTATCAGGCTCCTGTTACCGAAGCGGTATCCCCCGTTCCGTTCGGAATAAGGGCGACAACTCTTTTACAGGCAGAAGAAAGCTGTAAATTCTATAAAGAGCGCTTGAAAAAGGATGTTGTTGTTTTAAGGCTTGATAAAATATATGATGTCCCAAGGAATAAAGACGACGCTTTATTGGGGATTTGCGAAGCCAAGTGCCTTGACGCTTTTAGGGACGGCACGGTAACCTATAAAAGAAATTACAGCTACGGACTTACATATATGGGGGACGCGATAGAGAGTATCTATAAGCTTGTCGCCTGTGAACACCACAATTACGGAATATATAATATTTCTTCCTCAAGGCTCTGCTCAGAGCTTCAGATAGTAAGCGCAATCGAAAACTCTCTTGGCAGGAAAATTGAAAAAATTGATAACACCCTTAAGGAACAAAATACCGTAATACTCTCAAACAAGCGTTTTGCGGAGGAATTCGGTTTTAAAATACGCCACAGTCCAGAGGAGATTATACAAAAGACTTTAGTCTATATGAAACAGCACAGCGGAAGATTTCTTGACGGAGATCATCCGGGACTTAGCATTTGGCGCAGAATTTACTATAAAATAATAAAGCTTTTCGGTGCGGCTTTCCCCTATATAGAAAATTTGGTTTTGTTTATTCCGTTTTTTATGCTTAACAACCGCGCTACCGAAAGTCTCTACTTCTCAAAAATCGACTTTTACCTGATTTATGTTTTACTGTTTGCTGTAGTCCACGGTCAAAGGCAGGCAACCTTTTCGGCCCTCCTTGCCACGGCGGGGTATATTTTCAGGCAGATGTACAATAACTCGGGAATTGAAGTGGTAACCGACTATAACACTTATGTTTGGATTGCCGAAATATTTATTGTGGGTCTGGTAGTCGGATATATGAAGGATCAGATAAATTTCCTGAAGGAGGAAAAGGAACAGGAAGTAGACTTCTTATCCGAACAAGTGACCGACATTACCGATATAAACGACAGTAACCTCCGTGTAAAGGAGGGACTTATTACCCAGGTCGTAAATTATGATTACAGCCTCGGTACGGTCTACGATATAATAGAACAACTCGGCGAGGATGACCCGACAAAAATTCTCTTCCGTGCTCTTACGCTTGTAAAAAAAGTGACCGAGTGTAACGATGTTTCAATTTACT
>JBJEOE010000091.1:0-6581 GCA_051880555.1 Acutalibacteraceae bacterium
AATGACGGCTAAATTTAAGCTCGGCGACCAATGGCAAGAAAACGGAAAGGTATTCACCCAATGGAACGGAAAGCCGATTTATCCCGGCACCGTTTCAAAATGGTTCTCCGCTTTCATCAAAAAGAATAATCTGCCGCCTATACATCTGCACAGCCTACGGCACACAAACGCAACCTTGCTTATTGCTTCAGGTGCAGACCTTAGAACCGTATCAAAACGGTTAGGGCATAGCAATATGACAACCACAAGCAATATATATACCCACGCTATAAAGAGCGCGGACGAACGCGCCGCCGAACTATTGGGCGATATTCTCCACCCGGTTAAAAGCAGAGCATAACAAAACCGCTCCCGTTTGAGTATTTTTCTACTCTTTGGGAGCGGCTTTTTTTGGGTCTTATTTGGGGTTTATTTGGGGTTTATTTTTACTAAATGGGGTTTATAATTACAAACGATTACAAAAAGTCAAACGCAAGAAATCCTTTAATAATGCGGATTTCAAGCGATTACAAAAAATGACAAAAGGTTATAAATCGCACTCCAAAACCGAGTGCCGAGGGTTCGATCCCTTCTGCCCCTGCCAACCGAGTGCCTCGGTACGCAGACGCGTATCGGGGCTTCTTCTTTTATAAGGCTCTATTTCTCGCGCTTAAGTTGCATTTATTGCCAAGCTCCACTAAAAAAACGGCTCTAACCTACATGGTTGAGCCGTTTTTCTTATGTTTTTTGAGTTTGGCGCACGGTCTGATTTTTGAGGTTTCTGAGCGGCAAAAGTGCGTTTATTTTGCATCTGCTTACAACCGTTTGTAACGATTCCGTCTGCTACAGCATCAAAAAAGCATCATTATTTCACAGGTTAAATCCGTCAGTTATTCCGTTTAAGCGGGCAGTGTCTTTTTTTACATAGTACAGCTCCGTAATCTGCGAGGTGCTGTGTCCGAGCAAGTCTGCAACCTGTTTAGGTGTCAATGATTTTATACTTCCGTCAGCTTGCTTTACTCCGTTTACTAAGTTGGTGGCGAAGGTGTGGCGCAGGCTGTTAAGACCCTTGCGCTCTATACCCGCCGCCTTTAGTATACTGTCCCGAAGTCTTCTCTTTGATTCCTGCGCCGAAATTTTTGACTCGTTAAACGCCGCAATGTAATCCGTTATTTTGCGGTTAACCTCCTGCTTTGTCGTGCCGGAAAAGCTTTTCCTTCGGCGATCGCCCTGCTCGTCCGAATACCAAACCACTCCGCCCCAGCGGTTGTCGGTTCTTTTAAATACATTGCCGTTTGTCAGCAATTTCTTCTGTGCCATACGCACACTCCCCTTTCGGAGACACAATACCACATTACTTTTTAAATATCCAGCAACAATAAAAAGTTTATCAAAGAGTTTACATTTTCTGTTTCTCTGCCGAATCCGTAAATACCTTTGAAATTTGCAATACACCAATATACACCGCCTGTAAAACTGCTTTTATTTGCCGTAAACAGGCTTTTTCTTTTTATCCGCAACCCCGTATTTTACACCAAACGCGTTTAGCAACCCACCTTACAACGCCTAATTGAGCGACAAGCTAATACGGCGAAGAATGGCTTAAACACGGCGTTTTCGGTTGGCTCTGCCGTCCTATGTGACCCGCAAAGGTGGCGCACACGCCACCTTTGCTTTCTCCTGCTTGATTTTCCTCCCTGTGTTTTTAGCCACAGCCACGAATAATTTAAAAGCGAAACAATTAAAAGCTTTTTAGATATTCAGTGCATATAATGAGATACAAAACCGGTTTTTCCATACGCTTTTCTTTGATTTAGACGATGTAATTTTTGACCGTCTGATTAAATAACATTCGCTGTTGACGTTTCTTTCCAGCTGTTTTTATATACAGGTGCAGAATTATAATCACAGCCCTTGCCGTGGGGATGCATAAGCGGCTCTTCAAGCTCTTCAATAGACTTTATAGTGCCTTCTATATACTGCTCAAGTCTCTGCTTACAGTGCCGTACCCTTTTTTCGAGACCGCCGAGCCTTATATCCTGCACATCAAAACCGTGCGGCTTATTTTCAAGCATCCATTGCTTTTCAAAAGCCGTGTAAAACTCATTGAGCTCAGTTAAAATCAGGTCATACTGCGGCAAAAGCTTTAAAAGCTCCTCCTTTTCTCCTGAAAGATAGGCTCTGCGGGTGTCAACGCCTAAGCTGAATTTAAGGGATAAAAGCTCGCACAAGGCATGCTGTGACTCAAAAATATATGAATACTTATAATTCTTAGGTATCTGCGCCAGCTTTTCGGCACATTTTTTATACGCCCGCGCGTCGCCGTCACAAACGGTAGCGTCCCACACACCTAAAAACGGGTCGCTGTAAAGCATATATTTATCGGGATTGACATATCCCACGGAATTTGGCGTGTCGGGAAGCTCGAGCAACATAAATTTATCAAAATCAAGCTTAAATATTTCTTTGAATTTTTCTTTAATATTTTCCTTATCGAAATTGCCCTTGGCAAATTCGGATACGGCGAAAAGAGTAGGCAATACGGAATAACGCGAACACTCCCCGCCGTCATCTCCCCACGCGGTTACAAAATAGTTTTCAATTCCGTTTTCGGTGCAGGATTTTACCGCCGTTTCATTTGCTTTAATCGCATAGGTGTTGTGCGGGGTAAATCCGTGCCAGCTTTGTGCGCCGCCTGCAAACCAAATATCATCGCTAATTGCTTTGTGCCGCTTAATAAGAGAATCAAAATGCCCCTTTTCATTTTTATCGTAATCCCAGTACACAAGTCTTACGTTTTCCGGTATCATATTTCTTATCTCGGGATTAAGCTCGCCCTCGCCGTAGTGTGTTCCCGTGGCAAGACGGAAGAACATATCGCTCCACATTAAAAGGGTGAAATCATATCTTGCAGCTATATCCGCCACCCGTTTTAAATGATTAATAAGAATTTCCGTTCGGTCGCAGGCGCCGTTAATATCCATATAACGTCCGCGACCCATCAGGTACGCTTCGTCCATACCTATATTTATCGTGCGCGAGGTAAGCACCTTATTGAGTGAAGCAAAAATATCCTCTATAAGCTTGTAAACCTTTTCATCGCCCGCACAAAGTATATCCTCGCAGTCGCGCATATCAATGTATTGCGGCCAATGCATTAACGCGTTAAGGTGTGCAAGGGTCTGGATACACGGTATAAATTCCATTCCCTTTTCGTTGGCATATGAGTCTATCTCTTTAAGCTCCTTCTGTGAATACCTGCCGCGAAGATAACCGAAATAAGGCTGATTGTCAACCTCATAAGTATCCTCGATATACAGCATAACGGCGTTATACCCCATAGCGCACATATAATCCATCATTTTTTTAACTTGTGACACCTGCATAACCGCATTTCGCGAGCAGTCCAGCATAATGCCGAAACGCTTAAAGCAGCTTTTATTCATTGATATAAGCCTCCTTATTTTTCACTGTAAATGACCGTAATATCAGGGTGGAGTTGAAGAATCGAAGCGGGGATTTCGGGAGTTATCGGTCCGTAAAAGGCTTTTTCCAAAATATCCCGTTTTGCCTTACCGCTTGCTATAAGCAAAATCTTCTTTGCCTGCATTATAGACACCATTCCCATTGTAATCGCGCGCTTAGGCACTTCGTCTTCACTTGCAAAAAAGCGGGAGTTTGCCTTTATCGTGCTTTCGTGGAGATCTACAACATGGGTGCTTTTGACGAAATATTTATCAGGCTCGTTAAATCCGATATGACCGTCAAGACCTATGCCTAAAAGCTGTAAATCTATTCCGCCAAGTTCGGCCATATGCTCGTCATAACGCTTGCCCTCGCCTGCCAAATCAACCGCACAGCCGTTTGGTACAAAGGTGTTGTTTATATCGATATTTATATGCTCAAAAAAGTTTTTGTTCATAAAATAACGGTAGCTTTGGCCGTTTGTGCCGTCGAGACCTACATACTCATCCAGATTAACCGAAGTAACCTCGCTAAAATCAATATCGCCCTTTTCGTACCACTCTATAAGCTGTTTATATGTACCGAGCGGAGACGAACCCGTGGCAAGCCCCAAAACACTGTCGGGTTTTAAGATAACCTGAGCCGAAATGATGTTTGCCGCCTGTCGGCTTAGCTTTTCGTATGTATCAACCGTTATAAATTTCATATTTCTGCCTCGTTTTCATTTTTTAAGACATTTCATTTCAAAATCGGGGTCGGCGTGCCATAAATCCCAGATTTCGGAAATATGCTCGTTCGGATTATCCGTATACGCTCTGCCGCTGTAAAATTCATGCGGAGCTGTTTTTATACCGAGCGCTTTAAGCGGATTTCTGAGCTTTTCAACCCTTTCTTCAAAATCCTTATAATCCTTTTCTTCCTTAGCCGTCCAGCTGATTTCCGCCGCCGCAAGAAGTCTTACATTGGTATATAAATCAAGCTTTTCCTCGGTTCTTATATACTCGGTCCACTGCGGAAGCTCAATACCTAATATATGTGCTTCCTCGGGTACTCCCAAGAGTTCAGGCTCAAAGGAATAGGTCTTTTCAAGCGTTCTTGCCGAATAGGGGTGATCCATATACATATAGTCGAGGAAGGAAAGTATTATCTGACCGCCGTTTTTAAGCCATTCGCGCTCAGTTTCGGTTCCTGAGTCTATCCACCACTGACCGACCATTTTATCAGGTGCGGCAAAATTCGAATTCAAAATCTCGTTCCAGCCTACAAGCACCTTACCTTTTTGAGCAAGATAATCCGCAATAACACCGTTAAAATACCCCTGAATATCGCGCGGGCTTTCAAGTTTTTTCTCTTTCATAAGGCGCTGACAGTCAGGACAGCTTTCCCAAGGCTCGGTCACCACCTCGTCGCCGCCAATATGGAAATATTCGGACGGAAAAATCTCGCAAAGCTCGTCTATTATATCTCTTGCAAAGGTATAAAGCGCCTGCTTACCGGGACAACCTAAATTTTTAAGCACTCCCCATTCGTCCGGCACCTCTATTTTTTCACCTGTGCAGGATAGCTCGGGATAGCAGGCTATCGCCGCCGACATATGCCCCGGCATATCGATTTCGGGTATAACCTTTATAGACCGCTTAGCCGCGTAATCAACAATATCCCTTGCCTGTGCCTTGGTATAAAAAAGTCCTCTTCCGTATTCGGTACCGACCGTCTCGGGCGCATAATGTCCCGAACAGTTCTTATTAAGGTCTGTTGCCCTGCGAACCGCTCCCTTTTCAGTCAAAAGCGGATATTTTTCAATCTCAATGCGCCAGCCCTGATCGTCGGACAAATGCCAATGAAAGACATTCATTTTCAAAAGCGCCATAAAATCAAGTATTTTCTTAATTTTTTCAACCGTCCAGAAATGACGGGAGCAATCCAGCATAAAACCGCGGTGATAGAACCTCGGCTTATCCGAAATTATAACCCGTGGAAGGCTTTTTCTGCCCATATTTAACTGTATAAGCGACATAACTGCGTAAAACGCGCCCGACTTATCCGCGGCGAAAACCGTTATATCATTTTCGCCGCATTCTATTCGGTATTCCTCTTTTTCAAGAAAGGTATCCTTTACAAATATTATTTTATTTCCGCCGCCCGTCTTAGGCATAAATTCGCGGAGCACCTGAAATATTTCCTCAAAATCCCCTGAAAATACGGTTTCCGCACCGAACGGCACGGTTCCTCCCGTTGTATTACAGTATAACGGTTTAGGTATGATATGTGTCATTTCTCTTCCTCTCTTTTCACCCTGTAATCGTTTGCGGTAATATAGTCTCTGTCAAAGCTCTCTGTTTCAAAAATCACAATTTCATTTTTCCCTTTTTTAATAAGCGGTGCGGGGATATACAAATCAAGTGTAGGACCTATATTCCAGTATCTGCCGAGATTAAAGCCGTTTATAAAAACACAGCCCTTTGTGAAGCCCGACATATCAAGAAATGTATCAGCACATTCATCGGCATACAGCTCGCCGTAGAGAAAAACGGGAGTTCCGTCCGAGACCGCGCCCTCTTTAAATTCAAGTTCTGAAATGCGTTCAAAATCGATTGGATACATTTTATATCCAAACTGCTGTTGCTGACCTATCATAACGGGAAAATCTATTCCTTTTTTGTCTAAAAGCTTCGGACCGTAATTGATTCTTCCGAGATTTTCCGCAAGTAAATCAAGCGTAACCTCATTTTCATTACCGCCGAGCCAGATTTCATCATCGCTAATACCCATACGGTCAATTATTCCTAATGGCTTTCCGTCCGCATATACCCAAACGCGGTCACGCACCTTGTTAAGCTTTAGTCTCTCTGCCGTTGTGTCCGCCGCGACCTTAGTGCGGTACAGCACAAAGCCGTAAGGATGGCGCAGTTCCTCAAAAGAGCGAGGAACAGTATCCTCTGTTAAGGCTGAAATGCGCTCTAAATTATCAAACAGCCGCGCAGATTCGGTCAGTCTAATTTCTCCGTAAGAGCGCAAAGGTATCGGCTTGCAAGGAAGGTCAGGCTTTTCACTATAACGCGAAAGCTCGTTTTTAAGAAGTCTGTACTGCTCGGTGTATTCACCGTTTTCGGTTAAAAAAGCGCCGTAATCATAGC
>JBJEOE010000092.1:0-6215 GCA_051880555.1 Acutalibacteraceae bacterium
GTTGTTCTTCGCGTACTCAAAGGCGGCGCGGGCGATACGCTTTGTACCCTCGTTTGTGGTAACCTTGAAGTCAAACGCCAGAGTGTCGGGAATTTCAACCCCTCGGCTTCCTAAAACATACTCTCCCTCGGTGTTCTCGCGGAAAAATGTCCAGTCGATACCTAATTCAGGAACAGCCACGGGACGTACATTTGCGTAAAGGTCAAGCTCACGGCGCATCGCTACGTTCGCGCTCTCAAGCGTGCCGCCCTTAAGGGTTGTTGTAGGAGCCTTTAAAATAACGTTGCACGCCTTGATTTCTGCCAAAACGTCGTCGGGGATAGCCTTATTGTGGGCGATGCGGTTTTCAATCGTAAGTCCCTCAATAGTTCGAAGCTCGATTTTACCCGCCGCAATCTCGTCCTTTAAAATAAACTGCAAAAGCCTTTCGGACTCGGCGGAAATAATAGGTCCAATACCGTCGCCGCCGCAGATTCCGATTATAATCTTATCAAGCTTAGAATAATCGGTAACCCTTTTGTCCTGCTCCATTTTGCGCTCCCGCGCGATTTGCTCGGTTAAAATGCTTCTGAATTGTTCAACCGCTTCATTAATGTACTTATCCATCTTAATTTTCTCCGTTCTTTGTATATTCAAGCAGTCCGCCCGCTTTAAGTATTGCCTTTTGTCTCTCGGTAAACGAGCAGGAAAGCGCGAAGCTCTCGCCCGTTGTTTCGTTCTTCAAAATGATTTCGCCCTTATCCATACCGTCAAAAACATTTGTAAGAGTAAGCTTGTCGCCCTGATTCAGTTTATCGTAATCATCGGGATTTTTAAAGGTAAGGGGCATAATACCCGCGTTTATAAGGTTTGCAACGTGGATTCTCGCAAAGCTCTTGGTTATAACCGCGCGAACTCCCAGATACATAGGAACAAGCGCCGCGTGCTCGCGTGAAGAGCCTTGACCGTAGTTACTGCCGCCGACAATAATGCTCTTGCCTAATGCCTTAGCCCTTTCGGGGAAGGTCTCGTCGCATACGCCGAAGCAGAACTGAGAAAGATGCGGGATATTTGAGCGGTAAGGAAGAATCTTAGCGCCCGCCGGCATAATATGGTCTGTGGTGATATTGTCCCCTACCTTAAGCACTAATTCGGCAGTTAAGGAATCCTCCTGCGGAGCGGACTTCGGGAATGGCTTAATGTTAGGTCCGCGGAGCACCTCAATGTCCTTAGCCTCGTCGGGTGTTGCGGGTGGTATAACCGCGCTGTCGTCAAGCTTAAAGGAATCGGGCATTTTAACCTCAATATTATCGCCAAGCAGTCTCGGGTCGGTGATTTCGCCCGTTAACGCCGCCGCAACCGCGGTTTCGGGAGAAACAAGGTAAACCTGCGCGTCGGCGGTTCCGCTTCTGCCTATAAAGTTGCGGTTAAAGGTTCTAAGGGACACACCTGCTGAATTAGGCGAAAAGCCCATTCCGATACAGGGTCCGCAAGCACATTCAAGTACGCGAGCGCCGCTTGCCAAAATGTCGCTAAGCGCGCCGCAGTCGGCAAGCATTGAAAGCACCTGCTTAGAGCCGGGAGAAATCGAAAGGCTTACAGAGGGCGAAATGGTCTTGCCTTTAAGCATAGCCGCGACCTTTAACATATCAAAGAGGGAAGAGTTGGTGCAGGAGCCGATACAAACCTGATCTACCTTTGTGCCCTTTAAGGATTCGACCGAAACAACATTGTCAGGGCTGTGGGGGCAGGCAATCATCGGCTTTAAGTCATCGAGGTTAATGTCGATAACTCTATCGTAAACCGCGTCTGGGTCGCTTGAAAGAGGCGTATAATCCTCCGCTCTGCCCTCTGCCTCCAAGAATTTCTTTGTAACCTCGTCGGAGGGGAAAATCGAGGTGGTAGCGCCAAGCTCTGTTCCCATATTGGTAATCGTAGCGCGCTCGGGAACCGAGAGATACTTAATACCCTCACCGCCCCATCCGATAATAGCTCCCACGCCGCCCTTAACCGACAGAATACGCAGAATTTCAAGGCTTATATCCTTTGCGGTGACAAAGGGGTTAAGCTTACCCGTAAGATTCACCTTAAACATCTTGGGCATAGTGATATAATACGCTCCGCCGCCCATTGCAACCGCAACGTCAAGGCCGCCCGCGCCCATTGCAAGCATACCGATACCGCCGCCTGTGGGGGTATGGCTGTCCGAGCCTATAAGGGTCTTGCCGGGTTTGCCGAAACGCTCCAAATGCACCTGATGGCAGATTCCGTTACCTGGGCGGGAGAAGTAAATACCGTGCTTTTTTGCGACCGACTGAATATACCTGTGGTCGTCGGCGTTTTCAAAGCCCGACTGGAGTGTGTTGTGGTCGATATAAGCCACGCTCCGCTCGGTTTTAACGCGGTCGAGCCCCATTGTCTCAAACTCAAGATACGCCATTGTTCCCGTAGCGTCCTGAGTTAAGGTCTGGTCGATTTTAAGCGCAACCTCGCTTCCTACGGTCATATCGCCGCTAAGCATATGCGCCTTGATGATTTTCTGTGCAATAGTTAAGCCCATTTTTTATTAATCCTTTCTTATAATATGTTTATATGCGTTTTCAACGTGCTCTAAGGCGCATTTCGCGGCAAGGGGTGCGTCCTGTGCCTTAATCGCGTCAAAAATTTTACGGTGCTCTGCAACCGACGCGGCTGCTCTGCTCCTGTTTTCGATAGAGGCGCGGCGGTATTTTTGTATTTTCTTGTGAAGCGGCACCAGCGTATCGTAAAACGCGGTACTGCCCGTCAATTTGTAAAGCGTTTCGTGAAAGCGGCTGTCCATAAGCTTTATCTGCTCGGCGTCGTGCTTTTCAAGATAAAACTCCTGAAATTCAAGAGCCTCTTTAAGCTCCTTTAACTGCTCCTCGGTACGGTTCTGCGCCGAAAGCGCCGCCGCCTGACATTCAAGGCTCTTTCTTATCATAAATATATCTGCCAAATCCTTTTCATTAATGCCGATAACCACAGAGCCCTTGCCCGATTCCTCAATTATATGCTCCTGTTCAAGCCGCCTTAAAGCCTCTCTTATCGGGGTGCGGCTGACTCCCAGCTTGGCACTCAGCTTGCTTTCGGTAAGAATTTCGCCGCGCTGATATTTGCCGCTTAAAATATCGTTTTCAAGATGCTCAAAAACCTGATCGGCAAGCGATATTGTCTTATGCTCAATCATTCCTACCCCTCCTTAAAGCATTTTAAATTTGCCGCCCGACAGCTCCTCGATATGCTTTTCAAGCTCGCCGTTTGAGATAGCTGTCTGTCTTCCCTGCTCGTACTCGGAATCAATCCATTCCTTGAGGCTCATAACAAGCGGGTCTTTTTTATCAATCTGCTCATCCTTTGAGAGGTTGTAATTATGATTAATCCAATAGGCGATTCCCGCAAGTCCGCTTGTCTTGCTTA
The DNA here is from genome assembly GCA_051880555.1 of Acutalibacteraceae bacterium. Taxonomy (GTDB): domain Bacteria; phylum Bacillota; class Clostridia; order Oscillospirales; family Acutalibacteraceae; genus UBA737. The sequence continues at coordinate 3,418 of JBJEOE010000092.1, forward strand.
TGGAAACCGAGGCGGGACGGTTTAAAATTTTCTCGGTATCGAAAATATTGTAAATCTCCTCGTCCTTTAAAAGTCCGTCGGCGTGGATTCCCGCCCTTGTAACGTTAAAGTTTTTGCCGACAAAGGGGGTCATAGGCGGAATCTCATATCCCATTTCATTCTTGAAATACTCGGCTATTTCGGTAATCGCCGTGGTGTCCATACCGTCAAGCGAGCCGCGAAGTGACGCGTACTCCATAACCATAGCCTCAAGCGGAACGTTGCCCGTGCGCTCGCCTATTCCCAAGAGGGAGCAGTTGACCGCCGACGCGCCGTAAAGCCAGGCTGTAGACGCGTTTGCAACCGCCTTGTAGAAATCGTTATGACCGTGCCATTCGAGCATTTCGCTGGGAACGTCGGCATAATGCTGTAATCCGTAAATAATGCCCGGAACGCTTCTCGGTAGAGCCACCTCCGGATACGGCACGCCGTAGCCCATAGTATCGCACGCCCTTATTCTTACGGGAATTTTAGCGTCCGCCGACATCTTCATAAGCTCGTTGACAAAGGGTACTACAAAGCCGTAAAAATCCGCCCTTGTGATATCTTCAAGGTGACAGCGCGGCATAACCCCCGCCTCGAATGCCTCATAAACCGCCTCGAGATAGGTCTTCATAGCCTCGGAGCGTTTCATTTTAAGCTTTTTAAAAATATGGTAGTCACTGCAGGAAACTAAAATTCCCGTTTCCCTAATACCTAAATCCTTAACAAGCTTGAAATCCTGCTTATTTGCCCTTATCCAGGTTGTTATTTCAGGAAATTTGAGACCTAATTCCTGACATTTTTCTATAGCTTCCCTATCCTTTTTGCTGTAAACAAAAAACTCGGTCTGGCGGATAATGCCGTAGGGACCGCCAAGCTTTGACATAAGCTTATAAAGCTCGACAATCTGCTCTACCGTATACGGCTCAACCGACTGCTGACCGTCGCGCAGAGAGGTATCGGTTATCCAAATATCCTTTGGCATACCGAGCGGCACCCTGCGGTGGTTAAATGCCACACGCGGAACGTCCTCGTAGGTATAAAAATCACGGTACAGGTTCGGCTCATCAACGTCCTGTAGGTCGTATTTGTAGTTATCCTGCTCAAGTAAATTTGTTTTGTTTGAAAGCTCAAACATTATTCTCACCCAATTTTGTATTAATGTATACAATTATACATTAATACCGTAAATATGTCAATACCGATATACTGAAATTTTATGTATAACAAAAAGAAAATTATGTATATTAAGTATATAAAATGTATAGGGGAAAGTATATGGATTACATTACGGTTATTATAACATCTTTTGTTTCAATGATTGTGTTATTTTTGTTAACAAAATTAATCGGAAACAAGCAATTGTCCGAGCTTACTATGTTCGACTATATCGTTAGCATCACAATAGGCTCGATTGCCGCCGAAATGGCAACCGAGCTTGAAACCCCCGAAAGACCGCTTATTGCAATGTGCGTGTACGCGTTCATTTCTTTGGGAATTTCGATACTTGTTTCAAAAAGAATAAAGCTTCGCCGCCTGCTTTTCGGTCATTCGGTGGTATTAATGCACGGCGGAAAGCTTTACCGCAAAAACTTTAAGAAATCGCGCCTTGACCTTAACGAATTTTTAATGCAGGCGCGGCTATGCGGGTATTTTGACCTGTCCGCCATTGACACCGCGATTATGGAGGCGAGCGGAAAGATAAGCTTTATGCCCTACGCCGCAAAACGCCCTGCAACGCCTGAGGATTTGAATTTAGTCCCCAAAGCCGAGGCGGTCTTTTTCAACGTTATTATGGACGGGCAAATTCTCGAAAAAAACCTCAGCTACGCAGGCAGAGACCTAAACTGGCTTAATAACGAGCTAAAGGTGCAGGGTGTAAAATCGCCGTCCGAGGTATTTCTCGCTATTCTCGACAAAAGCGGAACCCTTAACATTTTTAAAAATTACGATTATGAGGAAAAAAACGATTATTTTGAATAGCCTAAACAGAAAGGCTTACCTGAAAGCCGCCGCCGTAATCATTAAATCCGTTGTTAAGGTTGATGATACAGCGGCGTTTTTTTGCGGCGTATTTAAGGGTGCTTTCGGTCCCGCCATGCTTGCCGTCAAACCAAGTCACCACATAATCGCTGTTATCCACCATAAAGGCGTTTCTTTTGGCGTAGCAACCGGCGAAATACTCCTCGGAAACCTTTATAACCTTGTCCGCGTTGTATAAAACCTTTTCGTGCCGCTCTTTCCACGGCTCGGGAAAACCTATCCCCTGTGAAGCAAAGGGCAGAGCGCAGATAAGCCGCACGGAGGGCAAACGCTTTTTTAAGAGCAGTACCGCCTCCGCCGCGACAATATCAAAACCCATAGCCATTCCGCTGTAAAAGGTATAGCACTCCTCGTCGGGGAGAGAAAAAACCGTCTCAATAAGTCTGTTTTCAAAGGCGGCATAGTCGGCAGAGCGCCTGTCCAGTCTAAAGGGAAATTTTTCGGGTCTGTACCCCGTAAAGCAACAGCTTTTTTCAAATTCGTTAATAATATTTTTATCTGACATATTATATCACCGCAATTTTTAATTGACTTTACGCGCCGATTGATTTATTATTTAATTAAGTTTAGGCTGGCGAGAGTCGAACCCGTTACGGTTTGGGTATCCGACTTTTCCCGCCTGCTTTGCACTCATTTTTGAAATACCGCGTATTCCTGCAAATTCGTGACTTCGCAGGACGAAAAAAGGCGGAGACACAAACTCTTCGACCTGCCATTTAGAAGAATTTTGATTC
>JBJEOE010000093.1:0-30323 GCA_051880555.1 Acutalibacteraceae bacterium
CTTAAAATGGAAATGTCCGCCTTTAAGGCGGCGGTTTCCGCTAAATATAAGGAGCATCTTGAAATGCTTAAGGCTTTGCCCGACGTAGCGCCGATGGATCCTAAGCGCATTGCCGAGGTAGTATCTGCGGCGGTTGATAAGGCACCTAATCCCGAAACCTATATAGCGGCGGCTGATAAAACACAGCCTGTATACAATGATAAAGAGACGGTGAACGCCGCTACTGAACCTGTAAAGTCGAATAATGGCTTTATGGTAGCCGATGAAACGGCGGAAGAGGAGACCGAGGAATAAGGCGTTTGCGCTTTATTGTAAATAAGGAGTGTCACTTTTGATTTCATACTTACCGGCGCTTTTGTGCGGAGTTTTACTGCTTTGCGCCGACCAGCTTACAAAATATTATATTTCGGCTAATTTTGTACTCGGCGAATCGCACGAGTTTTTAAAGGGCTTTATTGACCTTACCTATATTCACAACCGCGGCGGCGCGTGGGGAATGTTATACGGGCGCACCTATATTCTGCTTCCCGTAACCCTTGCGATAATGGTTTTTTGCATAGTGTTTTATGTGAAATACGGCAAAAAAAGCCGTCTTCTGCTGTGGGCGATAAGCCTTGTTATGTCGGGCGGTATCGGCAATATGATCGACCGCGTTTTCCGTGACGGAAACGTGGTTGATTTCCTGCATTTTGAGTTTTTTCCCTCCTTTCCCGTCTTTAACGTCGCCGACTGCGCTATAGTTGTCGGAGCGGGACTTTTGATACTTTACTTTATTTTGGACGCGATAAAAGAGGAAAGGCTTAAAAAGGAAAAAAATATCTCGGAGCAGAGCAATGGAGAAAATTGAAACGGTTTGCCGCGGCGAAACCGTCAGGATTGATGTTTTCACCGCCAAAACCGCCGAGATAACCCGCTCGCGCGCGGCGGGGCTTATAGCGGATGGAAACGTGCTTATAAACGGTAAAGCCGCCGCGAAAAACGCTAAGGTAAAGAACGGGGACAGCATTACAATTACCCTGCCCGACCCCGAAGCTTACGATATTACGCCCGAGGATATTCCGCTTGATATTGTGTATGAGGACGGCGATTTGCTTGTTGTCAACAAGCCGAAGGGTATGGTGGTTCACCCCGCCGCGGGCAATTACTCGGGTACCCTTGTTAACGCGCTTATGTATCATTGCGGCGATTCCCTTTCGGGCATTAACGGGGTTATGCGCCCGGGGATAGTCCACCGAATAGATAAAAACACAAGCGGGCTTTTAATGGTTGCAAAAAACGATTTTTCACATAATAAATTAGCCGAGCAGATAAAGGAGCATTCCTTTACCCGCGAATATGAGGCGGTGGTTTACGGAGGTCTTAAAGCCGACAGCGGCGTTATTGACGCCCCGATAGGCAGACACCCGATAAAGCGCAAGCAGATGGCGGTAGTTTCGGAAAACAGCAAAAACGCCGTGACCCATTATGAGGTTATAAAGCGTTTTGAGGGCTTTACTCACGTCAAACTAAGGCTCGAAACAGGCAGAACCCACCAGATACGCGTGCATATGGCGTATATCGGACACCCTGTCGCGGGGGACGAGGTTTACGGGCCTAAAAAGGTTATTAAGGAGCTCGGCGGGCAGTGTCTTCACGCTAAAAAAATCGGGTTTGTTCACCCAAGAACAGGGGAGTATATGGAGTTTAGTTCCCGTCTTCCCGATTACTTTTTAAATTTCTTGCAAAGGTTGGGATAGAATGGGCGTTTTTTCGGGCTGTCTTTTGGCATGCGATATTGACGGCACATTAATGGCAAACGGAAAAATTAATCCGCGTAATGTTGAAAAAATCGAGTATTTTATGAGCGAGGGCGGTTATTTTTCCCTCTCGACAGGCAGAACGGTCGGTGCGGTAGGCCCTGTTTTAAGTATAATAAAAAAGGTCTCTCCCTCGGTTGTGGCTAACGGTTGTATGATTTACGACTATGAGAATAATCAGGTGCTTGACGAACTGTTTTTGCCCGAAAACGAGTACCATATCGCTAAAAAGGTGATTGATATGGGGCTGAACGTAGGCGTTGAGGCACATTGCGGTGAGAAAATTCTCAATCTGCATACAACTCAGGAAACCCTTGACCATCAGGAATACGAGTGGATAAGCGGGATAGACGTAAGCTTTGAGGAGGCTTCCCGTTACCGCTGGAACAAGGTGGTTTACCTTTTCGATAACGATAGGGATTTGGCGGCGGTTAAGGAGCTGATTTCAGGGGAAAGCTCTGCTTCAAGATTCTCGGATACCTCTGCGGTAATCGGCGGCAGGAAAAGAAATTACTACGAACAGTTTCCTGCGGGAGTTTCTAAGGCTTCAGAGCTTGACAAACTCAAAAAAATGCTTAAAATAGATAAGGGCTGTTATTTCGCAATGGGCGACTACTATAACGACCTTGAAATGATAAAAGCAGCGGATATCAGCGCCGTTCCCTCGGAAACACCCGAGGACATTAAAGCACACGCCGATTTTATTGCAGGCGCGTGCGAGGACGGCGCGGTAGCCGATTTTATAGATTATTTAACAAAAATCAGAAAGGATTGATTTGATGGACGCGGCGGCAAAAAAACAGCTTCTAAAGACTGCCCTAAAGGTTAGAATCGGAATTATTGAGGGGGTACACAGTGCGAAATCGGGTCATCCGGGCGGCTCGCTTTCCTGTGCGGATATTTTGACCTATCTTTATTTTGCTAAGATGAACATTGACCCTAAGAATCCCGAAATGGAGAACAGGGATCGCTTTGTACTTTCAAAGGGACATGCGGCGCCTGCGCTTTACGCTACCCTTGCTGAGCGCGGATATTTTGATACCGAGCTTTTATCTACCCTTCGTCATATAGGCAGTATTTTGCAGGGGCACCCCGATATGAAGCATATTCCCGGCGTCGATATGTCGACAGGCTCTTTAGGCCAAGGCATTTCCGCCGCGGTGGGAATGGCGCTTTCCGCAAAGCATTTCGGTAATGACTATAAGGTTTACACCGTTTTGGGAGACGGCGAAATCGAGGAGGGTCAGGTCTGGGAGGCGGCTATGTTCGCCGCTAATAAAGGACTTTCCAATCTTACCGCTTTTGTGGATTACAACAATCTTCAGATTGACGGAACGGTTGAAGAGGTAAACTCACCTTATCCGATTGATAAGAAGTTCGAGGCGTTTAACTGGCACGCCATTACGATTGACGGACACGACTTTGACCAGATTGAAGCCGCTTTAAAGGAAGCGGAAACCGTGGACAAGCCTGTTGTAATTATCGCTAATACCGTTAAGGGTAAGGGCGTTTCCTATATGGAAAACGCGGTTAACTGGCACGGTGCCGCACCGAACGACGAGCTGTACGAGCAGGCAATGACCGAGCTTAAGGCAGCGCTTGCCGAATTACAGTAAGGAGGGGCAGAACAATGTCAGAGATTAAAAGTGCAGCCACCAGAGCGGGCTTCGGAAAGGCTCTTGTTGAATTAGGCGCAAAGAGGGACGATTTTGTAGTGCTTGACGCTGACCTCGCCGCCGCTACACAGACGGGTATGTTTAAAAAGGCATTCCCCGATAGGTTTTACGACTGCGGTATCGCCGAGGCGGATATGATAGGTATTGCGGCGGGCATTGCGGCGACAGGCAAAAAGGTGGTTTGCAGTTCCTTTGCTATGTTTGCTGCGGGAAGAGCCTTCGAGCAGATCAGAAACTCGGTAGGTTATCCCCACCTTAACGTTATTATCGGCGCGACCCACGCGGGAATCTCGGTCGGAGAGGACGGAGCTACCCACCAGTGCTGTGAGGATATTGCCCTTATGCGTACTATTCCGGGAATGACAATAATAAACCCCGCCGACGAGGTTGAGGCAAAGAAGGCGGTTGAGGCCGCGTTTGAGCTGGACGGCCCTGTTTATATGAGATTCGGACGTCTTGCGGTTCCCGTTATATTTGACGATGACTATAAATTCGAGGTAGGCAAGTCGGTTGAGCTTAAAGAGGGCAATGACGTTACTATTATTGCAACGGGTCTTATGGTTGCCGAGGCGATAAAGGCCTACGAGCTTCTTAAAAATGACGGTATAAACGCAAGAATTATTAATATGCACACAATAAAGCCCCTTGATAACGAGGCGGTTATTAGAGCCGCTAAGGAGACGGGCGTTATCGTCACCGCCGAGGAACACTCGGTAGTAGGCGGTCTGGGAGGCGCGGTAAGCGAGCTTCTGAGCGAGGAGTACCCCGTACCCGTTTTAAAGCTCGGAGTTTACGATACCTTCGGTCATTCGGGCCCTGCGCCAAAGCTGCTTGACGAGTTCGGTCTTCGCGCCGTAAATATTGCGGAAAAGGCTAAAAAAGCGGTTGCTATGAAAAAATAAACAGAAAAGCTAAAGCCGATGAACATTGTCGTTCATCGGCTTTTGTTTTAAGTTAAAAGTGTTTTATATCCTTTCGGCTACTAAATCGCCCATCTCGGAGCAGGTGACCTTTTTACAGCCGTCCTTCATTATATCGCCTGTACGGAAACCGTTGTCAAGCACCTTGTTTACCGCGTCCTCGATAGCGTCTGCCTCCTTTGCCATATCAAAGGAATAGCGGAGCATCATAGCGGCGGAAAGTATTGTGCCCAAGGGGTTTGCGATATTCATTCCCGCAATGTCGGGGGCAGAGCCGTGGATAGGCTCATACATTCCAAGCGTTCTCGAAGAAAGTGATGCGGAGGGCATCATTCCGATAGAGCCTGTCAGCATTGAAGCCTCGTCCGACAGTATATCGCCGAACATATTCTCGGTAACAAGCACGTCAAATTGGGTTGGGTTCTTGATAAGCTGCATAGCGGTGTTGTCAACCAGTATGTCGCTGTATTCTACCTCGGGATATTCTTCACTTAGACGGTGCATTGTCTTCCGCCAAAGTCTTGAGGTGTCAAGCACATTCGCCTTATCTACCGAGGCTAAACGCTTGCCGCGTTTCATAGCCGTCTCGAATGCGACCCTGCCAATACGCTCAATTTCGCTCTCGCTGTAGGGCATATAATCGGTTGCGACTAATTCTCCGTTAACCTCCTCGGTCTTTCTTTGACCGAAATAAACGCCGCCCGTAAGCTCGCGGACTATAAGCAAATCAATTCCGTTACCCACAATCTCCTGTTTAAGGGGAGACGCGTCCTTAAGCTGGGAAAACAGCTTTGTGGGACGTAGATTAGCAAAGAGGTTAAGCTCCTTGCGGACTGCGAGCAACGCCTTTTCGGGGCGGATAGAGGGGTCGCAGCTGTCCCACTTAGGGCCGCCCACCGCGCCTAACAGCACGCTGTCCGAAGCTTTGCACTTTTCCATTCCCTCGTCGGTAATCGGCACGCCGAATTTGTCAATCGAACAGCCGCCTATATCAACATATGTGTAATCAAAGCTATGACCGAATTTATCGGCAATTTTATTTAATACCTTTACTGCCTCGGCTACAATTTCGGGGCCGATTCCGTCGCCGGGGAGGACGGTTATTTTTTTATTCATTTATGCTTCCTCCTTTAATGATTTTAGGAGACCACCCTTTTTAATAATGTTTTGAATAAAGGGCGGGAAGGGCTGTGCCTTGTAGGTTTTGCCCGTGGTAATATCGGTGATAACGCCTGTGTCAAAGTCAACCTTTACCTCGTCGCCTGCGTTAATTTCCTCGGCGGCTTCTTCACATTCCAAAATCGGAAGTCCGATATTAATGGCGTTGCGGTAGAAAATTCTTGCAAAGCTTTTAGCTATCACACAGCCTGTTTTGCAGGTTTTAATAACAAGCGGGGCGTGCTCCCTTGAAGAGCCGCAGCCGAAGTTCCAGCCCGCGACCATAACGTCACCCGCGTTTACCTTTTTAACAAATTCCGCGTCAATATCCTCCATACAGTGGAGCGCCAATTCCTCGGCATTCGGAGTGTTTAAATAACGCGCGGGAATAATTACGTCGGTATCAACATTGTCGGGGTACTTAAATACCTTACCCTGTGTGTTCATTACTGTACCTCCTTAGGAGCGGCGATAAAGCCTGTAAGCGCGCTTGCCGCCGCGGTCGCGGGGCTTGCTAAATATACCTCGCTGTCAACGTGACCCATTCTGCCCACAAAGTTGCGGTTGGTGGTGGCGATACAGCGCTCGCCCGCCGCCAAAATACCCATATAACCGCCAAGGCAGGGTCCGCAGGTAGGGGTTGAAACTACCGCGCCCGCGTCGATAAAGGCGGTTACAAAGCCTCGCTCCACGCACTCGCGATAGATCTGCATTGTAGCGGGGATTATGATGCAACGAACGCCGTCTGCAACCTTGTTGCCGTTAAGCACGGCGAATGCGGTCTCCATATCCTCCATTCTGCCGTTGGTGCAGCTGCCGATAACCACCTGATCGATTTTAATGTCGGAAAGCTCTGAAGCGGGCTTTGTGTTTTCGGGGAGATGTGGGCAGGCGACCGTCGGTACAATTTCGGATAAATCAATGTCGATTACCTTTTCGTACTCCGCGTCATCATCCGCCTCAAAAATTACGGGCTTTCTTTCACTTCTGCCGTCAAGGTAATTAAGGGTTACGTCATCAACAGCGAAAATGCCGTTTTTAGCCCCCGCTTCAATCGCCATATTACAGATGCACAGGCGGTCGTCCATAGAAAGGGTATGCGCGCCGTCTCCGACAAACTCCATACTCTTATAAAGCGCGCCGTCAACGCCAATCATACCGATTATGGTTAAAATAACGTCCTTGCCGCTACAATTTTTGTTTAGCTTACCTGTAAGGTTAAACTTTATCGCCGAGGGAACCTTAAACCAAGCCTTGCCTGTCGCCATTCCCGCCGCCATATCCGTAGAGCCTACGCCGGTCGAGAAAGCGCCCAAAGCGCCGTATGTGCAGGTGTGACTGTCTGCGCCGATTATGCAGTCGCCGGCGGTGACAACACCTTGCTCGGGCAAAAGGGCGTGTTCAATGCCCATTTTGCCGACGTCGTAAAAATGGCTTACGCAATGTCCGCAGGCAAACTCGCGGCAGGTTTTGGATTGTTCTGCCGCTTTAATATCTTTATTCGGAACAAAGTGGTCGAGGACTATCGCTATTCTGTCCTTATCGAACACCTTGTCGAAGCCCGCCTTTTTAAACTCGTTTACCGCAACGGGGGTTGTGATGTCGTTTCCTAAAACAATATCGAGCTTTGCGCTTATAAGCTGTCCTGCGGTAACGCTTTCGAGCCCCGCGTGGGCGGCTAAAATCTTTTGTGTCAAGGTCATTCCCATACTTACTTTCCTCCCTCTAAACTGCGGTTAATTGCGGAAAATAGGGCATTAATCGAGGACGCTATAATATCATCGTGAATACCCGCGCCCCAAGCCTTTTTGCCATTAGGCAGGGTAATGCTTACATAGGTTATCGCCTGAGAGGAGGAACCCTTTGTAAGGGCGTGTTCCTCATAGGTAAGCTCGGAAAATTCAATGCCTAATTGCTTTTTAACCGCGTTGCTTACCGCGTCAAGGCGGCCGTTACCGGTAGCCTTAAGCTCCTTTGTTTCGCCGTCGATTTCCACAGTTAAGGTAACGTTAATCTCGGGCGTGCGGACAAAGTGATAATCCACAAGCTTTATACAGCTGTTGATATTGACATAATTTTCGGTGAATACATCGAGCACCTCTTTGGGCGACAGCTCGGCGTGGGCGTGGTCGGAAACGCTCTTTACGGTATAACCGACCTCCTCGCGCATACCTGTCGGCAGAACATAGCCGAAGTTGTGTTCAAGCAGATAGCCTATACCGCCCTTGCCCGACTGGGAGTTTATGCGGATAACGTCGGTCTCATATTCTCTGCCTACATCACGCGGGTCGATGGGGAGATATGGAACAGTCCACTTTTCGCAGTTCTTCTCCTCGCGCCACTTCATACCCTTTGCGATAGCGTCCTGATGAGAGCCCGAGAAAGCGGCGAATACCAGCTTGCCCGCGTAGGGCTGACGGTCGTATACACGCATACGGGTAACCCTTTCGTAAAGCTCGGCGATTTCGGGCATATTTGAAAGGTCAAGCTGTGGGTCAACGCCCTGAGAATACATATTAAGCGCAAGGGTTACAATATCAGCGTTGCCTGTGCGCTCACCGTTGCCAAATAGCGTACCCTCGATTCTGTCCGCACCCGCTAAGAGACCCAGCTCACAGTCCGCCACGGCACAGCCGCGGTCGTTGTGAGGGTGTAATGAAACCTCAACCGCATCTCGGTATTTAAGATTGTCGCAGATATATTCAACCTGGTCGGCGTAAACGTGGGGAGAGGAAAGCTCCACGGTGACAGGCAGATTGATAATTGCTTTGCGGTCGGGGGTGGGTTTCCAAACGTCCAGCACCGCGTTGCAGACCTCTAATGCGTACTCGGGCTCGGTTCCCGTAAAGGATTCGGGGGAATACTCATAGCGGAAGTTTGCACCCGTTTCGGCGGCAATTTCATTAAAAAGCTCCGCACCGTCGGTGGCAATTTTCTTAATTTCCTCTTTTGTTTTTCTGAAAACCTGCTCGCGCTGGGCTAAAGATGTGGAATTGTAAAGATGCACAACCGCGTTTTTACAGCCCTTTAAGGCTTCAAAGGTTTTGCGGATAATATGCTCGCGGCTTTGTGTCAATACCTGAACGGTAACATCGTCGGGAATCATATTATTGTCGATAAGTGTGCGTAAAAAGGTGTACTCGGTCTCGCTCGCGGCAGGAAAGCCTACTTCTATTTCCTTAAAGCCTACCTTAACCAAGAGCTTAAAAAATTCAAGCTTTTCTTGGAGGCTCATAGGAATAATGAGCGACTGATTGCCGTCCCTTAAATCGACCGAGCACCAGGTCGGCGCCTTATCAATATATGTTTTATCCGCCCATTTCCTCGTCGGGTTTTTGACGGGGAAAAACTGGCGTGTGTATTTTTGTATATTTTGCATTTGCTTTCCTCCCAAATTATTCGGCCTTTGCTATTACTTCAACCTCCGCAAGAGCGCCTTTGGGTAGGGATTTTACCGCCACGCAGCTGCGGGCGGGGGCGGAGGTTATATATTTGCCGTAAACCTCGTTAAACGCCGCAAAATCGGCTATATCGGCTAAAAAGCAGGTGGTTTTTACCACATTTTGGAAGCTTGTTCCCGCCTCCGCTAAAACGGCGGAGAGGTTTTTCATAATCTGCTCTGTCTGCTCTGAAATGTTTTCGCCTACAAGCTCGCCGCTTTCGGGGGACAGGGCTATCTGACCCGAGGTATAAAGCATACCGCCGCACAAAATCGCTTGTGAATACGGTCCTATCGCCTTGGGGGCTTTATCGGTGGAAATTTTCTTAATCATTTTCACTTTCTCCTTTAAAATACTTATATTACGGTTGGATAAGCTTTAAGCCTTCGGCGATCAAAGCCTTCTTTATTTGCTCTATATGCTCAAAGTTTCTGGTTTCAAGGGTAAGCCGCAGATAACAGCCGTTAACGTGGGAGCCCTCGTTTGAATGCTCGTGATGTACCGAGATAACGTTGCCGCCCTGCTCGGCTATGACGCGGGATACGGTCATAAGCTGACCCGGCTTGTCAACAAGCTCAATCATAAGCTGGCAATGTCTGCCCGACATTAAAAGTCCCCTTGTGATAACGCGGGAAAGAATTGTAACGTCGATATTTCCTCCCGATAGCAGACAAACGGTTTTCTTACCCTTAAGGTCAACCTTTCCGAACATTGCCGCCGCGACCGCTACTGCGCCCGCGCCCTCGGTTACAAGCTTGTGCTGTTCCATAAGGGCTAAAATAGCCGCCGAGATTTCATCGTCGGTAACCGTCACGATTTCGTCAACGTATTTTGAGCAAATATCATAGGTAAGCGTACCCGGCTCCTTAACCGCGATACCGTCAGCTATCGTGAATACCGAATCGAGCCTTTCAATATGCTCGTCGTGAATTGAGTTAAGCATTGACGGCGCGCCCGACGCCTGAACGCCGTAAACCTTTATATTGGGGTTAAGGCTCTTTATAGTATAAGCTACGCCCGAGATAAGTCCGCCGCCGCCTATGGGTACTATTACCGCGTCCATATCGGGAATTTGCTCGGCAAGCTCTAAGGCTATTGTGCCCTGACCCGCGATTACGTCGGGGTCGTTAAAGGGGTGGATAAAGGTGTAGCCGTTTTGGTCTCTAAGCTCCAATGCCTTTTGATATGCGTCGTCGTAAACACCCTCAACAAGGCATACCTCCGCGCCGTAGCTCTTTGTAGCTTCTACCTTTGAAATAGGTGCGTTGTCGGGCAGGCAGATAACCGCCTTAATGCCGTTCTTCTGTGCGGCAAGTGCCACGCCCTGCGCGTGGTTTCCCGCGGAGCAGGCAATTACGCCCCTTTTCTTTTCCTCAGGGCTTAGCTTTGACATTTTATAGTAAGCTCCGCGCACCTTAAAGGAGCCTGTTATCTGCAAATTTTCGGTTTTCAGATATAGCTCGGTGCCTTTGGCTAACTTCGGCGCGTACAAAATATCGGTCTGAATAGCCACTTCCTTTAAAGCAAATCTTGCTTTGTATACATTATCAAGCGTTAGCTCTTTGTTTTCTTCCATTTTTTTCCCTCACATTAAACTGTTAATAAACTGCTCCGCCGCGCGGGGAGAACGGCTGCCTCGGCTAAGCGCAAAGGCTTCAGCCTTGACGTCAAGCTCCTTTAAATCAAGCTCGATTCCGTTTTTCCTTGCAAGAGAGTGAATAATCTCAAGATAAAGCGCCTTACTCGGCTTTTCAAAGTAAACAGTAAGTCCGAATCGGTCGGAGAGCGACATTAATTCCTGCACGGTATCGCTTTGGTGGATGTCGTCACTGCCCTCCCTGTCCGAAAAGCTTTCCTTAACTATATGGCGGCGGTTGCTTGTCGCGTAGATTACCGCGTTATTTGCCTTTGCCGAAGCCGAGCCCTCAAGGGCGGCTTTTAGCATACTAAAGCAGTCGTCGTTCTTGTTAAAGGATAAATCGTCGATAAAAATAATAAATTTAAGCGGATTTTCGGCAATGCGCCCCATTATGTAGGAAAGGCTGAAAAGCTGATCCTTTCTAAGCTCTATAAGTCTTACCCCATAATCCGCAAAGTAGTTGGCGCACGCCTTTACCGTTGAGGACTTGCCCGTTCCCGCGTCGCCGCACAAAAGCACGTTGGCGGCGGGTCTTCCCTCACAGAGGGCGCGGGTGTTCTCAAATACCCGCATTCGCTCCTCCTCATAGCCGACAAATTCGTTAAGGGAGGTATTGTCGGCAGATTTTACGGGAACTATTTCCTCGCCCGAAACGCGGAACATCTTAGCCGTGGCGAAAATGCCGTAGCCGTATTTTCCAACGTTTTTCAGTCTATCTTCATACGTTTTTACAAAATCGGTTTTTTTGTTGTCAAACTGCGGGATATATCCGTCAAAGTCTAAATTACCGCAAAGAGCCGTGGTATCAAGCTCGGTAATCCTTGAAAAGATTTCAAGCTCCCTTGTTGCGTTTTGCTTTAGACTATGGGGAATTTCGGATTTCTGCGCCGCCGAAATAATGTATCTGTTTTCGTCCGAAAACACCGCGCGGCACAGAAAATCCGAAAAGCAATAATTGTCGTCCGATAGGGAATAAACGAATTTTCCGAACAGACTAAGCTTTTCTTTTGTGTCGCCGTCCGAGCTTAAAAGCCCTATAAAGGCGCTCATTGTATCATATTTTAGTATTCCCCTGAACACGCTGAGCGCCGACAGCTCACACGCAAGCTTTTTTTCCTCCTGTTCGGTCATTGTATACACCTTATCCCTTGAATCTGTTTATAACCGCGCCCTTATCGGCAGAGCTTACCTGTGCCGCGTAACGGGCGAGAGCGCCGCCTATATCGGTTTTGCGCTTAATTTCCATAGTCTTTTTGCGCTCCTCGATTTCCTCGTCTGATACCTTAAGCTCAATCGAGTATTCGGGGATATTGATTGAAATAATGTCCCCGTCCTTGACATAGGCGATTATTCCGCCGCTTACCGCCTCGGGGGAGATGTGACCTATTGAAGCGCCCCTTGTAGCGCCCGAGAATCGTCCGTCGGTGATAAGCGCAACGTCCTTGTCAAGTCCCATACCCGCGATAGCCGAGGTGGGGGAGAGCATTTCTCTCATTCCGGGGCCGCCCGCAGGACCTTCATAGCGGATAACCACAACGTCGCCCTTTTCGATTTTACCCGCGTAGATGGCGGCGATTGCCTCCTCCTCGCTCTCGAAAACCTTTGCGGGGCCTTCGTGAACAAGCATTTCGGGGGCGACTGCACTGCGCTTTACAACACAGCCGTCGGGCGCGATATTACCGCGAAGCACGGCAATACCGCCTGTTTTGGAATAGGGGTTTTCAACCGTGCGGATAATTTCGGAATCCTTATTAACCGCACTTTCAATGTTTTCGCCTAAGGTCTTGCCTGTGCAGGTCATAACGCTTGTGTCAAGCAAATTAAGCTTTGTAAGCTCTTTAAGTACCGCGTAAACTCCGCCCGCCTCGTTTAAATCCTCCATATAGGTGCGACCCGCAGGGGCTAAATGGCAGAGGTTGGGGGTTTTTTCGCTTATCTCGTTCGCCATATCAAGGTTAAACTCCACACCGCATTCGTTTGCGATTGCGGGGAGATGAAGCATACTGTTGGTTGAACAGCCGAGCGCCATATCGGCGGTAAGGGCGTTCTTTATAGCCGCCGCAGTCATAATATCGCGGGGGCGGATATTCTTTTTAACAAGCTCCATAACCTGCATACCCGCGTGCTTTGCAAGCTCGATTCTCGCGGAGTAAACTGCGGGGATTGTGCCGTTGCCGCGAAGCCCCATACCTAAAACCTCGGTAAGGCAGTTCATAGAGTTCGCGGTATACATACCCGAGCAGGAGCCGCAGGTCGGGCAGGTGTTTTCCTCGCATACGCAAAGCTGTTCCTCATCGATTTTACCCGCTTTAAATGAACCGACTGCTTCAAACATACTTGAAAGGCTGGTCTTTTTGCCGTCAACCCTGCCGGCTAACATCGGTCCTCCGCTTACGAAAACGGTGGGGATATTAACCCTTGCCGCCGCCATTAGAAGACCGGGGACGTTTTTATCGCAGTTAGGAACCATAACAAGCCCGTCAAAACCGTGGGCTAATACCATAGCCTCGGTTGAATCGGCGATTAAGTCGCGGGTGATAAGAGAATACTTCATTCCCGTGTGACCCATTGCGATACCGTCGCAAACCGCGATTGCTGGGAAGACTATAGGCGTTCCTCCCGCCATTGCAACCCCTAACTTTACCGCTTCAACGATTTTGTCAAGGTTCATATGCCCGGGAACTATCTCGTTATAGGAGCTGACAATACCTATAAGCGGTCTTGCCTGCTCCTCCTTTGTAAGCCCCAATGCGTGGTAGAGACTGCGGTGCGGCGCGTTGTGCGCACCGTCTACTATTCTATCCTTAACCATAACGCTATCCTCAATTAATAAGTATTAGTTATTGATGAGCTTATCCTCGTCGCTCCAACTGTAAAGCTTTCTTACTTCCTTGCCGACCTGCTCGGAGGGATGCTCCGCGGCGAGCTTTCTCATAGCATTGAAGTGTACCTGAGCGCCCGCGTCTGACATATCGAGTAGGAAGTCCTTAGCAAAAGTACCGTCCTGAATGTCGGAAAGTATCTTCTTCATAGCCTTCTTGGTGTCCTCGGTGATGATCTTAGGACCTGTGATGTAGTCGCCGTATTCAGCAGTGTTGGAGATGGAGTAGCGCATACCCTCAAAGCCGCTCTGGTAAATAAGGTCAACGATAAGCTTCATTTCGTGGATGCACTCAAAGTAAGCGTTGCGGGGGTCGTAGCCCGCCTCAACAAGGGTCTCAAAGCCTGCCTGCATAAGGGCGCAAACGCCGCCGCAGAGAACCGCCTGCTCGCCGAATAAATCGGTCTCGGTCTCGGTGCGGAAGGTGGTTTCAAGCACTCCCGCGCGAGCGCCGCCGATACCTAATGCATAGGCAAGACCGATTTCAAGCGCGTCTCCGGTTGCGTCCTGCTCAACCGCTACAAGGCAGGGAACACCCTTTCCCGCCTGATACTCACTGCGAACGGTGTGACCGGGACCTTTAGGAGCGATCATAATAACGTTTACGTTCTTCGGGGGCTTAATGCAGCCGAAATGAATGTTAAAGCCGTGGGCGAACGCAAGTGTTTTACCCTCGGTAAGGTTCGGCTCGATGCTCTCCTTATAAAGCTTAGCCTGCTTTTCGTCGTTGATAAGAATCATAATGATGTCAGCCTTAGCCGCCGCTTCGGCAGAGGTCATAACGGTAAGACCCTGAGACTCAGCCTTAGCCCAGCTCTTAGAGCCCTTGTAAAGACCTACGATAACGTCAACGCCCGAATCCTTAAGGTTGAGCGCGTGGGCGTGACCCTGTGAGCCGTAGCCGATAATTGCAACGGTTTTGCCGTTAAGCTTAGCTAAATTACAGTCCTGTTGATAATAGATTTTTTGCATAGTATATTACTCCTTTAAAATAATATTTGAAATGATTTTTTAAACGATAGTACGTCCTCTTTCAAGGGCGACAACGCCGGTTCTGCAAAGCTCGATTATTCCGAGGGGCTTCATTACGTTGATAAAGGCGTTGATTTTTGAAGGCTCGCCCGTTACCTCAACGCAGAGGGTTTCGGGGTTGTAGTCGATAACCTTGGCTCTGTAAATTTCAGACGCCGCCATTACCTCACTGCGATTTTCTGGGGAGTTTTTCACCTTTACGAGCATAAGCTCGCGCTCAACCGTCTGGTTTTCGTCAAGCAGTTCAACGTTTTTTACATTGTGGAGCTTTTTAAGCTGGTTGATAAGCTGTTCTCTTGCATAATCGTCACCCATTAATGTGACGGTAATACGGGAAAACGCGGGGTTATCCGTTTCGCCGACCGTAAGGGAGTCAATGTTAAAGCCCTTTCTCATAAACAGTCCCGAAACCCTTGTAAGCACGCCGTATTTGTTTTCAACCAAAGCGGCAATTACAAACCTTTTCATTTGTTCGCCTCCTCCTTTGAAGTGATAATATCTTCAATGGAGCCGCCGGGCGGCAGCATAGGAAGAACAAACTCGTCCTTGCCGATAATCGCGTCGATAAGGTAAGGACCGTCGTGGGTCATAGCTCGCTTAAAGGCGGCTTCAAACTCCTCGGGAGTAGCTACCTGCTCTCCAGGAAGTCCGAAGGCGTCGGCAAGCTTTACAAAATCGGTCTTTCTGCCGAGTACGGTGTTGGAATAACGCTTGCCGTAGAAAAGGGTCTGCCACTGGCGCACCATTCCGAGAACGCCGTTATCCATAATAACCGTAACAACAGGTGTATTATATGTAACTGCGGTTGCAAGTTCATTAAGGTTCATACCGAAGCTGCCGTCACCCGTGATAAGCACGGTGCGGTCGCCAGACGCTATCTGCGCGCCTATTGCCGCGCCCAAGCCGTAGCCCATTGTGCCTAAGCCTCCGCTTGAGGCAAAACGGCGGGTTCTTTCAAAATCGGTGTACTGCGCCGCCCACATCTGGTGCTGACCTACGTCGGTTGCGATAACGGTGTTTTCGTCCTTGACCTCGTTAATAATATCGAACATCTTTTTAGGAGTAAGGGCGTATTTGTCCGCCGCCTCTGCCTTGTCGCTTATCGCCTTGCCCTTTGCTTTTAGCTCGGCTATCCTTTCGTTCCATTCGGGGTGGGTCTGCGTCTCGCACCTTTCAAGTATTCTCGAAAGGGAGGAAACAATGTCGCCTATTATGCCCACGTCAACCTTGACATTCTTATTAATCTCTGAAAGGTCGGTGTCAAGCTGAATAATTTTAGCGCCCTTTGAGTATTTTGCGGTGTTGCCCGTCGCCCTGTCGCTGAAGCGGACGCCTATTCCGATTATCAGGTCGGCGTCCTTATTAGCCATTGATGAGGCGTACTTGCCGTGCATACCCTGCATACCGAGAAAACGGTCATAGGAGTTGGGAAGCGCCGAAAGTCCCATAAAGGTACAGCCGATATATCCGTCAATCTTCTCGGCAAGCGCCTTAATATCGTTTGTCATACCCTCGCCCGCGGCACCGCCGCCTATGTAAATATAGGGGCGTTTTGCCTTGTTTATAAGCTCTACCGCGCGGTCAATGTCGCTGTCGGGCGCTATTGCCTGCTCGAAGTAGGGGACAACGCCCTTGTATTCAAACTCGCACTCGGCTATCTGAACGTCCTTCGGAATATCGATAAGCACAGGACCGGGTCTTCCCGATTTTGCGATCTGGAAAGCCTCGCGTATAGTGTCCGCAAGCTCAGTTACATCGCTTACAAAATAGTTGTGCTTTGTAATCGGAATGGTAATACCCGTGATGTTAATTTCCTGAAAGCTGTCCTTTCCTATAAGGGTGGTGGGAACATTGCCTGTAATTGCCACCATAGGTATCGAGTCGAGCATCGCGGTCGCAATACCCGTGACAAGGTTTGTAGCCCCTGGACCCGAGGTGGCGATTACAACGCCAACCTTGCCAGTAACGCGGGAATAACCGTCCGCCGCGTGGGACGCGCCCTGCTCGTGGGCGGTTAAATAATGGTTGATTCTGTCGCTCGCCTTGTAAAGCTCGTCATAAATGTTGAGCACCTGACCGCCCGGGTAACCGAAAACATCGGTAACGCCCTGTTCTATAAGCGTTTCAATGACAATGCGCGCACCTGTCATTTTTTCATTATTCATAAAAAGATAACCTCCTATTAGCTATAAAAAATGCCTTCGTCTCTTTGCTATCCGCTGATAACGTAAAGAGACGAAAGCGTTAAATTGCAAAATTTATTCTTCCGCGGTACCACTCTTTTTCACTTTCCGATAAAAAGGAAAGCGCACTCAGATGCCTTACACATCTTAACTCTGTTACGGGAGTTCCCGTCTGCTCCTACTCTCATTCGATTTCGGACAGCCGCTCCGCGGTGAGTTCAATATCTCTTCCTCAATACCTTGCACCAACCGGCATCTCTCTGTCAGACGGAAGTAAAATACCTACTATTCCACATCTCTGCGTTTAATATTAAATTTTCCAATATTATATCACCCTTTTTTTTATTTGTCAACACTTTAAAGTAAAAAAGTTACAAATTTCATGTTTTTAATTTTACAAAGCCTTTCACCGATTTTTCGTTTGCTCATATTATGGTATTGAAGTATATATCTTCAATTTTTTTATGGGAGGCTTTATATATGGCAGATTTAAAAAACGGTTGCCCGCCCGAAAACGGCGCCTTTAAGGAAGCCGTGTGTGTTGACGTGGGCAGAGTCTACGATTCCTGCTGTGAACAACACCACACACTTTATACATAATTAAATATCTCGGTAATCAAGCGAAATAATAAAGTGGTTCGGTTTCCATCCGTGTTCCTTGTAGTATGTGCCGCCGGTTACAACCTCTTTTAAAAGCGCGTTGCGCTCCGGGGGAGAGGAACTCCAATAGAGATTCAAAACATTTTCCATTCGTTTTATAACCTTATCAATGTTGACCTCTGAGTGAATGCTTTGCTCCGATTGCAAATTATCGCGCTGGGCGTTTAGTTCTTTGGTGCGCTGGGCTATTACTGATGAACGTTCAAGATAAGTATCGACATCATATATGCCGCGCTCTAAAAAGTCGTGCAGACTGTTTTTTTGCTTTTTAAGATTTTCAAGCTCCTTGTCAATTCCCGATAACACAGCCGCATAATTTGGAGCGGCTTTTATTTTACCCTTATTAGCCTTTAATTCGTCAAGCTTTTCCCGTATGTTGTCAAGGACTGCCTGCTCCACATAATCAAGCCGCGAAGAGGTACAGCAGCCTTTGGTAGCGCAAAGTAAATGTGTGCTTTGGTATTTACGACTTCCATATGGTCGGCGCTGCATATTATAGCCGCATTTTTTACATTTGAGTATACCGCCTAACGGATTCTGAATACTGCCGTCATTGTATGGCTTGTGATATTTGCTTGAAAGGATTTCGTTGGTTTTGTTAAACAGATCCTCGTCAACAATCGGCTGATGTAGGCCGTCAAATATCATCCATTCCGATTTATCGTGATATAAGGTTTTGATTTTCTTATCAATAGCTCCGCGGTTAATCGTGTGCTTTTTATTCCATACTACTTTACCGATATAGACCTTGTTTCTTAACATTGCGGCGATAGAGGTGCGGTTAAAATGGTCTGCACGGTGCGGATGAGCGCCCAATCCGTTAAGGGTGTGGGCGATAGCCTGCGTTCCCAATCCCGAATTAGCATAAAGCTCAAACGCCATTCGCACAAATTTAGCCTCGTCTTCAACTATTTCAAGCGTGGCTTTTTTGTTTATTCTTGCGTTTTTATACCCGTAAGGAGCGTTTACCAAATAACAGCCCTCGGAAATACTTTTAAGCGTTCCGTTATGCAGTCGGCGCTTTATTGTTTTAAGCTCGCGCCTTGCCATAAAGCTTTCAAATTCGGCGTATTCCTCGTCAAGGTCGTTGTTAAGGTCATAAACCTTTCGCGGGGTAATTATCTTTATATTGTGATTTTTAAAGGTTTCAAGGATAATTCCCTGTTCGCTTGTCGCCCCTCTGCCGAGACGGTCAATATCCATACACAAAACGGAATTAAATACCTCGGTTTCCGCGTCCGCTAAAAGCTTTAACATTTGCGGCCGTGCATAGAGACTGTCACCTGACACAACATCCTCATATATCGCGTATATCGTCATATTAGGTTGCTTTTCGGCAAATGCAAGCAATATTTCCTTGTGTCGGCGCAGAGTGTCTTCGACCGTTACCGCCTCTTCATCGGCGCGGCTTTTGCGTAAATATATGGCTGTTACAAGTTCAGACATAAAAATACCATCCTCTCAAATTTCTTGCAATTTTCGGACGGATGTGGTACAATATTTATGCTTGTAGGAAAGCATTGTATCGGCTCCGTCCGATACGGCTCCGCTTTGGTGTTGGTAGCACCGGGCGGAGTTTTTTTTATTCTTTTTTATTTTTTCTGTTTTTTAGCCCGCATATATGCGGAAAATGATTTCGGCGTAGAATCTGGATTGTTATATTTTATTATGCAGTATTCTCTATAATTCAGTAATTTCTTTTCTTCTTCATCAATTCCTATATTATTTCTTTGAGGTAATTTTAAATACCTTTGCTTTTCTGCTTCGGTACGAGTATCAATAAATGGACGGTTGCTCTGCTGAATGGCGTCAACCTCAATCATTAATCCGTTATCGTCATAAGCTTGAATTGTTGCTCCATCGTGATATAAAAAGTTCAGAAAACCGTGGCGACAACCGTCGTGTATAAAACCAGTTTCCAAAATATGCTGAGGAAGTTTTGGAAAACGAGGGTCGTTTCCGTATGCGCTGTATACTCTACCTTGATATTTAGCACATTCCCCGCACGTAGTATATAATATTGGTATTTCGATTAAATCGTTATGGTATGTATCCTCTGCAGTTTTAAGCACTCTTTCAAGAACAGACTGCTTTTGTACCATAGGATTAAGCTTTTTAATATTTCGTATTTGATCTAATGCAAGGTCTCCTTTCTCAAATTCTCCTATTTCATACAATGTTTTAGGCAACTGTAAATAATCGGACTTATGATAATCAATAGTGGTACATTCAGCCATTAAATTAATTGCTTTAACGAGTAAAGCGATCATAACTTTATTGTTTTGATAGGCGTGGCGAAAAATGATATATTCTAAATTACCTGTTACTCCTATACTGTTCTTCGTATTGTATTTCCAATCAGGAACAGGAATACTTGATACACTGTCAATATCAGTCATATCATATTTTATTCCGTCCGAAACGAAATATCTTGCTATATATGCTCTGTCACGGTCGTAATACAACGGACAAAAGTTTATTGGAGTGATTTTATATAAGCTACCGTGCTTAAAATAAGCGGTAATATTATCACAAACAACCCGATTTTCGGGCGGAGGAACATCATTTACATTCTTTTTTAATATGAAATTACGAATAAAGTCTTTTAGTATCATAATTATTCCTCATCGACTTTGTTTTCTACATAACGGTTAGATAATAATCTAATGCCATTTGCATTAAATCTTCTGTTACACCGAAATACTCCGACAATTCCCAACGGTTTTTGCAAAATCCGCTTTTAATAGCCTCTGTTAGCTTATCTTTCGGGATAAGCTTTTTTATTGTCCAGATGTTTGCGCGTCGTTCGTGTTTTTCGCGAATATCACAGGTCGCATATTCGTTGTAAAATGCGCCCGTTTCACAATGACCGAGTTCGTGAGCAAGTTTTATTTTTTCGTCTTTTTCGCTGTGTAATTTAAAAGGGTCAATGGCTACAAAGCAATCTCCGTTCTGCAGTAAAGAAATACTTTCACATTCATTCATTTGGAAAGAATAAACATCAATTCTGTCTTGTTCGGCAATATTGTAAAGTTCAGTTAATGTCACTTATTCTCGCCCTTTCGCTTTTCTCTTATATACTGTGCAAAGATTCTAACATCTTCAAGCATAGCAGGCGTAATATCTTTATTATCCGCACCGTATAACGCAAACATCAAAGTCTCGTCGCTGTCGGCGGCGGGATTTTCTTTTTGCTCGGTATTACCAAGAAGATAATCAACTGAAACGCCAAAGTAATTAGCAATTTTTACAAGTACATCTTGCTTCGGTATTACTCCGTCAGTATTTCTCCAGTAAGAAATTGTTGTTTTTGAAATTCCGATTTCATTACCTACGGCAGTTACGGATTTTCCTTTTTGTTTGCAGAGACTTTCAAATACAGTAAAAAACATACAAATAATACCGCCTTTTATGTTCAAATTGCCAAAGTACAAAAAGTCGTACTTTTTAATCTTGACAAGTACTAAAAATAGTAGTATTATAATTGTGTAAGGTACGAAAATTCGTACAAAAAGCAAGGTCGAAAAAATATTGTATCTTTTCGACGAGGTTATTTGTATTTGGCAATATTATAATAACACATAAGTACGAAAAATACAACTATTTTTTTAAAAAAATAATAAGGAGGTTTGAATTTTGGAACAATGGATTGCAAATGTAGTCGGAAAAATGCACATTAACAAAATAACGCAAACGGAATTGGCTAAAAAAATGGGCGTTACAAACGATTATATTTGGATGATTCTTAACGGCAAAAAGACACCTAAAGGTGCGGAAACTCGTATTAATGATGCAATAGATTCAATACTTGCTGAAAGAAATGGGTAACAACACAAAAGCCAATTGGGTAATAGGACATTCCGTCAAAAAAATAAAATGAAAAAGGAGGGTGATTTTATGGCAGTACAACCGGGTATGAGACGGTTAAAAGAATTTGATTATTTAACGGACCTTTCGGAAGAAGCGCGTCAGGCTCTCGATATACCCGAGGACGCCGAGGTCGTAAATATAACCGACCAATGGAGAGAGGACGGTCCGATAGTGATTTCTTATACAAGAAAGACCAGTCCTGAACAGCGGGCAGAAAACCAGCGCAGACTTCAATGTGCTATTGATAAAGCAATATACGCCATTGAGGAGCGCTGCCGAAACGATCCTAAATATTTCGCTGCCCTTAAAGAAAGTTTAGGTATAACCGAATAGGAGTGACATCAATGAAAGACAGCCTTGTATACAAGATACATCCGTCAAGTGATGTCGGCGAGGTGGTGAGGATAAACGCAAAGACGCGGGAAATACTCAACCAGCACAAGCGGGAGACAGGTCTTTCCGCTACAAAGATACTGGAGGAGTGGGCGAAATTTGCGGACAAGCATTATGAAGTCAGGGAGGTATAAAAAGAGCCGCCCTCGGAGTGGTACCGAAAGGCGGCAAGTCAAATAGGATATGGTTATTATAACACGAAATATTAAATTTGTCAAATAGGAGATTGAAATATGTCATCAGAGAGTGTAATAGAGCGAATGGAGCGTATCGGAGCAAAGGAAAAGATATCTTCATTTATGGTAAAAGAAAAAATGTCCTACGACTTTAAGGTTAAATATGCGAAAATTCGCGCACAGGAATTTGTAAGGGAATGTGATGTGCGTGGTCTGAATTACCACGTTTCGGTCGGAGGCCTTGACAGTATAACGTTATTGATGTTCTTAAGGTCTATACATATAGACGTGCCTGCAATAAGTGTATCATATCTTGAAGACCAGAGTATACAGCGCGTACATCATCAATTAGGCGTGGAATGTTTAAAGTCGGCGTTAAAGCCTGACGGTACACATTGGTCTAAACCCGAAATAATACAAACTTTCGGTTTTCCCGTTCTTTCAAAGGAAATAGCGGCAAAGATAGAGCTGCTTGCAAATCCTTCGGAAAAGAATAAAACCGTTCGTCACGCTATCGTAACAGGCGAAACTGGAGCGTATGGCGGTTATCAAAAAAACAGCCGTATGAAAATGTCGCAAAAATGGCTTGAAAAATTCGGCGGATATGCAAACGATGAAGAGGGTACAAACTACCAAATACCTAATTTTAAGGTATCGTCAAAATGTTGTTACTATCTCAAAGAAAAGCCTTGTGACGATTGGGCAAAAGCACATAACAGCGTTCCGTTTTTAGGTCTTATGGCTTCGGAGGGCGGCAGACGTGCGAAATCCCTTAGAATAAACGGTTGTAATTATTTTGGCGCAAGCACAATAAGGTCAGCTCCGTTCGCTATATTCAATAGGCAGGATTTATTACAACTTGCGCTTGACCTTAAAGTACCCGTACCCGAAATATACGGAACAATAGAACGGGACGAAAACGGGCAATTAAGAACAACGGGCGCACAGCGGACAGGCTGTTCAATGTGTGGCTTCGGAATACATCTTGAAAAGCGACCGCACCGTTTCGACCAATTAAAGGAACGAAATCCGCGCGAGTGGCAATATTGGATGTACGAGTGCTGTACTGATGAAGCAACAGGCGAAAAATATGGTTGGGCAAGAGTGCTTGATTATATAGGAGTTGGATATTAATTATTTGTCAAATAGGAGGAAATAAAAAATGGGTAGTTGTATTTATATTGACGGCTTTGCGCTGTGGGTGGTAATAGTTTTAGTCGCGGCTTTGTTTGCAGGGTTTATCTTTTTCGGTAACTGCTACATAGCCGAAGCGCGGGAGAATGATAGGTTGAGGCGCGAGGTTGAGCAGTACGCCGCCGAGCTTGAGGAGCTGGATAGAGAACGCGAGAAAGCGGAATACAAGGACAATTTTTTACAGGATATTATGTCCCTTGATTCCGAGACGTTCCAGGAGCGGTCATTCAAGGCGGGCTTTAATGTCGGCAAGGCGTTAGGAGGTAACGGCAATGTTCAGATGTGATAACTGCGGCGCAGAGTTCGACCACAGCGAGACCGTGACCGAGAGCCGTCCTGTAGGAGAGGAAAGTTATCAGGTGTGTCCTGTGTGCAAAAGTACGGGTGGCATTACCGAGATAACCGAGAAACAGCCCGAATATATTATCCTTTTAGCATATAAGGGAAGCATTTATTGGGCACTTGATGACCTCATAGTGGGCGATTATGTTATTGTTCGGTTTCAGGGCAAAGATGTAATAATGGACAAGCTTGACGACGACCTTATAAGGCTTAAGCCTGCGGGCTATCTGGAAAAGTTTCCGAAAGACCGCAGGGTTAATATTGTGGGTGTTGCAAATTATTTTGAGGAGGACGAGTAAAGCAATGACAGAAAAGGAATACAGGGAACATCCTGCAATAAGCCGATCCGAGCTTTGGAATATAAAGGAAAGCCCCGAAAAGTTTAAATATTACAAGGACAATCCTGAAGAACCTACACCCGCCCTTATATTCGGACAAGCTTTTCATAAGCTGGCGCTACAGCCTGAAAGCTTTGAGGAAGAATTTGCAGTATCGCCGCAGGTTGACCGCCGCACTAAAGAGGGCAAAGCGATTTGGGCGGAATTTTGCGAGCATTCGGAGGGTAAAACCTTAATAACCGCCGAGGACTATCAGAGAGCTTCGGAAATGTGCGCTTCGCTGTATAACGCGCCGTTTGTTAAAAAACTGCTCTCAGGCGAAAAGGAAAAGGAGTTCTTTTGGACGGACGATTTAACGGGCGAGGAGTGCAAATGCCGTGCAGACTGCATTTCAAGCGTTGGTAATGTAGATATAGTCTCCGACCTTAAAAGCGCGTCAAGCGGCGATTTGGAGCATTTTACAAAGGATTCTATTAATTACGGCTACGATTTTCAGGCGGGTATGTATACCGAGGGTATTGATAAATGCACAGGCAAAAGCCATTCATTCGTATTCATAGTCGTTGAAAAGAATCCGCCATATGCTGTGAATGTTTTGCAGGCGGACGAGCTTTTTGTAAAACGAGGAAAAGACCTTTTCAGGGAGCTTATCGGGATATACCACGATTGCAAGACTTCGGGCGATTGGTACGGTTATCTCGGAAAATATAAAGTAATAAACAGCCTAAGCCTTCCCGCTTGGCTGGCAAAGGAGATTGAATAATATGAATAACACGCATATTGCTGTGTTCGCAAAACACGAAAATTCGACCAAAGAATACTTATTTGCGGTTCCTGATGATTTATACAACATAAAAAAAGGCGACATTCTTCTTGTTGATACGATAAAAGGCGAAGAAATTGCAATAGCAACAAACACAATTATTGAGGGCGAAAACCTTGATGAAATCGCATTAAAATTCGGCGCATATTTACCGCTCAAAAAGGTTAAAGCAGTTTTAAATCAGAGGCTTAAAGAATATGCGGAGCGACAAGAGCGTGAAAGTATTTTATCAAAAATAAAGGAATTGTTTAAAAATTCCGATTTACCATTTTAAGGAGATTGAATAATGGAAAACAATGAAATGACGGTACAGAGCAATCAGGAACTGCCTAATGTTCCGAATTTTAATACGGGTGTTGCGCCTAATTTTGACAATATTAATCAGGGCACAGTTGCGATAGAAGCAAGCAGAGCGATAGCAGAAGCACAGGGTAAGCTTGTTATTGCAAAGCGTTTCCCGCGAGACGAGGTTCAGGCTTATGCTAAGGCAATGGAGGCCTGTCAACGTCCCAAAATGGCTGAAAAGGCATTTTATGCTTTCCCGCGCAGCGGTCAGACAGTAGAGGGTCCGACAATAAGATTTGCAGAGGAGCTTGCAAGGTGCTGGGGCAACATAGATTACGGTATCAAGGAACTGTCACAGGATAACGGCAAAAGCGAAATGCAAGCTTATGCGTGGGATTTAGAGACAAACGCTCAAAGCGTTCAGAACTTTACCAACCCTCATCAGCGCGAGCAGGGCAAGAAAATGGTTACTCTTACAAGCCAACGGGATATTTACGAAAATAACGCTAATATGGCTACCCGCAGACTTCGCGCCCGTATTCTTGCAATTTTGCCCTCTTGGTTTGTTGAGGACTGTATAACCGAATGTAAAAAAACGCTTGCAGGCAAGAACGATACTCCGCTTGTAGACCGCGTGAAAAAAATGGTTGTTCAGTTTGCAAAAATGGGTGTAACTCAGGAGCAGATTGAACGCAGGCTAAAGCGCAAGATTGATACAATGAACGCCGATGATTTTACGGAGTATATCGGTATCTATAATGCGATAAAACAAGGCGAAAGCAAAATATCCGATTGGTTCGAAGCTGAAAAAGAAGCTACGGAGCTCACCGCCGCTTTAAAGGAGGAGTAAGCCTTGTTTAATCTTGCGGTATTAACGGGTCGGCTCACCGCAGACCCCGAGCTTAAGACCACGCAAAGCGGGGTGTCGGTCGTTTCCTTTTGCATAGCGGTGCAAAGGCAGTATAAATCGGGTGAAGACCCTATAACGGATTTCATTAATATTGTCGCTTGGAGACATACGGCGGAGTTTGTGACAAAGTATTTTCACAAGGGCAATATGATAGGCATTGACGGCAGTATACAGACCCGTAAATACACCGACAAGGACGGTAATAACAGAACCGCTTTTGAGGTGCTGGCGAATAATGTTCAGTTTGTGGAGAGCAAACGCAACAGCGCCGATGTTAATGTTCCGGCAGATTCGGAAGACCCGCTTAATCAGGTTGCTGAAAATCTGCAGAATGCGGGATTTGTCACGGCAAATGTATCCGACGATGATGATTTACCTTTTTAGCGGGGTGTGTATATGAAATTTATAATTTATGACACGCGCCAACAGGAGGGCAAGCACGCAAACAAGCATAAGCAGATTACCGACAGCGGAATTTGCCTTGTAAAAGCGTGTATGCCCTGCGGTGATTACTGCTCGTTTGACGAGTTATCCAACGAAACAAAAGAAAAGGTTGCGGAACTTTCTTTTCAGTATGGCTTAAATAGAGACCCTAAGCCGAAGCTTCGAAAGGAAGTAAGCGACCGCCTGCTCAACGAAATTAAAATTTCGGTAGATACAAAGCAAGACCTGGAGGAGCTGAGCCGCAACCTTATGAACCGCTCCGACCATTCAAGATTTTGGAAAGAGGTTCGCAAGGCAAAAGAGCACGGGATTAAGCTTATTATCCTGTGCGAACACGGCGGGCAGATAAAATCAATTCCCGATGTGGCAAAATGGCACAGTAAATATTCTCCCGTTTCGGGGCGTGCGCTAATGGAGGAAATATATCGGGTACATATTTCCTACGGCGTGGATTTTGTTTTCTGCGACAAGCGCCGAACAGGTAAAAAGATTATTGAGCTGTTAGGCGGTGCGTGATGAAATACGATACCGAAAAAATACGGTCGGCGAATCCTCTTAGCGACTGGCTCAACAGATACGGCATTGAGGTAGACCGAAAAGACTTTGCAAAATGCCCGTTTCACAGCGAAAAAACCGCGTCATTCCGCGTATATTCGGACGGTACATATCATTGCTTTGGGTGCGGGGCTCACGGTGATGTAATCGACTTTGTGATGAATATGCAAAATTTGTCCTTTGAGGACGCGTGCGGTCTTTTAGATAGAGATATAAGCTATTCCGAGCAACGCGCAATAGACCGCGTAAGGCGGGACAGAAAGAGCAAGGCAGACAAGCGTAAAACGGCGCGGATTAATTACTGGGACGCATTTGACAACTGGAAATTAAACGAGGATATTATCACAGCTTTTAAGCCCTCGGGGCCTGAGGAAAAGCCGAATCCGTTTTTTATATCCGCGCTTTCACGCAGGAGCGTATTAACGCATAAATTAAGTCTTGCAGAAACTGAATATACAATGAGAGGGTGAAAGGATTGGACAGTATAGATTTTTCAAAGCTTACTGCAAAGGAGCTATACAGCGAGGAAGTTATTTGTAAGATAATGGACGAGCCTGACCCTCTTATCCGTGAACAGCTCGGATTTGATTTAATCGACCGCGCCGCGGAGTTCGGCAGCGAGATAAAAAAGCGCGTCGAGCGTATGCTTAAGCTTGCCGAAAAGGATATGACTTCAAGGGAAAACGAACGCAAGAAATCCGAAAAGCAGAAAAATTTTGAGCGTACTACCGATTTCGGTAAAGCTTATCCTGAAATGCGGTGCGGTAACTGGATAGCAAATATGGACGGAATATATAATCCCGACGCTATGCCCGATAACCGCATTGCCTGTCCGCACCCGATACTCCCCGCGGAGGTTATAACCAATGTCGAGGACGGTATGCAAAAAGTAAGGCTTGCCTTTTATAGGCAGGGGCGCTGGCGCGAGCAGATTGTATCAAAGTCAATCATAGCACAGCGGAGCAAAATACCCGAGCTTGCAGTATTCGGAATCGCGGTTACAAGCGAGACGGCAAAAAGTCTTGTAAAATACCTTGCTGAGGTTGAACAGCTTAATATTGAGACTATCCCCGAAGTAAGAGCAACCGCAAAAATGGGTTGGTGCGAAGACGGATTTATGCCGTATACATCGGAGCTTGCATTTGACAAGGACGGACGGTTTGATACCTTATTCGACACCATAACAACCGCGGGGAGCCGTAAAAAGTGGATGGATTTTATTCTGTCGGTAAGAGCCTCGGGCAGGGTTGAGCCGCGGCTTGCAATGGCGGCAAGTCTCGCAAGTGTGCTTATTAAGCCTTGCGGTCTGCTACCGTTTTGGGTTGATATTTGGGGCAGAACAGGCGGCGGTAAATCCGTATGCGGAATGGTGGCGGCAAGCGTGTGGGCAGACCCCGAAATAGGTAAATTCATATCCAATTTTGACGATACCATTTCCGCGTTTGAAGCTAAAGCAGGTTTTTTTAACAATCTTCCGTTTATCATAGACGATACCGCGCGTGTTCGGAAGAATTTTAAGGACGATTTTTCACAGCTTATATATCAGCTGGCAAGCGGCGAGGGCAGAGGGCGAAGCAATACAAAGCTCGGACTTGCCCCCAAAAACACCTGGGCGAATGTTATTATCTGCTCGGGCGAAACACCGATTATTACAGACCAACTGCAGGGCGGCGCTGTGAACCGTGTGCTCGAGTATGAGACGGACGATGGCGATATATTCCCTGACGGACAGGCGGCGGCTACGCTGCTTAGAAACAATTACGGCTTTATAGGCAGGGAGTTTGTCGACGTGCTTTGCAAATTGGGTATGGACGAAGTAATGCGGACTCAGCAGGACTGTTTTAAGGCTATCAGGAACGAGGAATACGAGGATAAGCAGTTAAGGTCATTATCTGCCATACTCACAGCCGATTTAATCGCCACAGAGTACATTTTCAAGGACGGTAAGAGACTTTCCTTTGACGAGCTTAAAAAGGCGCTTACAGACAAGCACACGCTTTCAGAGAATGAAAGGTGCTACGCCTACATAATAAGCGAATGTGATGTGAATAATGCGAAGTTTGTGGGAATGAATTTTGACGAGTACCGCGGCGAGGTTTGGGGTATATACCATACGGATAAAACCACCGGCAAACAATGTCTTGCTATTCATACTAATGTTTTCAAAAGAATTTGCGCCGAGGGAGGCTTTAACGCCAAAGCTTTCATCTCGTGGGCTTTAAAGAACGGTATATTGATAGGCGATTCAAACGGAAATCCTACCAAAACAATTAATTTCGGTGCTTGTTCCCGTTCGCGGTGCTATGTTTTGGTGAGACCCAACGAGCCTGAGGAGGAAGAAAAGTAACAAAGCAACAAGAGTAACAGCAAAAAAGGGTACTTATATATGCGAAAAAAAATTTTTAAAAATAAAAAAATGCCCCTTATATGCGCGCGCGGAAAAAGTTGTTACTTTGTTACTTTAGCCTGAAAACCCTTTATTGGTGCGGAAAAATCGGTAACAAGCGGGTTGTTACCGCCTGTCACTTTTAAATGTTTTTGTAACTTTAAGGAGGATATATATGACTGAACAGCAAAAATGGCGAGAATACGAGCGCTACAAGAACAAACTGCGCTTACAGCCTATTCCCGACAAGGAATACGAGCAGAAATTAAAAGCGAAAGCTGACGAGCTTGGAATATGATACGGCATAAGGATAAGGGAGGTTTAAAGATTGAATAAACTAACGCATTTATCTCTATTCAGCGGGATAGGCGGACTTGATTTATCGGCTGAATGGGCGGGTTTTAAAACCGTAGGTCAATGCGAATACGCCAATTTTCCATACAAAGTATTATGTGAGCATTGGGCAGATATACCGAAATGGAGGAATATATGTGAGTTTACAGCTGAAGATTTTAGAAAACGGACAGGACTTGAAACCGTCGATTGTATATCAGGGGGGTTCCCGTGCCAGCCGCACAGCCTTGCTGGAAAACGTAAGGCATCTTGTGACGAACGTGATTTATGGCCGGAAATGCGGAGAGTTATTGGCGAAATTAAGCCACGATGGGTTGTGGGTGAAAATGTACGGGGATTACTTTCAAGTGAAAACGGACAATTCTTTCGAGGAATACTCCGAGATTTTGCCCAAATGGGGTATGATGTTGGCTGGGGAGTTATATCGGCTGCCGAAGTCGGAGCCATACATAGACGGGAAAGAATCGCAATCATTGCTCGGAACACTAACCGCGACGAATCGCCCACGAGCAAAAAATTCAGGCGTGGGAGAAAACCCAATCTAATGGAATTATTACCGACAATTACAAGGTCGGATTACAAGGGAGGCTGTCTGAGAAAGAATTCGAAAAAGCAGATGAGCAATTTGAAAGAATTTGTTTACACCTTCTCAGACGAGCAGACACACAGTATATATCTGAATCCGCAATTTTGCGAAAGTCTGATGGGGTTTCCAATAGGGTGGACAGAACTAAAGCACTAGGAAACGCTGTGGTTCCGCAACAGTTTTACCCTGTATTCAAAGCTATTTATGAAATAGAGGTAAACAACTTATGACCGAATGGGCAAAAGGCAAAGCATACAGAGCCGCTGGCGGGTGTAACGAGGA
>JBJEOE010000094.1:0-6037 GCA_051880555.1 Acutalibacteraceae bacterium
ATTATTACAACCGTATCTAAAAACGGCGGCCATTTAGCCTCTAACCTCGGCGCGGTAGAGCTTACCGTGGCTCTTCATAGGAGCTTTTCAACACCCGAAGACGCAATAATTTTCGATGTAGGACACCAGTGCTATACCCATAAGCTTTTAACGGGTCGGTTTGATAAATTTTCCACCCTCCGCACCGAAAACGGGCTTTCGGGGTATATGAAGCCGTCCGAGAGCGAGCACGACCCATTTATTACGGGACACAGCAGTAACTCTATCTCCGCCGCATACGGTATCTACCGCGCAAAGCGGCTAAAAGGCGAGAACGGTACTGCGGTCGCGGTTATAGGCGACGGAGCAATGACGGGCGGTATGGCTTACGAGGCGCTTAACAACGTCGGAAGCGGAAGAAATAATTTTATTGTTGTGCTTAACGATAATAAAATGTCGATTTCGCGTAATGTGGGCGCGCTTGCAAGAAGCCTTACAAAAATGCGCAACAAGCCCCATTATCATCACTTTAAATTTACCCTCAGCCGTATTTTAAACGCTGTTCCGATTATCGGAAGACCGCTTTATAACCTGATTTACACAATTAAAGAGGATATAAAGGGGCTTGTTTATAAAAACAACTTCTTCACCGCGCTGGGCTTTAACTATTTAGGTCCCGTGGACGGGCATAACGTTAAAGCTATGGAACAGCTTTTCGATATTGCAAAGACCTATTCGCGCCCCTCGCTTATTCACGTTATAACCACCAAGGGCAAGGGCTACTCCTATGCGGAATCCTCGCCTAAAAGCTACCACGGCGTTTCGCCCTTTGACGTTGAAAAGGGCGCGACCGAAAGCGGCAAGCTAACCTTTTCGGACGTTGCGGGCGAGACTATTTGCTCCCTCGCCGAAAAGGACGATAAAATATGCGCGATAACCGCCGCTATGACCTCGGGAACGGGGCTTACCGCCTTTGCGGGTAAATATAAAAGCCGATTCTTTGACGTGGGTATCGCCGAACAGCACGCCGTAACCTTTGCGGCAGGGCTTGCAAGCGCGGGAATGAAGCCCTTTTTCGTTGTGTATTCTTCCTTTCTTCAGCGCGGCTTTGACCAGATTATTCACGATATTGCAATAGGCGGCTTTCCCGTAAGACTGCTTATAGACAGGTCGGGAATAGTCGGCGAGGACGGCGAGACCCATCAAGGGCTCTTTGACGTACCGTTTTTAACCGCTGTGCCTAATATGACGGTTTATTCTCCCTGTTACTACAAGGAGCTTGAAAGGGATATTATCCGTGCCGCTAAAACAGACGCCTTCTGCGCTATACGCTATCCGAGGGGCTGTGAAAAGGAAGAGCCCGACTGTGATTTTTCTGAGGATTACACACTTATTAAGGGGGAGGGCGAAAAGCTTATAATAACCTACGGCAGGCTATTTTCCGACGCGCTGGAGGCAAAGAAAAATCGTCCCGAGCTTAATATTTTAAAGCTTAATAAAATTTATCCTTTAAGCGACGACTGCTTTAATGTGATTAAATCCTTTAAAGAGGTGCATTTCTTTGAGGAAAGCATTAAAAACGGCGGAATAGGCGAGATTTGCGCGGCACGGCTTTTAGAGGACGGCTTTATCGGTAAATACAAAATTCACGCGATAGACGGGAAATTTGTTCCCTGCGCGGCGGTTTCCTCCGCGATAAAATTAAACGGACTTGATTCCGAAAGTATGCTTAAAGCAACAGAGGGGTAGAATGAGCGAAAAAAAGAGACTTGATATAGCGCTTACAGAGCGCGGATACGCCGAAAGCCGAGAAAAGGCTAAGGCGCTTATTATGGCGGGCATAGTGTATGTAAACAACCAAAAATCCGACAAGGCGGGAAACACCGTAAAGCCCGACGATATTATAGAGGTTAGGGGTGAAACCCTTAAGTATGTAAGCCGCGGGGGACTAAAGCTCGAAAAAGCGATGAAAAGCTTTGATATTTCGCTTAACGGCTGTATATGCGCCGATATAGGCGCGTCAACCGGCGGGTTTACCGACTGTATGCTTCAAAACGGAGCCGAAAAGGTTTATTCGATTGACGTCGGCTACGGTCAGCTTGCCTGGAAGCTTAGAACCGACAGCCGCGTTATCAATCTTGAACGCACAAACTTCCGTTATGTCACCCGCGAGCAGGTGCCTGATGAATTGGACTTCGCCTCGGTTGATGTTTCCTTTATCTCACTTTACCACATTTTCCCCGTGCTTCGCACCCTTTTAAAGGAGGGCGGCAGGGCGGTATGCCTCATTAAGCCGCAGTTTGAGGCGGGCAAGGAAAATGTCGGCAAAAAGGGAGTTGTGCGGGATAAATCGGTGCATATCGCGGTAATTGAAAAAATAGTTACGCTTATTGACGAAAATAAGTTTTCGCTTTTGGGTCTGGATTTTTCACCGATTAAGGGACCTGAGGGCAATATTGAATATCTGTGCTTTATAGAAAAGAGTGAAAGCCCCGAAAACCACTGTGAAATAACGGCGGAGGAGCTGGTTGAGGCTTCCTATAAGGCGCTTAAGGAGTGAGAATATGAAGGTCGCGGTTTTGCCTAATCTTGATAAACGCGGCTCGGCAGAGGTGGTCGAGAAGCTCGGCGTTATTTTAAAAAACGAGGGGATAGAAGGCTATCTTCCCGAAAATATCGCGGGTGCAGACTTTAAACACCTGCCCGAGGAACAGCTTTATAAAACGGCGGACTTTATCATTACAATAGGCGGCGACGGAACTATTATCCGCTACGCCAAGCGCGCCGCCTTTGAGGGAAAGCCGGTTCTGGGAATAAACGCGGGAAGAATGGGCTATCTTGCGAATATTGAACAGAACGAGTTAGAGCTTATTTCCAAGCTTAAAACAGGGGAATACTTTGTCGAAAACCGTATGATGCTCTCTGTAAGTGTGGTTGAGAACGGCAAAAAGTTAGCAGAGTATAACGCCCTTAACGACGCGGTGGTTACAAGCGGCTTTATTTCAAGGATTATTGATATTTCCGTGGCGGTCGGCAGGGACTACATTAACTACCGCGCGGACGGACTGATACTCTCCACACCGACAGGCTCGACCGCTTATTCAATGTCGGCGGGAGGACCGATAATCGACCCGCTTACCCAGAATATGTGCATCACCCCCATTTGCTCCCACTCCCTTTCAGCAAAGCCGATTCTTTTAGGCACCGAAAACACGGTAAAACTAAAGGCGTATTCCAAAAAGCGCACCGATATTTATTTGACGGTTGACGGCAGAAAGGTAAGCCCAATTCGCCCCTACACGGATATTTACATTAAAAAATCAAGACAGACCGCTAAGCTGTTAAGACTTAACGACAGGTCGTTTTACAAAACGCTTTCAATAAAATTCAGGGACGGCAGGAGTATGTAAATGAAAAGCAACAGACAGGAAAAAATACTTGAGCTAATCAAGAATAAAATATTTTTAACCCAGGAGGATCTGCAAAACGAGCTTTTGGCTCTCGGCTATAACGTCACCCAGTCCACCGTTTCGAGGGATATTAAGGAGCTTAGAATTGTTAAGGGACACGATTCGGAGGGCAACTACCGCTATATTGCCAACGAGCCGACAGCGGCGGTTATGCAGAATAGGGATCATTACCGCGAGCTGTTTTCAAGGGCGGTTAAAACTGTGGCGTTTTCACTTAACAACGTGGTTATTAAGTGCTATACGGGTATGGCGCAGGGCGCCTGCGTCGCGGTAGACGAAATGTTCGGGGATATGATGTTAGGCTCGCTTGCGGGGGACGACACGATTATCATTGTCACGGCGGGGGAGCCGCAGTCGGCACACCTTACCTCAGAGCTTAACAAACTTTTAAAATAACGGGGAAGAAAAAT
Source organism: Acutalibacteraceae bacterium (assembly GCA_051880555.1). GTDB lineage: Bacteria > Bacillota > Clostridia > Oscillospirales > Acutalibacteraceae > UBA737. Next base: position 3,860 of record JBJEOE010000094.1, read on the forward strand.
GCTTAAATTTCTTCATATCGAAAACATAGCGGTTATAGAGCAGTCGGATATTGAGTTTTCAGAGGGCTTTAACGTCTTAAGCGGCGAAACGGGCGCGGGAAAATCAATAGTAATCGATTCTATAAACGCGGTTTTAGGCGAGCGCACCTCAAAGGAGCTTATACGCGCGGGGTGCGATACCGCCGAGGTCTCAGCGGTTTTCGGCTGCTTTGACGATTATACGGCGGGCGTGCTTTCAGAGTACGGAATAACCCCCGACGAGGACGGCAATATTGTAATTAGGCGACGGCTTTCCGTCACGGGCAAGGGGCTTATCAAGCTTAACGACCGACCCGTTACCGCGACCGAGCTTAAGGAGATAGGAAAGAGCCTTATCAATATTCACGGTCAGCACGACAGTCAGGCGCTTTTAGACCCCGACAGTCATATAAACTACATAGACGCGCTGGCTGAAAACGGCGAGCTTTTAAGCAAATATTACGCGGAATTTCGGGAGCTTAACAAAATTCGCAAGGAGCTTAATTCCGCCGAGACCGACGAGGACGAAAAACGCCGCGAAACCGACCTTTTAAAGTATCAGATTAACGAGCTTGAAACTGCGAATATAAGCTTAGGCGAGTACGCGCGTCTTAAAAAAGAGCTTGAAATAGCTAAGAACTATCAGGCGACTGCCGAGGCGCTTTCAGCCGTCTGCACCGCAATTAAGGGCGATGACGATTTCGACGGCGCGGCGGCGCTTATTACCGACGCGCAGAAAAGGCTATTAGCTCTTAAATCGGAGGAATGGCGTGTTCAGTCGGAAAAATTGGCCGACGCGGTTTCGGTTATAGAGGACGTTGCCGCCGAGGCGCGGGATTTCCTTGACGGCGCGGAGTATTCCGATATGGACGCGGACAGTATTAACGAAAGGCTTGACTTTTTAGACAGGCTTATGGTAAAATACGGAAACGGCGAGCAGGAAATGCTTGATTTTTTGACGTCGGCTAAGGTTCGGCTTGACGAGCTTGTCTTTTCCGACCGCCGAATTGCCGAGCTTTCCGATCTGCTTGATAAATCCACCGAACGGCTTGTGGAATTGGGCGAAAAGCTTACAAAATCACGCAAAAAAGCCGCGGCTGAGTTTGAAACCAAGGTTTGCGGAATTTTAACCTACCTTAATATGCCCGACGTGCGGTTTACCGTTTCCATAGAAAAGGGACGGTATACAAAGCGCGGGTGCGATGTTATAGAGTTCCTTATATCGGCAAACAAGGGCGAAAAGGTAAAACCCCTTGCCAAAATCGCCTCGGGCGGCGAGTTGTCCCGCGTTATGCTGGCGATAAAAAGCGTACTGCTGGATAAAGACAAGGTCGGCACTATGATTTTTGACGAGATAGACGTTGGAATTAGCGGCTACACAGCGGGCAAGGTGGGCACTCAGCTTAAAAAGGTCTCGAAAAACCGTCAGGTTATATGCGTTACTCACTTAGCGCAGATAGCCGCGATGGCGGATAATCATCTCTTAATTGAGAAAAACACAATAGAGGGCAGAACCTTTACTAAGGTAGAACCGCTTTCGTATGAAGAACGGATAAGCGAAATTGCACGGATTATGTCGGGCGCCCAGCTTACCGAGAATTTATATAAATCAGCAAAAGAGTTAGTAGACAGGAGTAAGAATGATGACAATTTATGACGAGCTTGTAGCCAGAGGACTTATCGCGCAGGTAACCGATGAGGAAGAAATCAAGGAAATGATTAACAACGGCAAGGCGACCTTCTATATCGGCTTTGACTGCACTGCCGACAGCCTCACCGCGGGTCATTTTATGGCGCTTACACTTATGAAGCGCCTTCAAATGGCGGGTAATAAGCCGATAGCACTTATAGGCGGCGGCACAACAATGATAGGCGACCCCTCGGGCAGAACCGATATGCGTAAAATGCTTACGAAAGAGGATATTGACCACAACGCCGAGTGCTTTAAGCGCCAGATGGAGCGGTTTATCGACTTTTCAGAGGGCAAGGCGCAGATGATAAACAATGCCGACTGGCTGTTAAAGCTTAACTATGTCGAGCTTTTGCGCGAGGTAGGGGCTTGCTTCTCGGTTAACAATATGCTGAGAGCTGAGTGCTACAAGCAGAGAATGGAAAAGGGTCTTTCCTTCCTTGAATTTAACTATATGATAATGCAGAGCT
>JBJEOE010000095.1:0-29813 GCA_051880555.1 Acutalibacteraceae bacterium
TTTTCATTTCATCATAATAATTTTCAACCTCCGCAAAGGAAGCACCGTTTTCTATTCGGTACAAATTAGCCTTTATAAGCTCGCCGTAAATTCTAAGCGTCTCACGGTTATCGCATTTTTTAAGGTCATTTAAGCGAATCGCAAGCTTTTTTTCGGTGCGGGCGCGAAGATTGTTTATAAGCTTTATAATATCCGCCGCCGCTTTTTTTATCCGCTCTGAATTTTCCTTAGCGGTGTAAAAGGCGTCCAAAAGAGAGGAAAAGCTGTCAAAGTCTTTTTTATTAAATTCAGCGCCGTACTGCGAAATATCGGTATAGGAAAAATCGTAGGGGGTGCCGTCCTGCTTTAAAAGCAAGAGGGGGGCGCCGCCGTTTTTAAGGTCTGCTAATATATTATGAAGGGATAAGTCAAGATTGCCGCAAAGCTCCGATTTGAAAAATACCTCCCTGCAAACAAGGGGCGAGAAGCCGTCAAGGGAGTCAAGCAGAGCTTTAGCTGTGTCCCCGCCGTGTGCGTTTACCGCCGCGCATATCTCTTTTACCCCCGCTGTCAGGGGATTAAGCTTGCTTTGGTTGGCGGGGTATTCGTACACTGCACCCGGCAAGAGCAGTCGGTCGGCGGTCTCGGGGTCGCTTCGGCGAAGACAGTCTATTATTCTGCCGTCCGCTCCGACAAGAAGAATGTTGGTTTTATTTCCTAATAATTCTACAATAAGGCGAATTTCCGAAATATCGCCCATTTCGTTTGTATAGGAAAAGGTAAGCTCCGCTAAACGCTCAAGCCGCGGCTGAGATACCCTTATAAGCCGTGCGGCAGAAAGGTATTTCCTTATCAGCATACAGAACATAGGCGGAACGGCGGGATTTTCGTACTTATTATCGGTAAACTGAATACGCGCCGCGCCCGCCTTTAAAGAGATTAAAAGCCTTTTAGCAAAGCTTTTTTTGCGTAGCAATAAAACCAGCTCATCTTTAGAGGGCTGGTATATTTTGTCAACGTGTGAGTCGACCGCAGTATTAAGCTCGTCTATCATCAGGTGAAGAAATCCGCCGTCAAATGCCATTTGATTTTACCGCTTTTCCTTTATTAACTCGCCGATATTATCGGCAAGGGTTTTGTAATATGAATATTCCGAAGGCTTGTCATCAAGTTTTTCAAGCGCGTCGGCGCAGTCCTTAAGCCTCATATATTGCTTTTTTATGTATAAAAAGCCGTCGGAAGTTTTGGGGTCAAGATTGCCGACGTAATAATACCAATCGGGCTTTTGCGAGGTTATCCCCGTAAAGCGCACCGTCATAATCGAATATAGCTTTCCGTTATCTTTAATTGCGGTTTCGGATTCTGTTTCAAAGCCGTTTTCGCATAAATAACGCCTTAACGCCTCGGGCGATGTGGTGGGCTGTAAAATAAGCAGGGGATAGGGCTGCTCCTTTAAAAGGTCGGCACGGGAGATTATACCCGAGATAACCTCGCCGCCTATTCCCGCAATAATTATTACATCCGCCTCGTCCTTTTTTACGGCTGAAAGCCCGTCGCAAAGCCGTAATTCTATTCCCGTAACCCCTGAAGACTCAACATTTTTCTTGGCGTTTTCAAGCGGCAGGGGACGAAGGTCGGTTGCGATTACCCTTGCGGCTATTTTTTCCGAAATCAAATAAATCGGCAGCCGTGCGTGATCCGTACCAACGTCGCAAACCCTTGCACCTTTCGGCACAAGGGCGGCAATGGTTTTAAGTCTAAGGCTCAGCGCCATTATTTGTTTTCAAAATGACGGTTGAGCTTTTCGATAAGCGCGTCGCAGTCGGTTCCGTGAACCTCGCAAGCCTGCTCAATGCTTTCACCGCGTGAAGCGGGACAGCCCAAGCAATGCATACCTATTTCAAAAAAGTATTCGGCGGCGCTGCTGTCAATATCTAAAACCTCGCCTATAAGCATATCCTTTGTAATCTTCATTTTAAATCACCTTTCTTTTTTAGTATTAGAATAATTGAGTTTTTTTATTCAAATCGGTTCTTGTATGGTTGTAAAGCTTTCGGTTGTCCATAGCCCACACCCTTGCCGAAAAATCCTCGGCGGGGGCGGCGGAAACCGCCTCGCGCATTTCGTAAATGCGGGAATCCATAAGGTCAAGCTCGCTTAAAAGCTCGGCTTCGATAAACATTGGTCTTACCGCCGCGCCGAACTCTGGCTCCCCGTGGTGGGAAAGCACCATATGCTCAAGCAGGGTGGCGGTTTTGGGGTTGACATTAAGCCTTTCGGCGTATTTATCAATCACCATAGCCCCCATTGCGAGGTGACCTAAAAGATTGCCGTTTACCGAATAACCCGTCGCTATGCCGGTATCGGCGACCGTAAATTCCGAAAGCTTTGCAATATCGTGAAGTATTGCGCCCGAAATTAACAGCTCGCGGTCAACAAAGGGGTAAACCCTGCAAACCCCCTCGGCAAGCCGCACAATCGAAAGGGTGTGGAGTAAAAGTCCTCCGCGCACCGCGTGGTGAAGCTTAAACGCCGCGGGCCAGTAAAGCAGGGCAAGACGGTTATCGTCAAGCACGGCGGTGACAATTTTCCTTAAATCACCGTCCGAAAAGCCGTCGGCTATTCTGTACAGCTCCTCAAACATCTGCTCGCCCGAATAATCAGCTGACTTTACAAAGTCCGAAACGTTAACCCCGTCCTCGGGAGTGACGGGTCTTATTTTTTCGACCTTGAGCTGATCCGCGCCGTTATACTGAGTGATAAGCCCGCGAATCTTAACAAGGTCGTTAACGCCGTATTCGCCGTGGGTAGCCTTGTTATAGCGCCAAAGCTTAGCGTTAATTTCGCCATCAGCGTCCGAAAGGGTCATATCAAGGTATGTGTCCCCCTTAGACGAGGTCTTTTTGTCTATGCTCTTAATAAGGCAGAAGCCGTCTACAAGACCGCTCCCGTCAATGGGAGTAAAATTCATATCGCTCTCCGTTAATCTTTAATAATAATGTTTTCGCGGGCGGGACCGTTGCTTACCATTACGAGCTTAAAGCCGATTTCCTTTTCGATAAACTCTATGTAATTACGGCAATTTTCGGGCAGGTCGGCGTAATTCCTGATTCCCGTAATATCGCACTTCCAACCGGGAAGGGTTACCAAAACAGGCTTTGCCTTTTCAAGCAGTCCCGTAACAGGGAAATCCTTTGTCACCTTGCCGTCAATCTCGTAACCTACGCAGACCTTAATTTCGTCAAGATAGGAAAGAGCGTCAACAACCGTAAGAACGCCGTGGGTAGTACCCTGAACCTCACAGCCGTAGCGGGTGGCAACGCAGTCAAACCAGCCCATTCTGCGGGGTCTGCCTGTGGTTGCGCCGTATTCGCCGCCGTCGCCGCCGTGGTCGCGCATAGCCTTAGCCTCATCGCCGAAAATCTCGCTTACAAAGGCTCCCGCGCCTACCGCCGAGGAATAAGCCTTAATAACCGTGTAAATTTCTTTAATAGCATATGGGGGAACGCCCGCGCCGACAGCGCCGTAGCCAGCTATTGTATTGGAGGAGGTAACCATCGGGTAAATGCCGTGGTCGGTGTCCTTAAGTGTGCCTAACTGTCCCTCTAAAAGCACGGTTTTACCCGCCTTGTCCGCCTCGTAAACAAGCTTTCTTACGTCCCCGACAAAGGGCTCGATTCCCTTTTTCCATTCCATCATTTTATCAAAAATCTCATCAACCGAAAGGGGCTCCTTATGATAAAGATTTTCAATCAATATGTTCTTTACCTCTAAAACACGCTCTAATTTTTCGCGCAGAGCCTTTTCGTCAAACAGCTCGCATACCTGAAAGCCGATTTTCGCATATTTATCGGAATAAAAAGGCGCAATGCCCGATTTGGTTGAACCAAAGCTTGCCTTGCCGAGCCTTTCCTCCTCGTAAACGTCGAAAAGAACGTGATAGGGCATAACCATCTGGCAACGCTCCGACACCATAAGGCGCGGCGCGGGAACGCCGTTTTCTACAACGGAATTGTATTCTTTTAACAGCTTATCAACGTCAAGCGCGACGCCGTTTCCGATACAGTTGATAACGCCCTCGTTAAAAACGCCCGACGGTAGAGTGTGGAGTGCGAATTTTCCGTATTTGTTCTTAATTGTGTGACCCGCGTTTGCGCCGCCCTGAAAGCGTACGACAATATCCGCGTTTCCTGCGAGCATATCGGTAATTTTACCCTTGCCCTCGTCGCCCCAGTTAGCGCCTACTACAGCTTTAACCATAATTCGAGTACCTCATTTCAAAATACTGCGTAACCGTTTTTCGCGCAGTTACAATACATTATACAATGTACGGCGGGATAATTCAAGACCTTAATTTGCTTTTTTCCTTTTTATTTAGATAAATAAGGTATATAAGGCATAACAAAAAGGAAACAAGCGCCGATGCGGGAACCGCAAGACCTATTTTAAAAAGGTCGGGCGAAGCGCCGCGGCTTAAAAGATATGACAGGGGAATACGCACCGCAAAGGCGGTGAAAATACCCTGAAACATAACAAAGTCGGTTTTTCCGAGTCCGTTAAAATAGCCGAGCATACAGAAAAATACGCTGATAAAAAGATGCTCCGCCGCACAGCCGCGCTGATACCTTGCCGCCGCCGCAATAACCTCGGGATTCTTCTCAAACGCCGCCGCCAATATTTCTGGGAAGAAAAAGGTTGCTATAAAGGTAAGAATACCGAAAACAAAGGAAATTCCAACCGATATTTTAAGGGATTTATAGGCGCGCTCCCTGTTGCCCGCGCCGATATTTTGCGCAACAAACGCCGACAGCGCCGACATAAAGGAAATCGGAATAATAGAAAGGAATAAGAAAAGCTTTTCGGAAATTCCTATACTTGCCGAGGCGACAAGCCCCAAAGAGTTAAGAATAGCGGTTAATATTAAAAAGGAAACCCTTGTCAAAAAGTCTTGGAGCGCAATAGGAACGCCGGTTTTTAATATTCTGCCGACGGCTCCCCGCGCCTTAAAGCTTTCTTTAGTGATTTTAAAGGGAAGACCGCCCTTTAAAATATAAATTACCGAAAAAATAACGCTTACGGTCTGGGCTAAAACCGTGGCAAGCGCCGCGCCAGCCGCGCCCATTTTAAAGACGCCGACCAATAGAATATCGCCGATAATATTGACAATACAGGCGACTAAAATAAAAATGAGCGGCATTTTGGAATTTCCAACGCCTCTGAAAAGACCGCTTATCGCATTGTAGGCGGAAATAAATATTACTCCCGCCGCACAAATTCTTATATAAACCGTACCCGCGACCTTTGCGGCTGAGGGTATTTTTAAAAGGTCGAGAGCCTCTGGTGCGAAAAGGGTTAATACTGCGAAAAATATTAGAGAAATAACTATTAAAAGCTTAGTCATTCCCGCCGAAATATCGCCCGCTCTTTTGTTGTTTCCCGAGCCTATAGCCTGTCCTATTAGTACGGTTACGCCGGTTGTAAGACCTATAATTATTCCGGTTATCCCCTGCATAAGCTGGCTTGCAGTCGCCACCGCCGAAAAATCGGCGGTAGTTCCGTAATGCCCCACAACAATTAAGTCCACCGCGCCGTAAAGCGCCTGCAAAAGCTGTGAAAGCATAAGCGGAAGCGCAAATTTTATTAAAGGCGGCAAAATTTTGCCCTTTAAAAATGTGTTTTCCTGCATTGTGTTCTCCTGATTATTAGGTTACTGTGTCGAAAGAAAATAATCGACTATACCCCTTGTTATTGCCTTGGCTTTTTGAACATTTGCCGCTTCACTAATAATATTTCCGTAATCGTAGGAATTGGAAATAAAGCCGTTTTCGGTAAGCACCACGGGACAATTAGTAGTACGGCACATAAAATAATAATGCGATTCTAACTTGCATTTATTATAAATCGATGTTGAATTTTTCGTTTGAGAATAGATGAATTCCGCCGCCTTTGCGGAAAAGGCGTTAAAGTGGTAGGCACCGAAGCCGTTTGCTGAAGTCTTGATATTAGAATCGTGGTGTATCGCAACGCAGAAATCGGGCTTTATGCTTTTAAGCAGGGTTATTTTATCATCGGTTGAGCTGGTTGAGTTGTCACTTCTGGTAAGGTGAACCTCAGCGCCTATGCTTTCAAGCTCCGCCTTGATTTTATTTGCTAAGAAAAGGTTTTGTATAGCTTCGCTGTGATTTTTTGAATCAAAGCCGGGGGCGCCTATATCTATTCCGCCGTGACCGACGTCGATAAGTATTTTAGCGCCGTCAAGGTTAACGCCGTATTCGCTTTCGTCTCTTGTGACGGCTTTGGGATTTAAAAATTCAAAGCATAGCTGACCGTTTTCATTATAATAGGAGTCCCAGCCGTAGAAGCCGCCCTGTTTTTTGAGGAAAAGTCTTAAGGTATAATCCCTTGTTTCGGTTCCGTCGGCGTTTTTGTTTTCTATGATTTGCGCAGACTTAAACAGCGGGTCGTCCTCGGGTATTACGATTTCTCCCGTAAAGACCGTGGCGTAGCAGAAGGTTATATCGACATAATTATATGTAACCGAATTTACAAGATAATTCTGTGCGGAGGGATTTACATAGGACTGGGGAAGAAGGTCAAAATAAAAGGGAGCCTTCCAAAGGGTATTAAAGGTAATAACCGTGTGGGAGCCGTTGTTTACATATTCCACCGCGGCAACCTCGTTATGGTCGGGCAGAGAGCCTATATACTGGCGAACCACGGGCTTTTTGCCCTCGCGCGGCTTATCCTGACGTTCAAGATAGACACGGTAACCCGCGCGGAGAGTGACGTAATTTATATCCTTGTAATTAACATAGCTTGACGAGCAGTAGTCAAGAGTACCTTTTGGAAGATAGTTGTTTGTAGGTCTTGACCAGTCTACCGAGCCGTCCTTTAAGGCGGCGTCGGTTACATTTCCGTCAAAGGTTTCGGCGTTGTATTCGACAATTTCCGCAATATAGCCCGAGCCTACATTAATGTATTTTCCGCCCGTGGGGGTGGCATTCGGGTCGTAATCGATTATGATGTCGCTTTTTTTGCAGGTGATATTGCCCGAGGTAAAGGTCTCGCTTTTGCCTCCGTGCGAGGCGGTAAAGCTGATTTTTCCGAGATTTAGGTCCTGCGCGTTATCAGAGGGAAGATGAAAAACTCCGTTGTAGGAAACAAAGTCACCCGTATCCTCGTCGGAGGGATTCTCGCGCATAAGCTCTATGCTTTCGCCGTTAAAGCTCGCCTGAACCGTACTGCCCTTTCTTGCCGAAGCGTTAACAACAACGGTAGAGCCGCTGGGATAGGTCTGCGCTCCCGACGGGGCAAAGCTGTTAATAATAACATATCTGTATCTTACAGTGTAGGTTTTGGTTTCGCCCTTGTGCGTAAAGCTAAAGCTGTTTTTTCCGACATTAAGCTCGGTCTGGTAGGCGAAAACGCCGTCCTCCCCACGCGGGATTTCCGCGCCGTTAACCGTAAGCGGCTCGGCGGGGTCGCTGGTACCTGTAAAGGTAAAGACAGGGTCGGTTACCGTTAAGGAGGTCTTTGCGGGCGAGGAGATTACAAGCCTTATGCCGTTATCTACAGGCTCGTCTGAAGAAACAGGCTCTTCGGAAGATTCCGGAGCGGCGGGGAGGGAATATACGTAGGAGGGCGCAGATTCGGTCTGCTCTTTTGTGCGGCAGGAGCAAAGAAATAAGGAAAAAGCGAGCGTAATCGCTAAAAAGCATAAAAGCGGTTTTTTATTATAGTATTTCATAATATGCTCCTTTTCGCTGTTTTGTATTCCATTTTTCAGCGTTCTTTGGTATAATACATATATAAGACTTAAATTATTATAATAAAACAGCTTTACATTTTCAAGACGAAAAAGAAAAATGTAATATACTGTAATATTTACGGGAGGAAAGATATGGGAATTTGTTATATTTTCGGAGCGGGAGAGGGACTGCCCGAAACTTTTATAAAAAAGGAGGACGACCTTGTAATAGCGGCGGACGCGGGCTTAAGCAGTCTTAAAAAGCTTGACGTTAAGCCCGACATTGCGGTAGGGGATTTTGATTCCTTGGGATTTCTGCCCGTTTGCAGGGAGGTTATAAAACACCCTATAATGAAGGACGATACCGATATGCTACTTGCCGTTAAAACGGGCTTTGAGCGGGGTTATTCCCGCTTTATCATTTACGGCGGGGCGGGAGGCAGACCCGATCACACCTTTGCTAATTACCAAACCTTGACATATATTGCTGAACGCGGAGGAATAGGCTTTCTTTCCTTAAACGGCTTTACCGCCGCCGTAATAGCTAACGGCGGGCTTGAATTTTCAAGCGGTGCAAGGGGCGATATTTCAGTTTTTTCGTTAAGCGAAAAAGCGTCGGGAGTTACTCTTAAAGGACTTCTTTACCCGCTTGAAAACGCCGAGCTGTCATTCGGATTTCCATTAGGAGTAAGCAACGAATTTACTAAGGAGGTGGCGACCGTGAAGGTCGCCGACGGAACAATTCTTGCAATATGGCGTGGAGAGGCTTCGGACGTTACCGCCGCATCTATCACACGGGAAGAAAAACGTATCGTACTTATATAGCATATTACAAACAAAGTGGGCTTCTTTTCACATTTTGGTAAAAAATTTAAAAAAATATAATTTTTTACTTGACTTTTCAACTGGAGTAATGTATTATAATTAGCAAGAAACACTATGGCGGAACGATAATGAGTATAGATTTTGTCGAAAATTACGAAAACCTGTCGAACGAAGAAATCGTAAGTCGAATAAACGGCGGCGATTTTGAGCTTTTGAAGGTTATTATCGAGCGATTTCTTTCTCAAATTCATTTTTATGTAGATAGGTACTGCGCTCAAAGCGAGCGGGAGGACGCGGTTCAGGAGGCTACATACGCCCTTTATTCGGCGGTAAAGAATTATGACGCGCAAAAATCCTCCTTTTCCACCTTCGCCGTCCTTTGTATTAAGCGTTCTGTAATTTCCTCGGCAAAAAGGCTTAAAAACCGTAAAATAATACCGGACGAGCTTGTGTCTCCGATTGACGAGGTTGAAATTACCGACTCTAACAGTCCCGAAAAAATATTTTTCGACAGGGAAAGCTATAAAAACCTCACCGACAGTATTAAGCTTGAGCTTTCGGGTCTTGAATATAGCGTTTTACAGCTTTTTCTTTCGGGAAAAAGGTACATAGAAATTGCAGATACGCTTGGTATTTCCGAAAAGTCCGTAAACAATGCGCTTTTACGCATAAGAAAAAAATTAAAAAAATCAAGCGCCTGACGGCGCAAAGATATGCCCATGTAGCTTAAAAAAGCAGAGCGTTGATAACAAAGATGTCGGTGCGATTCCGTCCGGGGCTAAAAAAACAACCGAGAGAGGTAGAAAAAATGTTTGAAGACAAGACGTTAGTTTGCAAAGATTGCGGAGAGGAATTCGTTTTTTCTGCAAGAGAACAGGAGTTTTATGAATCCAAAGGCTTTGTAAACGAACCGCAGCGCTGTAAGCCCTGCCGCGACAAGCGCAAAAATGCAGGAAGAGCCCCGAGAGAGATGCACGAAGCGGTTTGCGCCGCCTGCGGAGGAGTTGCTAAGATTCCTTTTGTACCGCGCGATGACCGCCCTGTATATTGCAGTGAGTGCTTCGCAAAGATGAAGGAAGAAGAAACAGCTGAATAATATGACTTAAAATTTAAGCCGTGCATTGCATTTTGCAGTGCGCGGCTTTTTTGCGCTTATTTTAAGGTATAATTTTTTACTGCAAAGGTTAAATAATTTCCATTATTGGCAAGATTTTAATATATTAATTTTATAATGTGATAATATTTTATACATTCTAAATAAAAAACTACATTTCAATTGCCGAATCATATTGCTATAATATAATCGACGACAGGAAAAGTCGTTAAAATAAGGAGGTAATTGAAATGAAAAAGTTATTGGCAACCATTCTGGCACTCTGCTTTGTTTTGGGTCTTACCGCCTGCGGCGGCTCAGGGTCGGGTTCATCGGACGGCGAGGTATCGGTGTTCTATTATACATACAGTGATACCTATATTTCATCTGTTCGCTCGGCAATGGATAAGCTTTTGACCGACGCGGGTCTTAAGTATCAGAACTACGACGCAAACGGCAACCAGACCACCCAGACCGAGCAGGTTACGACCGCTCTTGCAAAGGGCTCAAAGCTGCTTGTAGTTAATGTTGTTGACACCGGTTCAAACGACGCGGCTCAGAACATTATCGACCAGGCAAAGGCGAAGGATGTTCCCGTTATCTTCTTCAACCGCTCTGTTGAGGAATCGGTTGTTAAGAGCTATGACAAGTGCGTATTTGTAGGAACCGACTACGAAATGGCAGGTCATATGCAGGGACAGATGATAGGCGAGTATCTCGTTAAGAACTTCGACAAGGTTGACCTTAACGGCGACGGCAAAATAAGCTACGTTATGTTCAAGGGTCAGGAGGGCAATATGGAGGCTATCGCCCGCACCCAGTACGGTGTTGAGGATGCCGACAAGGTGCTCACAGCGGCAGGTAAGCCCGCGCTCGAGTTCTATGACGCTTCTAACTCCAAGAAGTATCTTGTTGACCAGAACGGTCAGTGGTCTTCTGCGGCGGCAACCGATTATATGAACACCATTCTTTCGCAGTACAGCGAGGCTAATAAGAATATGGTAGAGCTTGTAATTGCGAACAATGACGAGATGGCTTTAGGTGCTGTTTCCGCACTCCAGACTGCGGGCTACAACAAAGACGGCGCGAAGGTTATCCCCGTATTCGGTGTTGACGCTACAGACGCTGCTAAGGACGCTATAGGCAAGGGCTCTATGATAGGTACAATTAAGCAGGACGCCGACGGAATGGCAAATGCTATTACCACTATCGGACAGAACTATATGAACGATAAGGAAACCTTTGAGGGTGTTGACAGCGAAAATGTTGTAGGCACCTGGAGAGTTAACATTCCTTACGGTGTATACACAGGTGAATAATTTAGGTATCAGCATAAAGGGGCGGTCGTTTCGGCTGCCCCCGACGGCAGAATTAAACCAAACGGACAGGGGACGAGTTCTTATGAGCAACAACGAAGTAATTAACGATAACGTCCGTAAAAACGCAGACGAGCCCGTTCTCCTTAAAATGGAGAACATCGAAAAAGCCTTTCCCGGCGTTAAAGCGCTGGACAACGTAAGCCTTACGGTTAAGGCGGGTACGGTTCACGCTCTTATGGGCGAAAACGGCGCGGGAAAATCTACCCTTATGAAATGTCTTTTCGGCGTTTATACAAAAGACAGCGGAAAAATCTACCTTGAGGGTAAGGAAATAAATTTCAAAAATTCTAAGGAGGCTCTTGAAAACGGCGTCGCAATGGTGCATCAGGAGCTTAATCAGGCGCTTAAGCGCAATGTTATGGACAATATGTGGCTGGGACGTTTTCCGACGGTCGCAAAGGGAGTGCCCTTTACCAGCGAGCAGAAGATGTATAATGCGACAAAGGAAATTTTTAACAAGCTTGAAATTGACGTAGACCCTAAAACGGTTATGAGCCGTATGCCTGTTTCTCAGCGGCAGATGGTGGAAATCGCTAAGGCTGTTTCATATAATTCAAAGATTATCGTTTTTGACGAGCCGACCTCCTCACTTACAGAGCAAGAGGTTGAGCATCTTTTTAAAATAATTAATATGCTTCGCGACCAGGGCTGCGGAATAATTTACATTTCCCATAAAATGGCGGAAATACTCCGTATTTCAGACGAGGTAACCATAATGCGCGACGGTAAGTATATTACCACAAGGGACGCGAAGGAGCTTACCACCGACGATATTATCAAGCTTATGGTTGGCAGAGAGCTTACTAATCTTTATCCGCCTAAGACTAACACAATCGGCGATGTGCTGCTTGACGTTAAGGAGCTGTCCGCTGAGTATTCAAAGCTGCGGGACGTATCCTTCTCAGCCCGCCGCGGCGAGATTTTAGGCGTTGCGGGACTTGACGGCTCGGGCAGAACCGAGCTGCTCGAAAATCTTTTCGGAGTGGCGACAAGGCGGAGCGGAAAGCTTACGCTTGACGGAAAGCCGATTCGCAACCGAAATGCCCGCGAATCGATTAAAAACGGCTTTGCACTTCTTACCGAGGAGCGCCGCGCGACGGGTATTTTCGGAATACTCAATATCCGCGAAAACGCAACGGTCTCAAGTCTTAACAAGTGCAGAATAGGACCTTTCCTCAGTAAAAAGAAGCTGAAGAAAAACACCGACTGGTGTATTGATTCAATGCACGTTAAAACGCCTACGCAGGAGACTAAAATCCGTTCGCTTTCGGGCGGTAACCAGCAAAAGGTTATTTTGGGACGGTGGCTTTTAACCGAACCTACGGTGCTTTTGCTTGACGAGCCTACAAGAGGTATCGACGTCGGCGCTAAATATGAAATTTACGAGCTTATTATCGACCTTGCCGCAAGGGGCAAGACGGTAATAATGGTATCCTCCGAAATGCCCGAGCTTTTGGGTGTGTGCGACAGGATACTCGTAATGTCGGGCGGTCGCCTTGCGGGCGAGGTTAACGCCGCGGACGCTACGCAGGAAGAGATTATGGCGCTTGCCGCAAAATATGCGTAATAGGTAAGAATAGGGGGACACAAACATATGTCAGGTGTAAGTATTAAAAGAAAAGGGCGTATTGGCGCCTGGATTGACGATTTCAAGGCGAAATCGGGGGCGGATAAGCGCAGGGCAATAAGTGATTTGCTTTTTAACAACGCTATGTACATAATAATTTTAATCGCGATAATTTATATTGCGATTCGTGTACCTGCGTTTTTATCGGTTTCATCAATAGTTAACATTATTTCACTCACCGCCGCAAAGCTGCCGATTGCTCTCGGTATAGGCGGAGCGATAGTACTAACCGGTACTGATATTTCGGCGGGTCGATGCGTGGGTCTTACCGCCTGTATAGCCGCCTCGCTTTTGCAGATGACGGGCTACGCCAACAAGATTTTCCCGAATCTCGCGGTTGTTCCGCTTTGGCTTGTGCTTTTGGCGGTTATCGCGGTCGGCGCGGCGATAGGCTTTGTAAACGGCTTCTTTGTTGCAAAGTTCAAGCTTCATCCGTTTATCGTAACCCTTTCAACCCAGCTTATCGTTTTCGGTCTGGTGCTTATGTATCTTATGATAGGCGGCAACAACGGTCAAACCCTTTCGGGACTTGACGAATCATACCTTAATTTTGTTCGCGGAACACTCTTTACAATAGGCGGAGTAGCCGTTCCTAAATATGTGCTTTATGCTATTATACTCACGGCGATTATGTGGTTAATCTGGAATAAGACCAAGTTCGGTAAAAATATGTTTGCTGTAGGCTCTAACGAGGAAGCCGCAAACGTATCGGGCGTAAACGTATTCTGGACTATCGTCCTTGTTTTCGTTCTTGCGGGCGCTATGTACGGTATAACCGGCTTTATCGAGGGTGCGAGAATCGCCTCCTGCTCGGCTAACACCGGTCTTAACTATGAATCGGACGCTATCGCGGCCTGCGTTATCGGCGGCGTTTCGTTTGTAGGCGGTACAGGTAAGATAAGCGGAATCGTAATCGGCGTATTCCTGTTACAGATTATTTTCGTAGGACTTAACTTCCTCTCTGTTGACGCGAATATGCTTTATGTAATCAAGGGTCTTATAATCCTTGTTGCCTGCTCTATTGATATGCGCAAATATCTTGCTCGCAAATAATACGAGGTGTAATTATGGAAAACAATAAAAACGGTATTGCTCAAAATAACGGCGAACGTAAAACGGGCGGACTCTACGCTAAGGTAAATATCTCCCTTAAAGCCGCAAATATTATGGTGGCTGTATTTATTGCTCTGCTTGTCGCGGCAACCGTTTTTGTTGTAAGCCATAACGGATTTACCGTTAAATTTGATACAAACGGCGGCTCGCATATAGAAAGCGTAAGGGCGATGTATTCCGAAACCCTTAATATTGAGGAAAATCCCGTTAAAGAGGGGTATATATTTACGGGCTGGTACACCGACCGCGACTGCACAAACAGCTTTGACGTCGAAAATGACGCTGTGACAGGCAGTATGACCCTTTATGCGGGCTGGGAAAAGGCTGAATAAAAGCTAAGGCGTTCGGATAACCGAGCGCCTTTAAAAATAAAGCTGCCTTTAATAAATTCGGTTTGCTTTTTTCGGCAATTAATGTTATAATAAATAATAATAATTCCGAAATATTTGAGGAGGAACTGCCCGTGAAATATACAGTACTTGTGGTGGACGACGAACAGGAACAGCGCAGGGCGCTTATTGAACGTGTGGACTGGGATTCCGCGGGCTTTGAGGTAATAGGCGAGGCGGAAAACGGGGTAGAGGCGCTCGATATACTCGAAGCCCTCGAACCCGATTTGATTTTGACCGATATTCGTATGCCTATGATTTCGGGGCTGGAGCTTGCGGCGAAGGTGCGCGAGCTTCGTCCCGCGACGCAAATGGTTGTTTTGAGCGGCTATGACAGCTTTGAATACGCTCAGACCGCGATGAATTATAACATAATCAGCTATCTTTTAAAGCCGATTTCTCCCGATGAAATGTCCGAGGAGCTTTTTAAAATTCACCGCCGTATGGACGAAAGACTGTCGGTTGTATTTGCCGCGCCCGACAGGGGGACTAAGGAGCAGCTGCGCGAGCTTTCTGTTGACAACTTTCTTATTCCTCTTATGCTTGGCAGTAACGAGGAACAGCTCGATGACGGCGAGCTCTATAATACCGCGAAAAAGCTTGGTATTATAGAAGAATCCTCAAATAAACCCCGCTTTTGCGTTTTGGTTACAAAATTTAAAAGCTCCGACGGAATAACTAAGACCGAAAATTCCCACGCCGATTTTCTGGATTCGGTTTTTTCACGGTATATGCACTCCGAAAGCTTTATTCTTTACGGCAGGGCGGTTACCCTTGCAGTAACAGAGGGGGAGGGCGAGCTTTCAAATTTGTTGGAGCTGCCCCTGCTCGAAATAGTACAAACCGCTAAGCGAATACTAAATCAAACCTGCACAATCGGCGTAAGCCGTGAGTTTTCGGAGCTATCGGGCTGTTCGGGGGCTTATTTTCAGGCAATTGCCGCAAGGCGCTACACTACCGACGGTGCGGGCGAGGTGCGCTTTATAAACGACCAGGAACCGCACGGCGAGCTTGAAATCGACCGCGCGGAAAAATCCGCCTCAAAGCTTGAACAGCTTTTAAAGGTAGGCGGCGACCAACAGTTAGAGGAGTTTATTAACGGTCTTTACGAAAGCAACACTCCCGAAAACGCAAGCCTGCTTGTTATGCAGATAATCGCGACGGTTTACAGGGTTGTAAGCTCCGCCTCGGAAAAATCGGCGGTTTCGGAGCTGTTTTCCTCTAATCCTTTTTTCGCGCGTATTACCTCCTACAGCAGTGAAAGCGTTATGAAAAATGAGCTGATTTCCTTTTGCAATGAGGCGAGAAGGCTTATATCCCGCTCTCAGAGAAGGGATACCGAGATTCTCTGCGACCGCGCGCTCCAGATTATTGACGAGCGGTATTCGGACGAGGAGCTGTCGCTAACGGGGGTCAGCAACGAGCTTAACGTAAGCCCCAATTATCTAAGCGCCCTTATAAAAAAGCACAAGAAAAAGAACTTTGTAACCCTACTTACCGAGCGGCGAATGAAGGCGGCGCACGATATGCTTGTATGCACCAATATGAAGGTGCTGGAAATTTCCGAAAAATGCGGCTACAGCGACCAACATTATTTCAGCTACTGCTTTAAAAGGTTTTACGGCGACTCTCCCAACAAGATAAGAACCGTTAACAGGAGTGAGAATCAATGAAAATAAAACGCCGCAAGCTTACTCTAAGTCTGTCGGCGCTAAGCGTGCTTTCAATAGCGGCGGCTTCCGCGGTTGCGGTTACGGTATGTATAGCTATTTTTATTTCGGTTTACAGCACCGCGCTTATAAGGGACGCTAAGCTTAGCTCAGAGCAGGCGGTACAGCAGACCGCCCTTGCGGTTGACAATAATCTTGATTCAATGCGGGATAAGCTTAAATTTATCGGCGAAACGGTCGCCGCCTGCCGTGACAAAGAGGATTTTGAAAACAAAATTTCGGTAATAACCCGAATAGAAAGGGATATATACGCGGTTACTGTCTACGGCGGTGACGGGGAAATAATTGCCGCCACAAACGGCGATTCTCCCGTTAAAGCAAGCATTTATAAGGACCTATCCTTTAACAAAGAGCTTTTCGGCGGAACCGAGGGCTTTTCACTTTCAAGTCCTCACGTGCAGACGGTTTTTGAGGGGGAGTACCCATGGGTGGTTACCCTTGCCGCCAAAACAGACGCTTCGGTTTTAGGCTCGGGAGCCTTTATAGCTATCGATTTTGAATTTTCCGAGATTGCAAAGTATATCGATAATATAGGAATAGGCAGACACGGCTACTGCTTTATTACCGACCGTGCGGGAAACATAATCTATCACCCGCAGCAGCAGATGATTTTTTCGGGCATAAAAAACGAAGATACAGAGCTTTTCGCCTCTCTTGAGGACGGCGTGCATTACAGAGAAAATGTAATATACGCCCTAAATACCACGCAGGACGGACTTTGGCGGGTCGTGGGCGTAAGCTTTACCGACGAGCTTGCGGTTGAAAGAAGAACCCAGATATTTACAAGCGTTGTATGTTCGTTTTTATTCTGCGGCTTAATCGTGCTGGTATTCCTAAAAATATATTCACGGATTGTAAACGCCCCTGTTCGCTCGCTTATCAGGGCGATGAAGGAGTTTGAAAAGCAAGCCGAGTTTTTCCGCTACTCGGGCGGAACCGAGGCGGTAAGCGACCTTAGAGTATTATCCCTCTCCTTTGAGCATATGGCAAAAACCATACAAAGCCTTATGGAAAGGGTTCACAGGGAGGAAAAGGAGCTTAGAAAAACCGAGCTAAAGGCGCTCCAGGCGCAGATAAATCCGCATTTCCTTTATAACACCCTCGATTCGATACAATGGATGTGCGAGCAGGGTAAAACCCACGACGCGGCGGAAATGGTAAGAGCCTTGGCAAGGCTTTTCAGAATAAGCATAAGCCGAGGACGGGAGCTTATTACCGTCAAGGAGGAGCTTCAGCACGCGGAAAGCTACCTTATTATTCAAAGCTACCGCTACCGCAGTCAGTTTTCCTACTCGATTGACGCGGACTCCTCCCTTATGGATTTTCTTTGCAATAAAATCACGGTTCAGCCGCTAATAGAAAACGCAATTTATCACGGTATTGACCGAATGGTTGACGAGGGTGAAATTAAAATAACAGTTAAAACCGCTGATGACGGCAGCGACGATATTTTAATTATCGTTTCGGATAACGGGGTCGGTATGACTAAGGAGCAATGCCGCAAAATACTTGCAAAGGAGCGGAGCGACTCGGGCGGAATAGGTGTTAAGAACGTAAATGACCGACTTAAGATTTACTTCGGCGAAAAATACGGTCTTAGCATTGAAAGCGAGCTTGACGTGGGTACTACGGTCACTGTAAGGATACCCAAAATCGATAAGGAGGCGCAAAATGAGCTTTAAAAAAATAATGTCGCTTGTTTTGTCGCTGGCGATTACGGCAGGCTTATGCGCCTGTGCTAAAAACAACGAAAAAACATATATCGCCGTAATAGCAAAGGCAATAAACTCGGATTTTTGGCGCAACGTAAAAAACGGGGTATATTCCGCAGCGACCGAGCACAATGTTACGGTCACCTTTGAGGGTCCTGAAAACGAGGAGGACTACGAAGCCCAGAACAATATGATTGAAGCCGCGATCAATAACGGTGCGGACGCGGTGGTTTTATCGGCAATCGATTTTAATAAGTCTGTCGATACGGTAAACGCCGCCGTACGCGCGGGGGTAAAGGTAATAACGATTGACAGCGATTTAAACTCAGATATGGTAAGCCTTTTTATCGGTACCGACAATATCGCCGCGGGAAAGGCGGCGGCAAAGGCGGCGACCAACGGCTTTGCAAATGAAGCAAATATTTATATAGGGCTTGTAAATTACAACGCCGACACCGACAACGGCAATCAGCGCGAGGAGGGCTTTAAGGAGTATTTAAGCTCTGTTCCGAACGCGCAAATTCTCGCTTCGGTGACGGCAGAAAGCAACAAAGAAAGCGCTACTGCCGCGGCAAAAAGGCTTTTAAATCAGGATTCCCGCATAAACGTTATAGTCGGCTTTAACGAATGGATGACCTTAGGGGTAGGTAATACCGTAAAAGAGCTCGGGCTGTCCGAAAAGGTGCGCGCCGTAGGCTTTGACAGCAATATAACCTCTGTCGCTATGCTTGAAACAGGGGAGATGGACGCCCTTATTGTTCAAAATCCCTTTGCAATGGGATTTTTAGGGGTTGAAAACGCCGCCGCGTTAGTTTTGGGCGAATCTGTACAGTCGGGCGAGTTATATACGGCAGTAACAACCGTCACCAAGGAAAATCTTTTTGACGGCAATATTCAAAAAATACTCTTTAGGTTCAAATAAAAAGGTGGTAAAATTATGTATTTTGCAAATGAAAAAAGATATGAAAACGCAGTATATAACCGTTGCGGGGCGAGCGGCTTAAAGCTTCCCACAGTATCGCTGGGGCTTTGGCACAATTTCGGAGATACTTCGAGATACGATAATATGAGGGCAATGTGCTTTACCGCCTTTGATAACGGTATAACCCACTTTGACCTTGCTAACAACTACGGACCCGAGGCAGGGAGCGCCGAAAAGAATTTCGGAAAAATTATGCGGGAGGAGCTACGTTCTTACCGCGACGAGCTGATTATCAGCACAAAGGCGGGCTATACAATGTGGGACGGACCTTACGGAGACTGGGGAAGCCGCAAGTATCTGCTTTCAAGCCTTGACCAAAGCCTTAAGCGTATGGGGCTTGACTATGTGGATATTTTCTACCACCACCGCCCCGACCCCGAAACTCCCCTTGAGGAGACTATGGGCGCGCTTGCACAGGCTGTAAACAGCGGTAAGGCGCTTTATGTCGGACTTTCAAACTACGATGGTGAAAGGCTCAAAAAAGCTACCGAAATACTAAATGAGCTTCATTGTCCGTTTATTATTAATCAAAACCGTTATTCGATTTTTGACCGCACGATAGAGCATAACGGGCTTAAGGAAATCGCCGTAGAGCTTAAAAAGGGTATAATCGCTTTCAGTCCTTTGTCGCAGGGTATGCTTACCGACCGCTATTTAAAGGGTATTCCCGAGGACAGCCGAATTAAAACCGACGGCAGGTTTTTAACCGCCTCCGCCGTTACCGAGGAAAGATTAGCTCAGGTAAGAGCCCTTTCAAAAATCGCCGAAAATAGGGGACAGACCTTAGCCGAAATGGCGCTTGCGTGGGTACTAAAGGACGGCGCGGTGACCTCTGTGCTTATCGGAGCGTCAAAGCCCTCTCAGATACTCGACAATATCAAGGCGGCGGAAAACACCTCTTTTACAAAGGAAGAGCTTGACGAGATTGATAAATATTCGCTTTAACGGAAAAATATACGGACAGTCGAGGACGCCTGTCCCTACAAGGTTGAATTAAGCCGCTGTAGGGACGGGCGTCCTCGACCGTCCGTTAACAAAAAATTAATTACGAATTCCGAATTACGAATTTATATTAAAAGCTTATTACTCCCAAATGCTCAAGCAATATCTTTAAGCCTATAAGAATTAAAATAACTCCGCCCGCGATTTCCGCCTTGCTTTTATATTTAGTACCGAAAACATTTCCTATTTTTAGTCCGACGCAGGAAAGGGCGAAGGTTATAACCCCGATAAAGCCTACCGCCGCAGCTATATTGACGTCGGGCAGGAGCGCAAAGGTAATTCCGACTGCCAGCGCGTCTATGCTTGTCGCAACCGCCAGCACCGCCATTGTAGCCGCGCTAAAGGAGGAATTGAGTGAATCCTCCTCCTTTGAAAATCCCTCTTTAAGCATATTAGCCCCGATAAAGACTAATAACACAAAAGCAATCCAATGGTCGTATTCGGTAATGTAGCCTTCAAAGGACGAGCCTAAAAGGTAGCCTATAAAGGGCATAAGCGCCTGAAAGCCCCCGAACCAGAGACCTACCGCGAGATAATGCCGCGGCTTTAACCACTGTGTAGAGAGCCCCTTGCAGACCGATACCGCGAACGCGTCCATTGAAAGACCGAGCGCAATAAAAAACAACTCAGTTATTCCCATACTGTCCTCCGAAATTTGAAATCCTGTTTTCAAATTTTACCATATTATACTGTGCGGGTCAAGCTGTTATGCTTGAAATTAGCATTTTAACGCTAAAATTTTAACAGTTTTCATTTTTAGGTTGCGAATAACGCAAATATGTGGTATTATAAAATGAATTAAAGTTTAAGGGGTTGAGTGCATGACGGACGGTCGTGCAATAGGCGTGTTTGACTCGGGACTCGGCGGACTTACGGTAGTAAGGGAGCTTATAAAGCAGATGCCTAATGAAGATATTGTCTATTTCGGCGATACCGGACGTGTTCCCTACGGAACGCGTAGCCGCGAAACCATAAAAAAATACGCCGCCGAGGACGAACGTTTTTTGCTAAGCCACGGCGTTAAGCTTATAATCGCCGCCTGCGGCACGGTTTCTTCGGTCGCGGCGGACAGCGCTAGGGTTCTTCCGGTTCCTTTTTTTGAAATGGTGACCCACGCGGCTTTGTCGGCGGTAAGGGCTACGAAAAACGGAAAAATCGGGGTTTTAGGTACCCCCGCGACGGTTTCGAGCGGCAGTCATAAAAGGGAAATATTAAAGCTTATGCCGAAAGCAGAGGTCACCGCCGCGAGCTGTCCTCTTTTTGTACCGCTTGTCGAGGAGGGCTGGTGCTCGGAAGACGATATAGTGGTGACCGAGACGGTTCGGCGCTATCTCGCCCCCGTAACCGAGGCGGGCTGTGATACCCTTATACTCGGCTGTACCCATTATCCCGTCCTTGAAAGGGCGATAAGCAGAGTTGCGGGCGACGGCGTAAGGCTCATAAATCCTGGAGTTGCAGTCTCCGAGGCGGTAGCCGACTATATTAAAGACGCGGAACTCCAAAACAGCGGCGGCAAAATCGGTGAGCATAAGTTTTATGTAAGCGATAAGCCCGATTCTTTTAAAAACCTTGCGTCGGTCCTCTTGGGCGAGGAATTAGACGACGGCAGGGTGGAACAGGTGGATTTGAACGATTTATGATGAAGGATGTAATTATCAGCATTAAAGGCTCGGACGGCGGCGAAAATATTGAGCTTATGACCGACGGACGGTTCGGCGAAAAAAACGGGAGCTATTTTTTAACCTATGACGAAAGCGAAATGCTCGGAATGGGAAAGGTTAAAACCTCGATTTATGTAAAGCCCGACAGCTCGGTTATAATGCAGCGTACAGGCGCGGTGGAAAGCCGCCTTGTAGTCGAGGAGGGTAAGCGCAGCGTCTGCGCATATAATACGGACGTGGGCGAGCTGCTTATCGGTATATCGGGCGAGAGCGTAAAAACAAACTTAACGGCGGACGGCGGCGATATTTCAATGAAATATACCATAGATTCAAATTTAAAGCTTGTCAGCCGCAATACGGTTAAAATTTCGGTAAGAGGGGTAAAATGAATGTCACTGATTGTAGCAAAATCAAAGGAACAAATAAACGCTTGTATTTTAAACGCCGCAAATTCGGCAATGGAAAAAGGGGAGCTTGAAAGGGCGGAGCTTACCGAGTTTTCGGTTTCTGTGCCTCAAAACAGGGAACACGGCGACTTAGCGGTAAACGCCGCTATGGTCTGGGCAAGACTTTTTCACAAGTCGCCCCGACAGATAGCCGAGATTTTAACCGCCGAGTTTGATTTTTCCGACACATATATTGAAAAATGCGAGATTGCAGGTCCCGGCTTTATCAACTTCTTTTTGTCCGATAGGTATTACGCCGATATTTTAGCCGATGTTGATGAAAAGGGTTCAGATTACGGAAAGAGCGATTTCGGCGCGGGCAAGCGGGTTTTGGTGGAGTTTGTTTCGGCAAATCCCACGGGTCCTATGCACATAGGAAACGCCCGCGGCGGCGCGCTTGGCGACTGCTTAGCCGCGGTTTTGGAAGCAGCGGGCTATTACACCGAGCGGGAGTTTTATATTAACGACGCGGGCAATCAGATTAATAAATTCGCCCTCTCCTTAGACCTTCGTTATTTAGAGCTTTATAAGGAAGGTATCGAGATGCCCGAGGATTCCTACCACGGCGAGGATATTATAAATCACGCAAAGGCATTCGCCAAAATTCATGGCGACAGCTATGTGGAAAAATCCGAGGAGGAGCGCAGAAAGGCACTTGTTGAATTTGCTCTCCCCAAGAATATTCAGGGGCTTCACGACGACCTTGCAAAATACCGTATTCATTACGATACCTGGTTTAAGGAAAGCTCCCTCCACCAAAACGGGGAAACGGGGAGGATTATTGAGCTTTTAAAGCAGAGCGGCCACACCTACGAACAGGAAAGCGCCCTTTGGTTTAAGGCGACCGACTTCGGCTGTGACAAGGATTTTGTGCTGGTGCGTGCAAACGGCGTTCCGACCTATGTTGTGCCGGATATTGCCTACCACTACAATAAGCTTGTGGTAAGGAAGTTTGACAAGGCTATCGATATTTTGGGTGCCGACCATCACGGCTATGTTCCGCGCCTTAAGGCGGCGCTTACGGCTTTAGGGGTTGACGCTTCTAAGCTTGACGCGGTGCTTATGCAGATGGTGCGGCTTGTGCGTGACGGCGAGGTAATAAAGGCTTCTAAGCGTTCGGGCAAGGCGATTACCCTTGTAACCCTGCTTGATGAGGTGCCTATTGACGCGGCAAGATTCTTCTTTAATCTGCGGGAGCCTAACAGCCACTTTGATTTTGACCTTGACTTAGCCGTCAAGGAATCAAACTCAAACCCCGTTTATTATGTTCAGTACGCCTATGCGCGTATTTGCAGTATAATCCGAAATCTTGAAGCCGAGGGAATAACCCGCCGCAAATGCACCGCGGAGGAATTAGCCCTCTTAAACGCGCCCGAGGAAAGGGAGCTTACCCTACACATAGCGGCGCTTACTGATGAAATTATTTCTGCCGCGAAAACCTACGACCCTGCAAAAATTACACATTACGTTGAGGAGCTTGCCACTAAATTCCATAAATTCTACGCGGTATGCCGCGTAAAGGGTGCGGACGAGCCCCTTATGCAGGCAAGGCTTACCCTTTGCGCCGATACGGCGACCGTTATTAAAAACGTGCTTACCTTAATGAAGATAAACGCGCCCGAAAAAATGTAATTTTTCCGTTTTAAGGAGAAAATGATTATGCAAAATAAAGAATTAAACCTTACAATGATAATGGATCTTTACGAGCTTACAATGGCGAACGGTATCTTCACAAGCGATATGCGAGACACGGTAACCTATTTCGATATGTTTTTCCGCCGTGTTCCCGACAATGGCGGTTATGCTGTTATGGCGGGGCTTGAACAGCTTATCGAATATATGAACGACCTTAAATTCACCGACGAGGATATTGAGTATTTAAAGGGACTGAAGTTATTTTCCGAGGAATTCATAGAATATCTGCGTAATTTTAAGTTTACCTGTGATGTTTGGGCTATGCCCGAGGGTACGGTGATTTTCCCGCACGAGCCTATTGTTACGGTAAGAGGCCCAGCAATGCAGGCGCTTATGCTTGAAACAATGCTCTTGCTTACAATTAACCACCAGTCTCTAATAGCTACAAAGGCTAACCGAATCGTCCGCGCGGCACAGGGCAGACCTGTTATGGAGTTCGGTGCAAGGCGAGCTCACGGCTATGGCGCGGCGTATTACGGCGCGAGAGCGGCTATAATAGGTGGGTGCAAGGGTACGTCCTGTCTGCTTACCGCAAAGGATTTCGGCGTTCCCGCGTCCGGTACAATGGCACACAGCTGGGTTCAGCTCTTTGACGACGAGTACACCGCCTTTAAGACCTACGCCGAGAAATATCCCGATTCCTGTATGCTGCTTGTAGACACCTACAATGTACTAAAATCAGGTATTCCTAACGCTATAAAGGTTTTTGACAAGGTTTTAAAGCCGCTGGGAAAACGCCCGCTGGGTATCCGTATCGACAGCGGCGATATAACCTATATCACCAAACGCGCCCGCAAAATGCTTGACGAGGCGGGCTATCCCGACTGCAAGATTTGCATTTCAAACTCGCTTGACGAGTATTTGATTCGTGATATGATTTTTCAGGGCGCTAAGGTGGACAGCTACGGAGTGGGCGAGCGGCTTATCACCGCTTCGAGCGAGGCGGTATTCGGCGGCGTTTATAAGCTTGCCGCGGTTGAAAAAAGGGGCGAGATTATCCCTAAAATCAAGATAAGCGAAAACGCGGCTAAAATTACACTCCCGGGCGTTAAGATTCCGTGGCGGCTTTACGACCGCGCAACAGGCAAGGCGATAGCCGACGTAATTACCCTTAATAACGAAAAGATCAGCTCGGACGAGCCGTATGAGCTTTTTGACCCCGAGCATACCTGGAAGCGCAAGGTTGTGAGCGACTTTGTGGCTAAAAAGCTACAGGTCAAGATTTTTGAAAAGGGAAGACAGGTTTATCAGTCGCCCTCGGTTAAGGAGATTTCCGACTACCGCGCCGAGCAGGTGGACGCACTTTGGGACGAGGTCACACGCTTTGAAAATCCGCATACCTATTATGTAGATTTGTCGGAACAGCTTTGGGACTTGCGCCACGAGCTTTTAAACAGTCTTTCATAACTATCGGGTGAAAGGAAGATTACGATGAAAAAAACAGCTTGCTTAATTTTGTCATTAATGATGATTTTTTCCTTTGCGGCTTGCGGCAAGGAAAAAGCAAAGGAAAAAACCGACTCGGTAGACCTTGAATATTTCGCTTCCTTAGGGCAGATGCCCGAATGTGACTATAAGCTCGGTCAAGATATAGACGAGCTTGAAAACGAGCTTTCCGAAAAAGAAGAGTCTGCAGTAAGCGCGGACGAGGAATACGTTTTCTCGGTTACTGAGGGGGAAAAATCCGTACGTATAGACAACGGAGCATTTTCGTATTTTTACGAAAAAGATAAAAAGGAAGACGGAATTTCATATATCGCGGCGTTTGATACCGCTTACGGCTTTAAAATCGGGGATTCGCTATTAGATGTTAAGGACTCCCTTGCGGAATACGAATATACCGAGGAACCCGCCGACAGCAACAATGTCTTTTTCCTTATGGGAATAGAAAACGGCACGGTTTTAAAATATACCTTTGATAACGCCGCCGTAATTTTTGTATTTCAGGACAGCGAGCTTTTCGCCGCCGCCCTTTACAGTACTAAAAACTGGACAATATAATTTTTAGGAGCAAATATGTCTTTAAACACAGAAGAAAAAATAATTACTCTGCCTGTCCTGCCACTTCGCGGACTGGTGGTTTTTCCCGGAACGGTGCTTTCCTTTGACGTGGGAAGAAAAAAATCCTCGGCGGCGCTTAAGGCGGCAATGGAGAGCAATCAGCTTGTTTTCGCCGTTGCCCAAAAGGAGGTTTACGTCGAGGAGCCCGAGGACGGGGATTTATACGAAATCGGTTGCGTCGTCAGGGTTCGTCAGGTGCTTAAGATTTCGGAAAACGCGGCAAAGGTGCTTGTAGAGGGCGTTTGCCGTGCGAGCCACAGCGGCTTATACCGCAGAGCGGGCTACTTGGTTTCGGATATTACCGAGATTAAGGATAAGGAAATTAAGAACCGACCTATATATATAGAATCGCTGACACGCAGGGTAAAGGCCCAGTTTGAAAAATACGTTAATGTATATTCAAACGCCTCGCCCGATGTAATTATGCACATCGCGGAGACGGAGGATATAGGCTGTTTAGCCGACTATATCGCTTCAAATATCCCCGCTCCCTATGACGATAAGCAGTATGTGCTTGAACAGGCAGACCCCGTTCACAGGGCGAAAATTCTTATTGAACTGCTTGATAAGGAACGCGAAATCGGCGAAATTGACCGCAGAATTAACGAAAAAACAAGGGCGGCAATAGACGAAAACCAGCGTGAGTTTTATTTAAAAGAGCAGATGAAGGCTATTTCTGCCGAGCTTTACGGCGACGAAACAGCCGACGAAATCGATGAGTACCACTATAAAATCGACCTTTTAAATGCAGACGACAGCGTTAAGGAGACTCTGCACAAAGAGGTTAATAAGCTTGCTAAAATGCCGGGCGGCTCCCATGAGGGCACGGTTGTAAGGGGGTATCTCGATACCTGCCTTGAACTGCCGTGGAATAAGGATACCGCCGTTTGCGCCGATATTAAAAAGGCGGAAAAAATACTCAACCGCGATATTTACGGTATGGATAAGGTTAAGGAGCGTATTCTCGAAATGCTTTCGGTTTACGCGATAGCACCCGATATTAAGGGGCAGATTATTTGCCTTGTCGGCCCTCCGGGCGTGGGTAAAACCTCTATCGGTAAAACCGTCGCCGAATGTATGGGCAGAAAATTTGCCCGCGTATCCTTAGGCGGCGTACACGATGAAGCCGAAATCCGCGGTCACAGAAAGACCTATATCGGTGCTATGCCGGGCAAAATTATCGACGCGGTAAGGCGCGCGGGAAGCGGTAATCCGCTTATACTCCTTGACGAGGTTGATAAATTAGGCAGTGATTACAAGGGCGACCCGTCCTCGGCTATGCTTGAGGTTTTAGACCCCGAGCAAAATAATGCCTTTGTCGACCATTTTATTGAAATTCCCTACGATTTAAGCCGTACCGTCTTTATCGCCACGGCTAACAGCGCGGAAACCATTCCTGCCCCCTTGCTCGACCGTATGGAGGTTATAGAGCTTAGCAGTTATACTCGCGAGGAAAAGTTGGGTATTGCTAAAAAGCATCTTGTGCCTAAGGAGATTTCCCGTCACGGGCTTAACGGCAAAACCCTTAAAATCGCCGATTCCGCAATTTACTCCCTTATCGATTATTACACAAGGGAGGCGGGAGTGCGTAAGCTTGAGCGTAAAATCGCCGCTTTATGCCGAAAATCGGCAAAGCTTATCGCCTCGGGAGTGACTGATAAGGTTACTCTTAAGTCGCAGGACGTCGAGAAAATGCTCGGCAAGCGCCGCTATAAGCCTGAGGTTATTTTGGATAGGGACGCGGTCGGAATTATCAACGGTCTTGCCTGGACCTCTGTGGGCGGCGAGATAATGCAGCTTGAAATAGTCACAATGACGGGTACGGGCAAGGTTGAGCTTACGGGGTCGTTAGGCGACGTTATGAAGGAGTCGGCAATGACCGCGATAACCTATGTCCGCGCGAACGCCGAAAGGCTTAATATCGACCCTGATTTTTATAAAACCCGTGATATACATATTCACGCCACCGAGGCGGCGGTTCCCAAGGACGGACCGTCTGCGGGCGTGACTATGACGGTTGGACTGGTCTCCGAGCTTACGGGCAGAGCGGTAAGGCGCGACATTGCTATGACGGGTGAGGTCACCGTTCGCGGCAGAGTACTGCCTATCGGCGGGCTTAAGGAAAAATCAATGGCGGCGTACAGAGGCGGCGTCAAGACCGTCTTTATTCCAAAGGACAATATCGCCGACCTTAATGAGGTAGACGCTACGGTTAAGGAAAACGTTTGCTTTGTTCCTGTCTCTAATGTTGACGAAATCATCAATAAGGCGCTTGTACCTTTTAGAGATTCCGAAAAAGCCGTAATGCTTAACGGTATTATCAACAAAGCGGCGGCAAGCGCAATCAGTCAGTAGTGTGGAATTATGAATTATAATAACGTTCAATTTGAAAAATCCTTCGGCACAGCCGAACAGCTTGAAGACTCGGATTTGCCCGAATTTTGCTTTTGCGGCCGCTCCAACGTAGGAAAATCCTCCCTTATAAACCGCGTGCTCGGAAGAAAATCCATAGCGCGTGTAAGCTCAAAGCCCGGCAAAACTATTACGGTAAATTTTTACAGGGTGGATAATATCCGCCTTGTAGATTTGCCGGGATACGGCTACGCTAAGGTCCCGTTTTCGGAAAAAAGCCGTTGGGCGGAGCTTATGGAGGCGTATTTTCAGTCGGGGCGGAATATCAAAATGGCATTTCAGCTTATTGATATGCGCCACCCCGCGACTGAGTTTGATATTTCTATCCTCGACTTTATGAGTCAAAAGGGAATACCCTACACGGTCGTACTTACAAAGTCTGATAAGCTTAATAAAACCGAAACCGCAAACCGCCTTGCCCTTATAAAGGAGGAGCTTGGAGAGCTTGCGGACGGCATACAGATTATACCATTTTCAGCCCAAAAGGGCGGTGACGCTGAAATCGTGCGCGAGGTAATCGAAAACAGTTTTAAGTAGAAATCTATAAGACATGGAACCGACCCCTGTCTTTTGTAGTTTGATTTTAGCTTTGGTTTATTATAAGCAATATCGTGGATTTAAAATGGCATCATGGGGATTGTTTGGGAGGTCTGTTTATTTTGTCACTAAAATATAAAAAGTTATTAATTCTTATTGCTTCGATTCTTGATTGCTTGTGGTTCTTTTTCTTCCCGTATCTCACCGAATTAATTAAAAATGATATTATTCATTTCATAATTAATATTCTGTGTATTGTGTTCGGAGTAATCATGATGGTATTTTTAACAATGAAGAGTAAATAATTTTTGCGTATCGCACAGGGTTTCATTCCCGGGTAGGACAGGGGACGGTTAGCGTGAAACTAAATGCTGGACAGGGGACGGTTCTCTGTCTTTTAAGTATACGCAATTTTAATTGGGGAGAAATAAAATGAAGAAGTTTATAACCGCATTTTTGATTGCAAGCATTGTTTTTTTAATGTCGGGGTGCAAAACACAAAAAGACTTATACACAGAAAACACTCTGAGCAGTTCGCAAAGTAT
The DNA here is from genome assembly GCA_051880555.1 of Acutalibacteraceae bacterium. Lineage (GTDB taxonomy): Bacteria > Bacillota > Clostridia > Oscillospirales > Acutalibacteraceae > UBA737. The sequence continues at coordinate 28,936 of JBJEOE010000095.1, forward strand.
TGATAATAACTCGTCGCTTATCAATGATTATAATGAAGAAAACAATGATACAGAAAGTATCAATACCGAATCCGCGCTGTCTAAGCACGAAGCTTCGGCATCTCAAGCTTCACAGCAATACTCAGACAATAAACAATCTAAGCCGGCGCAGGCTTCTGCTACGTCAAGTGAGGTGGCAGCTTGTCAGCATAATTACAGAGCCGATAAAGTAGAAGCCTTCTGTACCGCAGAGGGATATATTGTATATACCTGTACAAAATGTGGAAATAGTTACCGACAAACCATCCCCGCTCAGCACGATTATTCAAAATATTTATGCGAGCGATGCGGGAAAATCGATCCTGCGGCAGATAAATTTTGGGCTATGAATGCATGGCTTTCCGCATACGGTGAGCCTAACGGCAAGGGAAATATGAACTGTTATCCAAATGACTATGCATCACTCAGTATTTCCAATTACTTAGACCAAAACACATTTTTTATCGATTATGATGATTCGTCTGCCGGTGTATACTTTTCAGTATATGTTCAAGGCCCTGATATAAGCACGGTTTCATTCAGAAAAGATTCGACATACGGTTCATATGACATAAAGAACTCTGCGCTTTCTTCCTCACGGAAAATAGTTTTTGACGAATTCTATACATCCGAGGAAAACCCCATAGACGAAGATGTTTTTGCAACGGAATGTGCAAAGAAAATCGACCAATATATGCTCAAAGCGCAAAATGAAATAATATATCCCAAAACAGGTCTTAAATTAAAAGATTTTGGATTTACATATTATCAGTAATCAGATAGAGCACGGGGGGATATTTTGCAGGACAGGGGACGGTTAGCGTGAAACTAAATACAGGCAAGAGAAGTAAAAAGGCACA